>JBAQVA010000001.1:0-7428 GCA_049297835.1 Propionibacterium sp.
GGCTGCCGGGCTACCGGCCGGGGACACATCTGGGCGGGGTCGGCTACCTGTTCGTGAGGGGCATGGACGGCTCGTCCGCCGGTGCCCGGGCGAGCGAGCTGCCGGGGATCTTCAGCTGGCATCCGCGAGCGGCACTGGTCGAGGCGGCCTCACGGGTGCTCGCGGGAGGCGATCCCCGATGAGCCGCACGGACGGACGGGTGGTCTCCGCCCGTGGCCTGCTCGCCGTCTTCACCGCAGCCGGCCTGATCGACGCCCCGGATGTGCACGTCTCGTCCATGCTCGCCCGCACGGGCGGCGAGAAGGACCAGCGAGTCGTGCTGGCCGCCGCACTCGCGGTCCGGGCACTGCGCGCCGGATCGGTCTGTCTGCCCTTGTCACAGGTCCACCGGCTGGCGGCCGACTTCGCCCATCGCGACGACGACACGGGCCGCGAGCAGACCGATCTCGACGCACTGCCCTGGCCCACCACCGACGACTGGACGCAGGCCCTGCGCGACTCCCCGCTCGTCGCCGACGAGGCCGCCCCGGCCAACTCCCATCCGCTGCGGCTGGTCGACGGAGCCGTCTACCTCGAACGCTACTGGTGCGACCAGGAGACGATCGCCGAGCGGCTGCTGGACCGCTGCGGCCCCGCGGACGACGTCGACGAGGCCGTCCTCGCCGCCAGCCTCGACAGGCTGTTCTCCGAGGACCCTCGCGAGGCCGACCAACGCCGCGCCACGCAGACGGCGGTGAGGGCGCGCACGACTGTCATCGCCGGCGGTCCCGGAACCGGGAAGACGACCACCGTGGCGCGGCTGGTCGCGGCGGTCTCCGACCAGTTCTCCCGGACACACAGGCGCCTGCGAATCGGTCTTGCCGCGCCCACCGGGAAGGCCGCTGCCCGCCTCGGCGAGGCACTCGAGTCGGCGCGGCTGTCCCCCGAGCTCGGTGCCGAGGCGATCCGCGCGGTCACCCTGCACCGGTTGCTCGGAGCGCGCCCCGAGCAGGCACCGCGCCACGGTTCGGCTAATCCGCTCCCGGTCGACCTGGTCGTCGTCGACGAGATGTCGATGGTGCCGCTCACCCTGATGGCCCGGCTCCTGGAAGCCCTGTCGCCGCGCACCAGGCTCGTCATGGTGGGCGACCCCGACCAGCTCACCCCGGTCGATGCCGGTGCGGTGCTCGCCGACATCACCGCCGCGCCACTGCCCGGGCCGGATCCCTGGGGTGGTGCCGTGGTGGAGCTGCAACACGGCTTCCGTTTCGACTCCGGCATCGCGGCGCTGGCACGCGATGTTCGCGCCGGAGATGTCGACACCGTGCTGGCGACGGTCCGGGCGGATCCTGCGGTCGACTTCGTGCCCTGCGATCCGGCGACGCTCGACCTCTCGGCGCTGCCGGCGCTGCGCAGCACGTTGGCCGAGCAGGCACACGCCATCCACGACGCGGCCGTGCGGGGCGACGCGGACGCGGCCAGCCGCGCGCTCGACTCGCATCGCCTGCTGTGCGCGCATCGCACCGGGCCCTACGGCGTGGCGCGATGGTCGGCGCTGGCCGAGCAGGTGCAGCACCTCACCACGCCCGGAAGCCAGCGGGAGGACTGGTACGTCGGGCGCCCGCTGATCGCCACCGTCAATGTCGCCGAGCTCGGTCTGGCCAACGGCGACACCGGCATCGTGGTGAATTCACCGCAGGGCCTGCGGGCCGCGATGAGCAATGGGAGGAGCTATCCGCCCTTCCTGCTCGACGGGGTGGAGACGATGTTCGCCCTCACGGTGCACAAGTCCCAGGGCAGCCAGTTCGACGCGCTGACCCTCGTCCTGCCCGCCCCGGATTCGCCGCTGCTGACCCGCGAGCTGATCTACACCGCCATCACCCGCGCCCGGCACTCGGTGCGCATCATCGGTCCGGAGGAGTCGCTGGCCGTGGCGGTGCGCACACCGGCCAGGCGAGCCAGTGGGCTCACCGAGAGGCTGTGCGCGAGGCTGGCAGGCTGAGCACGCCGGGCCGGAAGCCTGTTCGCACCGGAGCCGAGGGCGTGCTCCGTGCCGGGCGTCCCCGGCGCCCGGACCGTGGGCTACTCGTGGGGCAGTCTGTCGTCCAGCCAGTCGAAGATGATCCGATGCCCGACCGACGAGCCGGCCGGCAAGGACATCGTGCCCTCGTCCACCCGGGCACGCACCTGTTCACGGGTGTACCAGCCGCCCCACGCCAGTTCGTCGCCGTCCACGTGACCCGGGTCCTCGCTCGTCGCCGTGTAGCTGAACATGAGTGAGCGCGGCATCGGCCACGGCTGGCTGCCGAGGTAGTGCAGCCCGGAGACCCGCAGTTCGGCTTCCTCGTGGATCTCGCGGTGGACGGCCTGTTCGGCGCTCTCCCCCGCTTCGATGAAGCCCGCGAGGATCGACACCCGCCCCGGTTCCCAGGTGGACTGGTGGGCGAGGTAGAGGCGGTCGTCGGGGTCTCGCACCCCGCAGATGATCGCCGGATCGGTCCGCGGGAAGGTCTCGCGCCCGCACTGGGTGCAGACCGCCGCGTACCCGCCCTTCGTCCGGACGAGGTGGCCTCCGCAGACGACACAGTGCTGGTTGCTGCGGTACCAGTTGAGCACTGCCACGGCCGCGACCACCACCTGGCGCTGGCTGGGATCGAGCGCATTCTCGCGCACGGTGTGATGGCGTTCGTCGCCGCTGCGCCGCGCGAACCAGGCCACCTCGTCGAGCATGCCCAGGAAGGCTGTCGACTCGGGCAGCCCCTCGCCCGGACGCGCGCCGGTGGGCTCCCCGAACGGATCGAGGTCGACCCGTCCGCCGCGGTCGACGGGCAGGACCCGGCTGGCCGGGTTCGCCCACAGCAGGTCGAGCTGGTCGGGATCGGCACGCAGCCATCCGGCATGGTCGAGCAGGGCGGGTTCTTCCCAGCCGCGCAACTTCCAGGACAGGCTTTCGGGCGGAAGGCTCATGACGACAAAACTAGTCGCCCGAGCCCGGGCGTCCGCGCCGGAGCCCATCGGTGGAGACGAGCCCGGTCAGCCGGTCGGCGAGGGCATTCAGCTCACCACTGTCGGCGAACCGCTCGGGACGCTGGACGGCTCCGCTCATCACGTGGCAGAAGACGGCGTCGATCCGCTCGGGCGGTGTCGACGTGACATCCGCCCACGCCTGGCGGTACAGCGACAGCTGCAGGGGGTCGGCATCGCCCTCGAAGGTCTTCCAGTCCACCACCTGGTAGTCATGTCCGTCCTCACCGTCGAGCCGGTAGACGGCGTCAATCCGGCCCCGCACCTGCTGGTGCCCGAGCAGCAGGACGAAGGGCACCTCGACCGCCTCGGGCACCAGCCCTGCGTAGGGGCCCTGCTCGAAGCGCGCCATGAGCTTCCTCAGCCGCGTGTCGGCCTCCGCATCCCGGGCCGGACCCTCGACGAACTGGGCCAGCGGATCGTCCTCGAGCAGGTCATCGGCCAGCGGCCGTGAATGCTGGCGGAAACGATTCTCCAGCCACTCGTGGAAGCGGGTGCCGACACCCGCCCCCACACTGGTGCGCCGCGGCATCGGGCGCGCGAGTGCCTGGACGAAGCTGCGGGGATTCCGCTGGGAATCGAGCAGGGCGCTGGCGGACAACGAGCTGGGCACCGTGAGGGCACGGGCCTGCCGGTCCGCCAACTCCATGTCGACCAGCCGCGTGGCCTCGGTGCGCCAGCCGCGCACCAGCTCCGACTCGTCGGCCGTGAGCTCGCTGCCGTCGTCCACGTCGACCTGATCGGTGGCGACCGCCGTCGCCGTCAGGTCCAGCAGCCCCTGGTGCTCCGCGTCGACAGCTGCCGGCCAGGGCACCGCGTCCGCCTGCTCGCCGAGCGGATTCGACTGCGCCACCGGCCCGGGCTCGTGGACGAGCCTGCCGCTCTCCTGGGCCTGCTCGGCAAGACAACGGTAGTAGTCGGAGGCCTGCGCCGGACGGTGCAGGCCGGCCCGCCAGACATGGCTGGTGCCCACGAGAAGGGTCTTCGCGCGGGTGGCTGCGACATAGGCGAGGCGGTCCTCGGCGAACCGGGAGGCCTCACGCAGACGCTCTGCGAACTCCTTGATGCCCGCATTGTCGACCTCTCTGAGCTGGGGGACGCTGTCCGCGTCACCCCGCAGCGGCGCGGGCAGCAGCTGGGGACCGGTCAGCCAGTTCTCACCCCGGCCGCTGGCCGGGAAGGTTCCCTCGACGAGTCCGGGCAGGTAGACGGTGTCCCACTCGAGCCCCTTCGCCCGGTGCACGGTGAGCAGCTTCACCGAGTCCTCGGCGGCCGGCAGGGCCTGCTCCATGTCGTCGTCGAGGTCCGACTCGGCGGCCAGATAGGCGAGGAGGCCGTCCAGGCGGGCGGTCCCGTCCAGGTCCGTGAACTCACCGACGACATCGAGGAAACGGGAGAGCTGGGCCCGACGGTCCTGGGCACGCAGGTACGCGTCGGCCTCGAGCTCCGCCTCCACGCCCAGGGTGGTGATGACCGCCCCGACCAGCTCCCGAAGCGGCCGCCCGGCGAGCCGACGCAGTCCGGCGATCTGGCCCGCGCACCGACGCACCCGCCTCGCCGCCTCGCGCGAGAGCCCGGGGAGCTCACCCCCTGCCACATCCATCAGGCAGACCGACGGGCGTGAGACCCGCTCCCCCAGCTCGGCCAGCCGTTCCGGGATCCCGCCGGGCCGGCTGTGCCCGCCGTCGTCCTCGGACCGGGCGGGATCCTGCCCCACCGGCTCCTGAGCAGGCCCTTCGCGACCGGTACGACGCCCGTCCTGCTCGGTTCCCGGACGCTGCTGCTCGCGCGCGAGGGCCTTCGCCGCGCGTCCGAGCGCATCGAGGTCCTCGGCACCCAACCCCCATCGTCGCGAGGAGAGCAGCTGGACGAGCGCCGCATTGTCGGTGTCGTCAGCCAGCAGACGCAGCGTGGAAACCACCTCGCGGATGGGCTCCAGGCGCAGCAGCCCGCCCAGACCGACGATCTCGACAGGCACCTCGCGGTCGACAAGTCGCCGGTGGAGCTCCGGGAGCGTGGAATTCCTCCTGGCCAGGACAGCGATCCCGGCCCAGTGCCCCTCGCCGCCGCGGGCGACGATGTCGTCGGCGATCCAGTCCAGCTCCTGCTCGTCGGTGTCGAATCCGGCCGCCTCGACGACACTGGCGAGATCGGGGTCGGCCGCCCTCAACTCGGTGCCCTGCGCCCATCCGCGCGGCATGGCCGGATCGTTCACCAGATCGGCTGCCAGCAGATTGGCGGCGTGCAGGATCGTCGCCCCGCTGCGCCGGTTGAGGGTCAGCGAATGGACGCCGGCGGGCGCCCCGTCGGCACCCGGGAAGCGGTTCGCGAAGTCGACCATGTTGCTCGCCGCAGCTCCCCGCCAGCCGTAGATCCCCTGGTAGGGATCGCCGACGGCGGTGACCGGATGGCCCCGGCCCGATTCGGGCGTGTCCCCGGAGAACAAGCCGGCGAGCATCAGCGCCTGGGCCGAGGAGGTGTCCTGGTACTCGTCGAGCAGCACCACCCGGTACTGGGAACGCACCAGGGCGGAGACCTCGGGCGCCTCGCCGGCGATGCGGGCCGCCCAGGACATCTGGTCGGCGAATTCCGCCGTTCCGCTCCGTGCCTTCTCCCGGCGGTAGGCGCGGACCAGCTGGAGCAGTTCGAGACGCGTCCGGGCGCAGTCGCCGGCCGCT
Organism: Propionibacterium sp.; assembly: GCA_049297835.1. GTDB lineage: Bacteria > Actinomycetota > Actinomycetes > Propionibacteriales > Propionibacteriaceae > Propionibacterium. The sequence continues at coordinate 5,682 of JBAQVA010000001.1, forward strand.
GTCACCTGCACGTAGGGGACGCCGTGGTGACCGGGAGCGGCGGCCAGCTCGGCGAGGTGCCCGGTGGTGAACGTCTCGAGCTCATCGGGCTCCACCAGATGCTGCGCCAACGCCGAGTCGAGCCCGAGGACCCGGTTCACCAGGGAGGCGACCGACTGTCCCGCCAACAGCTCCCAGTCCCCACGGGCCCGGCCCACCACCTGCGCCGCGAGCCGGAAGCGAGAGGCATCGTTGAGCATCCGCTCGGCGGGGTCAAGCCCGATCCGGGGTGCGTGATCGGCCACCAGACGCCCCGCGAAGGCGTCGTAGGTCATCACCAGCTGGCTCTCGTCGTCTGCCACGTCCTGGCCCGTCGAGGCGGAGACCTGCAGCAGGGCACGGTCGATCCGCTCGGAGAGCTCCCCCGCCGCCTTGCGGGTGAAGGTGAGGCCCAGCACCTGGGCCGGCTCGACCTGCCCGGTCGCGACGAGCCAGACCACCCGGGCGGCCATCACCGTCGTCTTCCCGGTTCCGGCCCCGGCAATGATCACCGCCGGGGCCATCGGCGCGGTGATGGCGGCCAGCTGCTCCTCGGAGAAGGGAATCCCCAGCAGCTCGCACAGCTGCCCGGGCGTGGACATCAGGGGCGTCATCATCGTCCTCCTCCGGGCGCCCAGACCGGGCAGTCGGCACGGTGTGGGCAGAAACCGCACCCCGAGTTCTTCATGGCCGGGTACTGACCCGAACGGATCCACCCCAGGGCCTGGCGGGCGAGATCGTGCAGCCAGGTCGGCCCGACCCCGGACGGCCCGGGCGTCCCCTCGGGCGGACGGGGGTGGTCGCGCAGACTCGCCTGGGTGAGCACCTTGGGCATCTCGGGACGCCCGGCAGATTCACGATTCCGCAACTGGACGAGTTCTGCGCCGCCGACGTCGGGGTGCCCACCGGTGAGTTGGGCACATGCTCCGTCGCCGACCGCGAGCTGGTAGCAGGCGAGCTGGACGTTCATCATCGCCTCCTTCCTGCTCGGGGCACGTCTGCCGGTCTTGAAGTCGACGATCCACAGCCGTCCGCTGGTCGTCTCCCGTTCGAGCCGGTCGATGGTGCCGCTGAGCAGGAGCTGGTCCTCGCCGAGATCCAGCTCGTACTCGATGGGGATCTCCACCCCGAGCACCTCCCGGCCGCGCTCGGCCGATCGCCAGCGATCAAGTCTGGTCACCATCTCGTGGGTCTCGACGCGTTCCTGCTCGCCCCGCCAGTCGATCTCGAAGACCAGCCGGGGCCAGAAGTCATCGACGGCGGCGTGCATGGCGGCCGCGTCGAGGCCCGCGTTGACCCCCTGCTCGGCGATCAGGTGCACCAGCGAACCGACGCTGGCGCCCGCACCGGCGGGCTCAGCGCCACCGGCCCGGGAGTCGAGGAACCAGCACCGTGGGCACCTCACGATCCGCTCCAGGCCCGTGACCGACAGCCGAGCCGGCCCGGACGCCGGGACGGGCTCGTGGGGCGAGCTGAGCCCCCACCACTGCTCGGGCCGCGCCGAGGGCACCAGGGCGGCGCCCCGCTCATCGCGCACCGAGGCCAGCTCGCGCAGCTCCCCGACCGCTGCCTGTCTGAGGGCCCCTCCGCAGCCCGGATCGACCGCTGTCCTGCGCAGCTCGCCCACCAACGCGTCGAGGGTCTGCTGGCGCACCCTGAGGCCACTCGGGGCACGCACCTCGGCGCCGAGCTCGGTGACGAAACGCGAGACCCTGGCCCGGTCGTCACC
>JBAQVA010000002.1:0-5239 GCA_049297835.1 Propionibacterium sp.
CTGGCAGATTTCGCGGTGAGCGTTCGTCCCGGGGCGCGGTCTTCGGCACAATAGGGGATGGCTGACAGCGTTGTCCGGCGGGGTGGCGCAGTCAGCTGGCCTGGTCCGGTCAGCGGCCTCGGTCCGCGGTGGGTCGTGCCACGGGCCGAACCGTCCCAATGACCAGGAGGTATGCATGAAGTTCCCAGTGCGTCTCGACGATTCCAAGGAGCCGTTCGAGCCAGGACAGGGTCCGCGCGTCGTCATCGTCGGAGGCGGATTCGGCGGTCTGCACGCGGCAAAGGTATTGGGACGGGCCGGCTGTCGGGTCGTCGTCGCCGACAAGAATCCGTACACCAGCTTCCAGCCGCTGCTCTACCAGGTCGCCACCGGTGGCCTGAATCCCGGCGACGTCACCTTCCGGCTTCGTTCGTTCGCAGCTCACCTTCCGGGAGTGCGTTTCCGCCTGACCGCTGTCACCGGTGTCGACGTGGAGAACCGCCAGGTGAAGTGCGCGGACGGTGGCCCGATCGACTACGACTACGTCATCCTCTCCCAGGGTGTCGGTGCCAACTTCTTCGGGATCGAGGGGGCCAAGGAGCACGCCCACACCATCTACACCCGGACCAGTTCGGTGGCTGCGCGCGACACGATCCTCAGCAATCTCGAGGCCCTCGATGCCCACCCCAAGAAGAACTTCGACGTCATCATCGTCGGTGGCGGCCCCACCGGCGTCGAGATGGCGGGCACCCTCGCCGAGATGAAGACATACGGCATTCCGGCGATCTTCCCCGACGTCTCCACCGATCGCGTCCACGTGACCCTGGTCGAGATGGGCGAGCACCTGCTGGCGCCGTTCCGTCCCCGGCTGCGCCACTACACGCGTCGTCAGCTGCAGCGTCGCGGTGTCGACGTTCGCACGACGACCGCGATCTCCGAAGTGCGCGACGACTCCGTGTTGCTGAAGGACGGCTCGACGCTGCCGGCGGACATGGTCATCTGGGCCGCCGGGGTCGGCGCCCACAAGGACGTCCTGGACTGGGGCTTCGAACTCGGCCGTGGCGGACGGATCGTGACCGGCCCGGACCTTCGGGTGCACGGCCAGGATCGCATCTTCGCGATCGGGGACGGGGCGATCATCGACGAGAACCCGTTGCCGCAGCTCGCCCAGCCGGCCATGCAGGAGGGTGACTTCGCCGCCCAGCAGATCCTCAACCTGGAGGCTGGTCGTCCCACCGGAAGGTTCGAGTACCAGGACAAGGGCACCATGGCCACGATCGGCCGCAATGCCGCCGTCGTCCAGCTCGCCGTCGGCGATCACCCGATCGAATTCACCGGCGCCCCGGCCTGGGCCGCATGGGTGGCGCTGCACCTCTACTTCCTGCTCGGCGGGCGCAACCGTCTGCAGTCGATGATCAATCTCGGTGTGCGCTACGTCACATTCAGCAGGGAGGGCGCCGGCATCATCGGCGACCTGGTCAGCGAGAAGGAGACCGAGCAGGCCGATCAGTGAGTGCGCTGTCCCTGGTGGGGCCGGTCCGGGGCACTCCCGTTAAGGTGGCCTGACGCACGTATCGGCGGGCGCCGAGGGAAGGGAATGTGGTGGCGGCAGATCGGGACGATCCCCATGGGTACACCTCGGGTGGCACGCCTCCCGAACATGACCCCGAGGCCGACTGGCCCACCAACCCCGGATTCCCCAGACCCGATCTGGGCGCGCCGGATGTGTCGCGATTCCAGGTTCCGGGCCAGGCACCGGCCCGGCCGGCGCCGAACGGACCCGGGCTGGTGCTCATCGGGCTGGTCACCGTCATTCTCGGTCCGTTCGGTGCGGTACCGGCGGCCGCCGCCGCGTCCACGGCCAGGCGACGGGGACTGCCCGTACTCCGCTACTGGGTGACCTTCCTGGTCGTCTGGGGCGTGCACATGGTGGCCCTCCTGCTGGTCGTCCTCAGCTGGCTCGGGGGTGGATTCCCGGCGCACTCGACATCGGGTGCCGCCTCGACCACTGCCGCTGCGAGCAGCGCCGGGCCGGCGTCGGCGCACAGCGCGGCGCCGTCGTCGTCCAGCTCGCCGGCACCGAGCAGCCCCACGTCGTCCGCACCGGCGAGCTTCCCCTCCTCGGCCACGACGTGCAGCCAGAACCTCGCGGTGAATTCGGTGACCAGCTGTCAGTTCGCCACCAGAACCTCGGACGCCTACCGTGCGGCCGGTTCGCCGGCGTCGACCAGCCTGGTCGTCACGAGCCCGGTCACCAACCGCAGCTACACGATGGCCTGCTCCGCCGCGTCCACGGGCCTCGTCACCTGTTCCGGCGGGAACAATGCCGTGGTCTACCTGCGCTGAGCACCGGGGTCGACGCGGCGAGGCCGGGACGGTGCCGCGGGTGGCCCGCCGGGGCTTTCCGCCGCCGCGGCCGGGCGCGGCCCGCTTGCCTGGCTGACGGTAGGCTGTCGGCGTGGTGTTGCGTCGCGGTGTCCGCCCCAATCCAGACCCAGAGGATGATCGACCGCACGACGAGTGCGGGGTCTTCGGGGTCTTCGCACCCGGCGAAGAGGTGGCCAAGCTCGTCTACTACGGGCTGTACGGGCTCCAGCACCGCGGGCAGGAGTCCGCCGGGATGGCGGTGAGCAACGGCTCGCGCATCATGGTCTTCAAGGACATGGGGCTGGTCAGCCAGGTCTTCGACGAGGGCACCCTCAACTCCCTCAAGGGACACCTGGCGATCGGGCACACGCGCTACTCCACGACCGGTGCGAGCGTCTGGCAGAATGCCCAGCCCACCTTCCGGGCGACGCCCAGCGGCGGGCTGGCGTTGGCTCACAACGGCAACCTGACGAACACCGACCAACTCGAGGACCTGCTCCGTGAGCGTTCCGGGGACGTCCACGACGTGCCGCACAAGAAGACGATGGATTCCACGAACGACACCTCCCTCATCACGGCGTTGATGGCCAGCCGACAGGGGGATGTCGAGAGCATCGCGATGGAGCTGCTGCCGAGACTGGTGGGCGCCTTCAGTCTTGTCTTCATGACCGAGACGACGCTGTTCGCCGCTCGTGACCCGCAGGGCGTGCGTCCCCTGGTGCTCGGGCGGATGCAGACGGGCTGGGTCGTGGCCAGCGAGACGGCCGCTCTCGACATCGTGGGGGCCACCTTCCTACGTGAGATCGAGCCGGGGGAGATGGTGGCGATCGACGCCGCGGGACTGCGTTCCAGCCGGTTCGCCCCGGCCAGGCCGAAGGGTTGCCTGTTCGAGTACGTCTACGTCGCCCGTCCCGACACGATCATCGCCGGTCGCCGGATCCACAACGTGCGTGTCAAGGTGGGCAAGATCCTCGCCCAGGAAGCACCGGCCGACGCCGATCTGGTGATTCCGGTTCCGGAGTCGGGGGTGCCGGCCGCCATCGGCTACGCGGACCAGTCGGGCATCCCCTACGGGATGGGGCTGGTCAAGAACAGCTACGTCGGACGTACCTTCATCCAGCCTTCCCAGACGCTGCGCAATCTCGGTATCCGGCTCAAGCTCAATCCGCTGCGGGACGTCATCGAGGGGCGCCGGCTCGTCGTCGTCGACGACTCGATCGTGCGCGGCAACACCCAACGTCAGCTCGTACGGATGCTCCGGGAGGCCGGTGCGGCCGAGGTGCACGTGCGAATCTCCTCGCCGCCCATCCAGTGGCCGTGTTTCTACGGCATCGACTTCGCCAACCGGGCCCAGCTCATTGCGCCGGGGCTGTCGGTGGACGAGATCTGCCGGGCGATCGGCGCGGACTCACTGGCCTATGTCAGCCTGGACGGGCTCGTCGCCGCGACCCACGTGCCCGAGGACTCGCTGTGCCGGGCCTGCTTCGACGGCGTCTATCCCATCGCGGTGCCACACGGCGCGGCGGGCGAGATGGGCCTGGACGCCCAGGAGACCCCGGCATGCGGTTCCTGCCACAGTGCCGAGACCGACCGTCAGCCCGAGCTCGCCGCGGTGGACGCGCCCGGGCACCCGCACACCGGCCCGGGGACATCAGCAACCGCCCGCCAAGATGACCAGGAGCATTCGTGAAGCAGAGTGCCTACGCCCGTGCAGGTGTCGACATCCACGCCGGAGACAGCGCCGTGGAGCTGATGAAAGCCCACGTCGCGCGCACCCGGCGGCCCGAGGTGATGGGCGGTATCGGGGGCTTCGCCGGCCTGTTCGATGCCTCGGCCCTGGCCGGTTACCGCCACCCGGTGCTCGCCACGAGCACCGACGGGGTCGGCACCAAGGTGGCTCTGGCGCGGGAGCTCGGCGTCTACGACACCGTCGGCTGGGACCTGGTCGGGATGCTCGTGGACGACCTGGTGGTCTGCGGCGCGGAACCACTCTTCCTGACCGACTACATCGCCTGCGGGAAGGTCTTCCCGGAGCGCATCGCGGCGATTGTCAAGGGCATCTCGGACGCCTGCGTCTCAGCCGGTTGCGCGCTCATCGGCGGCGAAACCGCCGAACACCCCGGTCTGATGGCGCCTGACGACTTCGACATGGCCGGTGCGACCACCGGTGTCGCCGAGGCCGACGAACTGCTCGGCCCCGATCGGGTCCGAGCCGGGGACGTGGCCGTGGCGATGGCGTCCAGTGGCCTGCACTCCAACGGCTACTCGCTGGTGCGCCAGGTGCTGCTCACCGACGCGAAACTGGCGCTCGACGCCAGCCCCCAGGACCTGCCACGCAGCCTCGGGGAGGAGCTCCTCGAGCCGACCCACGTCTACGCCGGGCAGATCATGACCCTGCTGCGCGAGGTCAGCGTGCACGCCATGAGCCACATCACCGGCGGCGGGCTCGCCAACAACCTGGTGCGAGTGGTGCCGCCGGGCCTGCACGTCCGGATTGATCGCTCGAGCTGGCGTCCCGGGCCCATCTTCGAACTCGTCCAGACCGTGGGCGAGCTGTCCGTGCCCGACATCGAGGAGACCCTCAACATGGGGGTCGGCATGGTGGCCCTGCTGGCGCCCGACCAGGTGGATGCCGCGTTGCGCGTACTCAGGACGACCGGCCTGGAGCCCTGGGTCTGTGGCGAGGTGGAGGCACGGCCGGGGGAGCCCGCGACTGTCGAGCTGGTGGGTGAGCACCCGGCTCGCTGAGTTGGACCCAATTGGTTACGGCCCTCACTATTGGGTAGCCTTGCAGTCACGAAAGTTGACCAACATTGGCGCGGCACAAGCCGCGAGTGACAGAGCGAGGGGGTCGACCCAGATGGGGCGCGGCCGACAAAAGGCGAAGCAGACC
>JBAQVA010000003.1:0-5783 GCA_049297835.1 Propionibacterium sp.
CGCGCTTCGGCGACGCCGTCGACGAGGTGGCCGACGAGCTGACGCCCCACAAGCTGTGCACCTACCTCTACGAGCTGGCCACCAAGTACTCCACGTTCTACGAGAACTGCCCGGTGCTCAAGTCCGAGGGGGAGGTGCGCAGCTCCCGGTTGGCGCTGTGCGCCACCACCAAGCGCGTGCTGGCCACCGGCCTCGACCTGTTGGGGATTGCGGCACCCGAGCGCATGTGACCCGGCGCCGCCGGCCGGTGACTACCGCGCCGGTGCCGCCGTGGACCTGCGGACGCGCAGCGAGGGTGCCACCAGGCTGCGCTGGGGTGGCGACGCAGGCTGCAGGATGCGGCGGATGATCGATTCGCCCGCGAGTCGTCCCTGCTCCTCGCTGTGCGTGTCCACCGAGGTGAGGGGCGTGGTGCCCGACCGTGACAGGAATGAGTTGTCGATGGTGGCCACCGACAGGTCCGTGGGGATGCGCAGTCCCAGGTCGGCCGCGGCGGTGAGCAGCCCGGCGGCCGCGAAGTCATTGGAGACGAAGACCGCCGTGGGTGGGGTCCCTCCGCGTTCGAGGAGGCGACGCCCGGCGTCGTATCCGCCCAGGTCGGTTCCGTCCGAGCTCTCCATCATGATGTTCCCGCCCAGTCCGTGGGCGGCCATGAAGTCGCGGTAGCTGTCACGCCGGATGGCGAACGAGCGGGCGTCCGGTCCGGCGAGGTGGGCGATCCGGCGGTGGCCGAGGTCGAACAGGTGGTGCATCACCAGCGCGGCGGCCGCCGCATCGTCGCCTGTGGTCACGTCCACCGGCGAGTCATCGAAGTCGCGACTGCCGGCGATCACGGTGGGCATGAGCTCGATCGCCTCCGACAGGGCGTGCGTCACCGGCATCGTGCCGGCCAGGACGATGCCGTCGACCTGGCTCTCCAGGAAGGTGTGGATGAGTCGCTCGTCCATGTGCCGGTCCACCCGGGTGTCACCCACCACCATGTAATAGCCGTGGTGGTGCAGCGCAGCGCCCAGGCCACCCAGGAAATCGCCGAACCAGGGCTGGCGAAGGTCGTTGACCATCGCCCCGATGGCATGGGTGCGTCGTTCGGTGAGGCTGCGGGCCATCGCATTGGGGCGGTATCCGAGCTCGTCGACGGCGGCCTGGATGGCCTCGCGGGCCGCGTCGCTCAGGTAGGTGCCGCCCTGGAGGAACCGCGACACCGATGACTTGGAGACGCCGGCACGCGCGGCGACCTGGCGAATCGTCACCGACGGGTTCTCCGGGCCGGGGCCTGCTGTGTGCGTCACGCGTCTCCTGCCTTCTGTCAGCCGAGGGGCCGCGCCGTGGGCCGGCGCCCTGCAGTCCCGGGTCTAGTCAAGCAGCTTCGGTTCGCGTCGGGGGATCGGACCGAGGGGTTGACAAGCGGTCTTCCCGGGAATGATACTGGGACCGGTCCCACATCAGTGCGCAGAGTTGCTCACATCAATCTGGGACCGGTCCCAGAAGATTCGGCGAACTCTCCGCCTGAGCACAAGGAGCACTTCATGACCACCACTGACAAGGCGCCCGCCACCAGGGCCCGACTGGGCAGCGCCCCCGACTCGTGGGGAGTCTGGTTCCCCGACCATCCCCAGCAGACCACCGGCACCCGCTTCCTCGATGAGATCGCCGAGGCCGGCTACCACTGGATGGAGCTCGGCCCCTACGGCTTCCTGCCCACCGACCCCTCGCAGCTGGCCGACGAACTGGCCGCCCGCGACCTGCACGTGTCGGCCGGCACGGTGGGTGGCGCCTTCCACAAGAAGGACGAGCTCGAGGCACTCACCCAGGAGGCGCTGCGCGTCGCCAAGCTGGCCGCGGCCGTGGGTGGCAAGTACCTGGTGCTCCTGCCCGCCATGTACCGCGACCTGCTCTCGGGTGACTACCTCGAGGACAAGACGCTCGACACCGAGGGCTGGAAGCAGTTCATCCGCTCGTGCGAGGAGGTCTCACGGGCCGTGCAGCAGGAGACGGGGCTGCGGGCGGTGTTCCACCCCCACGCCGACTCCCACGTCGAGACCCAGCAGCAGACCTACCGCTGGCTGGACGACACCGATGCCGACGCGGTGGGCCTGTGCCTCGACACCGGCCACATCGAGTACGGCGGCGGCGACAGCGCAGAGATCATGCGCCGCTACCCGCAGCGCATCGAGTACATGCACTTCAAGCAGGTTGACCCCGAGCTCATGAAGACCGTGCGCGACAAGGACCTCGCCTTCGCCGATGCGGTCAAGCTGGGCGCCATCTGCGAGCCGCCCAAGGGCATCCCCACCGCTGAGTCGATCGCGGCGCAGATGCACCTGCTCAACCCCGAGCTGTTCGTGATCGTCGAGCAGGACATGTTCCCCTGCGATCCCGACGACCCCCTGCCCATCGCCGCCCGGACCTGCGGCTACCTGCGCAGCGTCCCGCTGGCCCTCTGATCGTCTCCTCCACACGAAAGCGACATGACATGACACTTCGCATCGGACTCGTCGGCGCCGGATTCATCGGCTCGCTGCACGCCCGCAACCTCTTCGCCTCGCCGCGCTTCGACCTCGCCGTGGTCGCGGAACCGAACGCCGACCACGCCCGCGCCGTGGAGGAGCTCACCGGCGCCACCATCGTGCCCGACTGGCGCACCCTGGTGGACGACGACTCCCTGGACGCCGTGCTGATCGCCAGCCCCGCCGAGGACCATCCCGAGCAGGTGGGGGCCTTCGCACGCGCCGGGAAGCACGTCTACTGCGAGAAGCCACTGGGACTCACCCTGGAGGCCGCCGACGCGGCAGTGGCCGCGGTGCAGGAGGCCGGCACCCTGTTGCAGATGGGATTCAACCGGCGCCTTGACCCGAACATGGCGGCACTGCACGCCAATGTGGCCGACGGGCGCGTGGGCGATCCGCTGATCGTCAACATCATCTCCCGCGATCCGGGGCTGCCCGACGCCTCTTACCAGCGCGGCCCGGGAAAGATGTTCATGGACACCTCCATCCACGACTTCGACACCGCCCGCTTCCTGGCCGGCTCGGAGATCGTCGAGGTCTCCGCGTTCAGCGCCGCACTGGTGGACGAGCTGGCGCGCGACGCCGGCGACGCCGACACCTGCCTGATCACCCTGCGCTTCGCCAACGGGGCACTGGGCGTCATCGACAACTCGCGCCTGGCCACCTACGGATACGACCAGCGCGCCGAGGTGCTCGGCACCCTGGGCCTGGCGTCGATGGGCAATGTCCCCAGCACCACCACCACGGTGGCCGATGGCGCGGGCTATCTCACCCCGCCGCTGCCCGACTTCTTCCCCGAGCGCTACGCCGAGTCGTATCGCATCGGGCTGGACGTCTTCGCCGATGCGATCGAGAAGGGTTCGCCGGTGGCCTCGGACGGCCACGACGCCCGGCAGGCCCTGGCCGCCGCCTTCGCGGCCGAGCAGTCCCGTCGCGAGCAGCGGGCCATCCCCCTCAACCAGTAGTCGGCCACCCGGGTCGTCGAGTTCGATCCGGGTGGGTCCGCTCACCATCCCCTGTCGGGCCCGGGCGCAATGTCGAGCCGGGGCCCGACCAGAAAGGAGAGTCATGTCCAATGCAGTACGTGACGCCGGGGGTACGAAACCAGCGTCGCAGCAAGAGAATCAGCTCCCCCCATTCACGGTCGGCCCGCATTCCAAGCGGCTCGGCATCATCGCGGTCATCGCCACCTTCGGCGGGCTGCTGTTCGGCTATGACACCGGAGTGGTCAACGGTGCCCTGACGCCCATGAAGGCCGACCTTGGCCTCACCTCGGTCACCGAGGGATTCGTGGTCTCGATCCTGGTGGTCGGGGCGGCCTTCGGGGCGATCATCGAGGGCGGCGTGTCCAACCGCCTGGGCCGGCGGCGCAGCATCCAGATGCTGGCCCTGATCTTCATGATCGGCACCACCGGGTGCGTCCTGGCGCCCACCTGGCAGGTGCTGGGCATCTTCCGCTTCATCCTGGGACTGGCCGTCGGCGGCGCGTCCGCCGTGGTGCCGGTCTACCTGGCCGAGATCGCGCCGGTGGAACGTCGCGGCAGCCTCGTCACGCGCAATGAGCTCATGATCGTCAGTGGCCAGGTCTCGGCGTTCATCATCAACGCGATCATCTACCAGTACTGGGGCGACCACCTGTCGGTGTGGCGCTACATGCTGCTGGTGGCGCTGCTGCCGGCGATCGGGTTGTTCTTCGGGATGCTGAAGGTGCCCGAGAGTCCCCGGTGGCTCATGTCGAAGGGACGCGAGGACGATGCGCTGGCAGTGCTGAAGCTGATCCGCTCGCCCGAACGGGCGGAGGCAGAGCTCGTGGAGATGCGCTGCCTGGTCAGCGCCGATCAGAAGGCCGAGTCGGCGAGCTGGTCGGATCTGCGCACGCCGTGGATCCGGCGCATCGTGTTCATCGGAATCGGCATCGGCATGTTCTCGCAGTTCAGCGGCATCAACGCGATCATGTACTACGGCACGCAGCTGTTGAGCAACACCGGGTTCTCAGCCGACACGGCCATCATGGCGAACACCCTCAACGGGCTGGCGTCGATGATGGGCGTGACGGTGGCGGTGATCATCATGAACCGCATCAACCGGCGCACGATGGTGATCACCGGCTTCTGCCTCACCACCACCTTCCATGTGCTGGTCGGCATCTGTGCGCTGGCCATCCCCGACGGGGTGGCGGCGAAGCCGGTCGTGATCCTGGTGCTGGTGATGTGCTTCGTGTTCTCGATGCAGGCCCTCATCGGACCCCTCACCTGGCTGCTCCTGTCGGAGATCTTCCCCTGCGGGTGCGCTCGTTCGCGATGGGTGTCTCGGTGTTCATGCTGTGGGTGGCGAATTCGATCGTCGCCTTCGCCTTCCCGCCGCTCGTCGAGGGCGTGGGCGTGTCCACCACGTTCTTCATCTTCGCCGGGCTGGGGGTGCTGGCGATCATCTTCATGGTGCGCATGGTGCCCGAGACCCGCAACAAGATGCTCGAACACTTCGAGGAGGAGATGCGCCAGCACGGTGAGCCGACAGCTGCTGGTTCGTGATGCCGCAGGCTGCCGGGAGCGTGTGGTGGGTGGTCTGATGCGCCGTCAGCTCGTTTGCGCCGGCTGAAGGTCCCCCCGGACCCCCGTCACACGGGGTGGCCCGTCCCTTCGGGGGCGGGTCACCCTTTTCATGTGCGACGGCGGTGTGCGCACCTCTCGGTCGGCGCCGTGCGCCACCACCAGGCGTGTGCCGGCCACCGGTCCCGGGTGGTGGGGAATTGCGGAGCCCGCACGGACGCGAACCGGCAGCGCTGGCCGGCACCCACGGGGCGACGCCTGCGGAAGCGGGGCACTGCGCATCTCCTGATGATTGGTTGACGGTGGATGGAGCGATCGTATCGGCCGGGGGAGGGTCCGGGGTGGGCAACGGGCAACGCGGGCCGCTCGGCGCGGTGCCTGCATCCGGGCCGCTCGGCGCGGCGCCCCGTTCAAGGGCCGCTCAGCGCGGTGCCTGCCTATGGGGCCGCTCAGCGCGGCACCACCATCGGCGTGCCGGTGATCGGATCGTCCATCACCAGGGCGTCCACGTCGAACACCTCGCGCATGGTCTGCTCGGTCACCACCTCGCGCGGGGTGCCCTCGGCCACGATCCGGCCCTGCTTCATCGCGATCAGGTGGGTGGCATAGCGGGCCGCCTGGTTGAGGTCGTGCAGCACCGCCACGATCGTGGTGCCCTGCCGGTTGAGGGTCGCGAACAGGTTCAACAGGCTGTACTGGTGCGAGATGTCCAGGTAGGTGGTCGGCT
>JBAQVA010000004.1:0-14119 GCA_049297835.1 Propionibacterium sp.
CCAGTGCCCCTGCACGTCCTCGATGCGTCGTTGCGCCTGAGGTAGGGCAGCTGCGTCGTCGATGCCGCTCATGAAGGTTCCTTCCCGGCCCGGCGGCACACCGCCCGAGTCCAAAAGTAAGGGGACCCTTACCTTACTCATATCCATCCTTCAGAGATAGGCGTGGTGGCCACACCTGTCTTCGGGCCCAGACACCTGTCTGCCGGTGAGTGTTGACCAGCCTCGGCTGCCCACGCCGTCGCGGTGGGAGCACGGGTACATACCGAGGGCTGGTCTCCCGCACCCCGCTGATCCTCGCGCGGCAACCGGAGCCCGATACGAGGACTGGTGATGGACGCAGTCGAACTCGAACGCCTCGTCAGGCGGTGGCGCGAAGATCCCGACGGCACCTACCGTTCCTGGTTCCTGTGGCCCGAGCGCCTGAAGAACTTCGGCTCCATCAGCCGAGGCCTGCGGGTCGTCATCGACGAGATCGCCTCCGGAGAATTCGGCAATGCCTTCCACGGCTCGTCCCTGGAATCGGTGGTCCACTCCGTCGCCGAGCAACGCCAGATCTTCAGGGGAGCCGATCATCCCTTCCACTGGAAGCCCAAGATGCGGATTCCCGACATCTACGAGAACCCCGACAACCAGGCGGCCTTCGGCACCTTCCTCAACACCTGTCTGTGCTACAACACCGAGACCCAGCTCGTGCACGCGATCCGCACGCTCGACTCGCACTGCATCAAGGGCCTCGGGCCTGCCGTCGCGAATCTTCTCTACTTCCTCCACCCCACGGTCATCCCGCCGTTCAACACGGCGATCGTGCGCGGTTACAACAGCCTCACCGGCGCCAAGGTGAAGCTCGGCCGCTGGGACCAGTACCTCGCCATGCGCGACGGCATCCTGGCGATGAACGACCAGTTCTCCGGCCTGCTGTCCAACGACCTGGGCGCCATCGGAGGCTTCCTGTTCGACATCGGCTCGAAGCGTTACCCGCTGCCTCCGCAGGAGGCGAGCGAGGAGGACCTGGCCCGCTGGCGCACCGACCTGGCCAAGGTGCAGCACGAGGCCGCCGCGGCGGAGAAGGCCAAGCACATCCGCGAGGACGCCGACCACACGCACACCGAGATCCAGGCCTGGCTGCGTGATCTCGGCACAGCCCTGGGCTTCACCCCCTACATCGCCGCGAACGACCGCACCAGATCCTGGCAGGACGGACTACTCGGCGACGGGTGCGCCGACCCGACCGCACTGCCGGCGGACATGCCCGGTCTGGACATGGTGCGCCTCATCGACGTGTTGTGGCTCTCGCCCCTCGACCACCACGTAGAGGCCGCCTTCGAGGTGGAGCACACCACGTCGATCTACTCCGGCATCCTGAGGATGCTCGACCTGAGCCTGGGGCAGGACTCCTCCGAACTCACCGGGCTCTTCCTCGTCGCTCCCGACGAGCGTGAGGAGGACGTGCGCAAGCAACTCACCCGCCCTGCCTTCAGCCGGGTGGCCGACATGCACGTCCACTACCTTCCCTACAGCGAGCTCAACCACAACCGCGAGCAGATCGCCCGCTTCGGCAGCGGCCTCAAACCGATGTATGCGATCACCCGGGAGCTCGTGCCCCTGTCCGTGCCGGCCTGACCCAGGGTGGCGCCGCCAGCCGTGCATCCGCACGGATGGCCCTTGTTGAGGAAGGATGACCAGTCATGCCACACATCGCGGTGAACCTGTACCCCGGGCGCGACGGGCAGACCAAGCGCGAGATCGCCGAGAAGACGGAGCGCTTCTTCGCCACCACCTTCGGCTTCGCCGACAACGAGGTCTCGGTCTCGATCGTGGAACTCGCCCCCGACGAGTTCGTCCCGACGATCCAGGACCGCTATCCGGGCGAGGAGTTGTTCGTGGCCTCTCGCTACATCACGGCCGACGGGCACGGTGACAGCTCGGCCTCGTAGCCGGATACCCGAGAGGCAACCGAGATCGGACGGGAAGCCCACTCACTCGAACTGCCAGCTGTGCTTCGACAGGCCGTACCAGAAGCCGTCGATGACCGAGCGGTTGTCGAGCGAGCCGCCGGCCTGCGCCGCGCCGAGCGAGATGAACAGCGGGGCCCCGTGGTCCGGCCAGGGATGGGCCTGGTCCGCGGCGGGAGCCTTCGTGGCGTAGTCAAGCAGGCTGTCGACGTCCTGCCTGCGAAGTGCCTCGTCGGCCCGCTGGGCGAGGGCCGTGGCCCCGGAGACCTTCGCCGACCTCACCCGTTCACAACGTGTCGGGGAAGTACACCTGGCCGCCGCACGGCGGGGCTCTCGGTGGGGAGATCCCTTGTCCCTGCAGCGGGGAACCGATACTCACAAGAAGAGTGGACAGTTGCCCTTATTTGTAAGTACAATCGAACAAGCGGTGAAGATGGACCTTCACTGAATGACAAGGAGTTCGAATGCCATTGGTGAGAATTGACCTTCAAGAGGGAAGGACTCCCGGGGAGGTCCGCACGGTCGCCGACACCGTTCAGGAGGTCATGCGTGAAGTGTTTGCTGCTCCGCCAAGGGATCGATACCAGATTGTCACGGTGCATCCACGTGGCCAGATCATCGCAGAGGACTCCGGACTCGGATTCTCGCGGAGTGACGACATCGTGATCATCCAGATTTTCCAGCAGGGGCGCACCCGGGAGAACAAGGTGGCTGCCTATGCCCTGCTTGCCGAGAGGCTGCACGAGCGTACCGGGCTGGATCCCAACGATCTTGTGGTCAGCATCATGACCAATGATCAGGAGGACTGGAGTTTCTGTGCCGGCGAGGCACAGTTCCTCGACGGGACTCTCTGAGCTCATTCCCAGGTCCATCGTGGAGAACTGATTGTCCCCAGGCGCAGCCCGAGCATTCGGTCGGTCGCTTTGACCGCTCGTGATAGGGTCCGCTTGGTGGCGTTTGCAAGCCACCCGCGTCGTTGAACGCTTCGTGGCTGCCGGTGCATCGCGCTGGCCCACATCACGCCCCATCATTGGGTGTGGGATTGCTTTCGTACGGCGAACGGACGCGCCAAACCGGCGTCTTCGCCCATCTCCACTGCACCGGGCTCGCAAACCCGGGAAAGAGACCATGACTTCAACTGTCGCCACATCCGTGGCGCCCGTCGTCGGCACCCCGACGGCATCTGTGACATTCGCTTCACTCGGTGTTCCCCAGCCTCTGGTCGACGTCCTCGTCGGCCAGGGCAAGGCCACCGCGTTTCCCATCCAGGTCGACACCCTGCCCGACACCCTTGCCGGTCGCGATGTGCTCGGCCGAGGCAAGACCGGCTCGGGCAAGACCCTGGCCTTCGTCATCCCGATGGTGGCCCGGCTGGCCGCCGGCTCCGGAAAGGGCCGCAACGATCCGCATCGTCCGCGTGCCCTCGTCCTGGCGCCCACCCGCGAGCTCGCCACCCAGATCGCCGACGTCGCCGCGCCGCTGGCGCACGCCTACGGGCTGCGCGTCACGACCGTCTTCGGCGGCGTCAAGCAGTCGCGTCAGCAGACCGCCCTCGATCGTGGTGCGGCCATCGTCGTCGCCTGCCCCGGGCGTCTGGAGGACCTCATGCGGCAGGGGATCGTCTCCCTGTCCCACGTCGAGACAACCGTCATCGACGAGGCCGATCTGATGGCTGACATGGGCTTCCTGCCCGGCGTCACCCGGATCCTGCGTGCCACGCCCGCCAAGGGACAGCACCTGCTGTTCTCCGCGACGCTCGACAACGGCGTGGACCGGCTCGTGCACCAGTTTCTGCACGACCCCAAGGTGCACTCGGTCGACTCTGCCGAGTCGCACGTGGACACGATGACCCATCACGTCTTCGAGGTGGCCGATCCCGCGCAGAAGAACCAGCTCGTCGCGACGCTGGCCTCCGGCACCGGGCGCCGCATCCTGTTCTTCCGCACCAAGCACCACGCCAAGCGGGCTGCCCAACAGCTCACCGCCGCCGGAATCCCGGCGGTGGACCTGCAGGGCAATCTCTCCCAGAACGCCCGTGAGCGCAATCTCGCGGCCTTCGAGTCCGGCCAGGTGCACGTCCTGGCGGCCACTGACGTGGCTGCTCGCGGCGTCGACGTGGCCAACGTCGAGCTGGTCATCCACGTCGACCCGCCGACCGAGCACAAGGAATACCTGCATCGCTCGGGACGTACGGCGCGCGCCGGCAAGAGCGGCGACGTCGTGACGATCTGCCTGCCGCAGGAGCGTCGCGACCTGGCTCTCGTGCTGCGCCGGGCGAGGATCCACACCAACCCGATCCGGGTCAGCGCGGAATCGCCCGAGGTCACCGAGCTGGTCGGGGAGCGCGCTCCCCGCGTTGCTCCGTCGCCCGTTGTCAGGCCGCAGAATGGTGGGCGCTCCGGTTCCCAGCAGTCGCGTGGCCGTCGTGGTGGTTCCGGTTCGCAGAACTCCGGCGGACGCGGTGCCGGTCGCTCGTCGCGCCGTGGTGGTTCGTCGAACGCCGGGGACCAGCACTCCAGCGCAGCGAGCTACTCGAGCACCGGTGCCGGCCGTCGTTACGGTCGTCGCCACTAGGACCGATGGACGAAGACCTCCCCTCCGGCAGCGTCGCGACACTGCCGGAGGGGAGGTCTTTTCGCGTCCGGGACGGACCCAGGACGGCTCAGGAGGGCTGATCGCTGGAACGGTGGGGCGAGGCCTCCGGATCGGACTGCGCATCGGTCGGCCGGCGGAATGCCTCGTCAGCCGTCTCGGGGTCAGGCCGGGCCGGTGCCGGCTGTGCCGGAGCCGTGGGCTGTGCCGGAGCCTGAGTGGGCTGTGCCGGAGCCTGCGTGGGCCGTACCGGAGCCGATGCGGGGCCGGCGGCCGGCTGCTGCGAGTGACCGAGCTGGGGAACGGTGGGCGGCGCGGCGAGCGTCGGTGCGTCCTCCGCGGCCTCGGCCTCCTGGCCGGACACTGTCAGGCGGGCGGACATCCGGCCCTCCAGGGCCTCGGCCTCCGCGATCGCCTGCTGGACCGATGCCTGCGACTTCTTCTCGTCCAGCTTCTTCTGCTCCTCGATCTCCGCGAAGACGTCGACCGGCTTGGGTGCCGCGAAGTCCGCAGCATCTGCCTCCGCGTCGGCATCGCCCTGCGGGCCTCGCGCAGAATCGCCGACCAGCTTGCCCAGACCCTTCAGCGCATCGTTCAGCTCGCTCGGGACGATCCACATCTTGTTGGACTCGCCGCGGGCCAGGTTCGGCAGCATCCGCAGGTACTGGTAGGACAGCAGCGACTGGGTGGGCTTGCCGGCGTGGATGGCGGAGAAGGTGGTCGTGATGGCCTGCGCCTCGCCTTCGGCACGCAGCATGGACGCCTGCCGGTCGGCCTGTGCCCGGAGCACCGCGGACTCGCGATCGCCCTGTGCCCTCAGGATCGAGGCCTCGCGATCACCGGAGGCCGACAGGATCTGGGACTGGCGCTGGCCCTCGGCGATGAGGATCGCCGCGCGCTTGTCGCGCTCGGCGCGAGCGCCCTTCTCCATCGCGTCGCGGATGGTGGCCGGAGGCTCGATCGAGCGCAGCTCGACACGATTCACCTTGATGCCCCACTTGCCGGTGGCCTCGTCGAGCACCGCGCGCAGCTTCTGGTTGATCTCCTCGCGGCTGGTGAGGGTCTTCTCCAGGTCCAGCCCGCCGATGATGTTCCGCAGCGTCGTCATGGTGAGCTGCTCGATGGCCTGGATGTAGTTCTGGGCCTCATACGCCGCCCGGACCGGATCGATCACCTGGTAGTAGATCACCGAGTCGATGCCGACCATCAGGTTGTCCTCGGTGATCACGCCCTGCGGAGGGAAGGGCACGACGGCCTCGCGCATGTCCATCGTGTAGCGCACCGAGTCGATCACCGGCACCAGCAGGTGCGGGCCGGGATTGAGGGAGCGGTTGAACTTGCCGAGTCGTTCCACGACACCGACCTGCTGCTGGCGGATCACCCGGACCGATTTCGTCAGCAACGTGATCAGGACCAGTGCCACGAGGATCGAAACAATCAGTATCACCATGTCTGACGTGTCTCCTTCTGGGGAGTGTGAGTGGGCAGTGTTCAGGGCAGGGGCTGGTGGCGTGGGTAGACGATCGCGATGGCCCCGTCGATCTCGTAGACCTCGATCTCCTCACCGGCCGCGATCGTGCCCTGCATGGTGCGCGCGGTCCAGGTCTCGCCGGACACCTTCACCTCGCCACCGGTGGGCGTGAGCTCCGTGATGGCGATGCCGGGTGCGCCGACCATCCTGTCGAGGTTGGAGCGGTATCCGATGGCATTGCGCACCCTGCGCAGCAGTGTGGGACGCAGGAAGGCCAGCATGACCCAGGCGACAACCGCCGCGACGAGGATCTGCATCCAGAACAGGTGCGGGAAGGCCAGCGCCGTCAGGCCCCCGGCCACTGCGCCGCTGGCGAGCATGAGCAGCGTGAGATCAGTACTGAGGAACTCGAGGATCCCCAGCAGCGCGCCTGCGGCCATCCATACAGCCCAAGCGTTGTTCGTCAGCCACTCTCGCATAGCATCCTCGCCGGGTGTCGGGTCCTGTCAGGGCTTCCTTGCGCTGCAGCCGGCAGTCATCTGCAGACGTGCTCCGGATCTGTTTCCACGCTACACGCACCGCCGCCTCCACCCGGGCCCGCCGACACGTCTCGGTGCAGGCTCACCCCGCTGGTCGGACGCCAGATCAGTCGCCGCATCGGTCGGCCGTGGTGGGCCTGCGCGGGCAATCGTCCACTAGCCTGGGCCCGGGGAGCTCGGCGGAGCGCGAGCCGGGCAGCTCCGCCCGGACCGGCGTCGGCCCGGGCGTCACGAACAGGAGAGAGGGCACCGCAATGAGCTATCAGCGGATACTTGTCGGGGTCGACGGGTCCGACCAGGCCGATCGTGCGTTCGACAAGGCGTGCGAGCTGGCCAAGAGCATCTCGGCCAAGGTCTTCGTGGTCGAGGTCGTCGACGGCGACCGGATCGCCCACTCTCCCTACGGAGGCGAGATCGCCTACTTCGAGCAGGAGACTGCGCGGGCGAACACCGCCATCGAGTCCTACATCAAGCGCGGGCGCGAGGCATCGGTGGACATCGAGGGCGAGGTCGTCACCGGCAGTGCCAGCCATCTGCTCGCCCACGAGCTTCCCACCAAGTATTCGGCAGATCTCATCGTCCTCGGCACCACCGGCCTGAGCGCCATCGAGCGTCTGCTGCTGGGCTCGCGGAGCAATTTCGTGCTCCGCAATGCCTCCACCGACGTCCTCATCGTGAGGTGATCTGCGCAGACTGCTGCAGATCGATGTGATGGATCGCCTGCCCGGCGACCGTGTCGGTGATCCGACGGGCGCGCAGCTCGTCGATGACGGCGCGGCGCTGGCGGGCGAAGAAGCCGGCGTCGGCCCGGTCCGTGGCATCCCGCGCCGCCTCGGCGCTGCTGGCCAGCACCCGGTCGAGCATCTCCTCGGTCTCAGCCTTCTGGGCCGAACCGTCGAAGTGGAGCGCCCGGGCAAGCCAGGGCATGGTCATGCCCTGGATGATGATGGTCCCGATCGTCACGATGAAGGCGATTCGCTGGATCGCGTCCCTCTCGGGGAAGGGCTCACCAGCTGAGGTGACGAACGGGATGCTGGCGGCCGCGGCGAGCGTGAGGACACCGCGCATTCCCGCCCAGGAGGCCAGCAGGGCGCTCTTGCGGCCGAGCAGTGCGTCGGAGCCGTCCGTGTCGGCCCGGCGCGCCTCGCGGGCGCGTTTCCCGCGCCCCGCCGCCCAGTGGAGCAGGAAGACCCCGAGGATGCGCACCAGGATCACCACCACGAGCAGCGCGAGCGCGATGCCGACGATGGCCGGGCGGGAGTGCTCCGAGGTCGGACCCTCGAGCAGCAGGCTCTTGCACTGCAGCCCGATGTAGGCGAACACGAAGGACTCAAGGAGTATGTCCACGACGGGCCACAGCTGACTCTCCTGGAGCCTGACCGCGGGCAGGGCGTTGGGTCGCCCCTTCCGGTCCGCCAGCCAGGTTGCAGTGCTCACCGTGAAACCCGCGGTGACGACGGCGAACACGTCGGAGGACTCCAACTCCTCGGCGACCAGGTAGGCGGCGAACGGGACGATGAGGTTCAGCGCGCTGGCCACATCGGGGTTGGTCAGGCGCCGACGCGCCCAGCCGGCGGCAATGCCGACGGCCAGCCCGACCAGTGTGCCGACGACGATGCTGCGGACCAGGGCCAGTGCCGGATTCTCGACCGGTTCGTTCGCGCCCACCACCGCGGTGACGGCAAGGCCGAAGAAGGTCAGCGCAGCGGCGTCATTGATGAGGCTCTCACCCGTGAGGATGTCGATTGCCCGGCGTGGCACCCCGAATTCGCTGCCGTGGCCGACCGTGCCCGCGGTGTCGGGGGGAGACAGGATCGCGCCGAGCGTGAGAGCCCCCGCCAGCCCGAGACCGGGCAGCAGTTGCCGCGCGATACCGGCGGTGATCAGGGTCGTCGCCGCGACCAGCCCGATGCCCAGGCCGAGGATCGGGCGGAGATTGCGCACGAATCCGTAGGGGGAGAAGTGCAGCGCCGCCGAGTAGAGCAGTGGCGGGATGACCAGGCCGAGAATGACCGCCGGGCTGAACTGGATGCGCGGCATCCCGGGGATGAACGACGCGGCACAGGCCACGACCATGATGAGGATTTCGGGCTGCAGGCCCCATCTCTGGGCCAGCGAGTGGAGACACAGGCAGGCGAGAATGACAATGAGCAATTGTGCAAACGCCATATCCGCCACTATAAGTCCGTTGCGCATCCGGGTCGTGACGGCGCTGGTAGGTGGCCACCGAGGGCCGGCAGGCCATCAATTCAGCCTCACGTCACGATCGCTCCAGGACGATCCGACACCGGCTCGACCGGGAATTCCGACAATCGGCGTTGCCATTCCCACGCCGCCCAGCGGACTGTTCCGCCACGTTTCGTCAGTGCGGCAATACACCTTGGCGAAGTCATCGATGAGGCCGTGGAATTCCTGCCACTGGCTGACGGTGAAATCGACGCTGTCGTGCACCTGACGGGCAAAGCCCTCGTAGCCGCGCGGCGGTTGCGCACCCAATCGGGTGAACAGCCTGCGCGCGTAGCTGTCCGCGACGAATACCGGCCGTTCGAAGACGTACAGGAGCAGCACGTCGGCGGTCTCCGGACCGACACCGGGGATGGACAGCAACTCCGCGCGCAGCCCGGCCGTCGTGAGCTCCCCGACCAGCTCGGGTCCGAGCCACCGCGACGAGCCGGTCCGGCCAGCGGGATCATCGGTCGTCGCTCCGCCGGAACGCCCGACCCGGTGGCGTCGGATCGCCCACTCGGCGAGCCGGCCGATCGTGCGTGCCTTGGCGGTCTGGAAGCCTGACGGGCGGATCAGCTCCGTCAGCTCGGCCGGTGCCAGCGCCGCGATTTCGTCGAGGTCGAGCATGCCGGCCTCACGAAGAGCGGCCAGGGAACGATCTGCGTTGCGCCAGTTCGTGTTCTGGACGAGCACGCTGCCCAGCAGGATCTCGGTGCGCGTCTCCACCGGCCACCAGTGCTCGCGGGGCCCCAGGAATTCCCGCAGCCGGTGGTGGAGGGCCGCCACATCGAGCGTCGTCACACCCGGCTCGGGCGGTCGGAGCACGGCGCTCACGAATGCGCGCCGGCGGGGTCCCTCGTCCCGGCGGGGACGCCCGTGCCGGACTCGAGGTCGAGCAGGATCCGTTTCGCCTCGAGCCCGCCGAGATATCCGCCCAGGCCGCCGTCCGAGCGCACCACCCGATGACAGGGCACGACGATGGGCAGCGGGTTCGTCGCGCAGGCCCCGCCGACTGCGCGGACCGCCCGGGGGCTGCCGGCAGCCTCGGCCAGCTGCTTGTAGGTGATGGTCCGGCCGTAGGGAGTGTGCGGCAGCAGGTGCTGCACCTGCGCCCGGAAACCCGTGCTGGCGGAGTGGTCGAGGGCGAGGTCGAAGCCGCGTCTGGTGCCGGCGAAGTATTCGTCCAGCTCGGTGCCGACCTGCCCCAGCCGGTCGTGGACGCGGCGGGGCACTGCCCCGGTGCGCTCCTGAAGGGAACCCAGCACGGCGTCGAATCCCTCGCACCCGAAGGCGATCCGGAGCAGGCCCTGTGCCGACCCGACGGTCAGCAGGGGGCCGAGCGGGGATTCGACGATGTCCCAGGACAGCCGCTCCGCGTCCCGGCTCGCGGCGGTGCGTCCGGCGATGCGTGGGGAAGTCTTGCTCACGATGTCCTCCTGCTCGGTGGCTCCGGTGGCCGCCCGGACGGTGGCACCCATCCATTGTGCTTCGCGTCGTCACCCCGGGCGTCTCCTCCGGTGCAGGGCTCAGACGTTGATGTTTCCCTCGCGGGTGTTGATGAACCGCAGGTGCTGTCCGGCCGAGACGTGGTCGACGCCGTCCGGGACGATGGCCAGGCCGTCGGCCAGCGGCAGCGAGGCGACGAGGTGCGAGCCCGAGACCAACCGGTGGATCGGGGAGACGGTGCCCGCGAGCAGGCTGACCGGGGTGAACTGGGTCTGGGCAGCGGGGGATTTCCAGCCGGCGCCCACCACGACGTCATGACCGCGCGGGCGGCTGTCGATGCGGCGCGCGGCCATCATCGCGATGGCGCCGGCCACGTAGAGATGGAAGCAGACGAAGGCCGAGACCGGGTTGCCGGGTAGGCACAGCACCGGAACGTCGCGGTCGCCCAGGTGCACGGTGCCCACACCCTGGGGGCCGCCGGGCTGCTGGCTCACCTGGTAGAAGCTCATCGTCGGGTCCGACAGCGCCTGGCGGACCACCTCGTGGGCACCCCGGGAGATTCCGCCGGCGGTGATGATGAGGTCGACCTCGGACCAGTTCTCGAGCTGGGCCCGCAGCGCTGCGGGATCGTCGTGGGCCCGCAGGCGGGCGACGAGTGCACCGCCCGCCTGGGCCACCAGGGCGGTGAGCAGGATGCCGTTGGAATCGGGGATCTGGCCGGCGCGCGGCTGCTCGCCCGGCGCGACGAGCTCGTCCCCGGTGGTGATGATTCCGATCCGCGGCCGGGGGTGGACGCGCACCTGGCCGTGACCCACCGAGACCGCGCAGGCCAGCGCGGCGGGGTCGAGCAGGCGACCGGCCTTGAGCACCACGGTGCCGGCGCTGACGTCCTCGCCCTTGACCCGGATGTTCGCACCGAGCTGTGGGCAGGCGGTGATCTGCACGGTGGCGGGAAGCTCGGGGACACCGGCCCGGTGGTCGGTGTGATCGAGCTCGACCACGGTGTCGGCGCCGTAGGGCACCGGCGCGCCGGTCATGATGCGCCACGCCGTGCCGGGGCGCAGCTCGTGCCCGGCGGTGTCTCCGGCCACGATGTCGCCGGCGACCGGCAGGCTGACGGGATGCCCGGCCGTCGCCTCGGCGATGTCGTCCCGACGCACCGCGAATCCGCCCCGTGCGGAGTTCGTGAAGGGCGGCACCTCGAGGACGGCCGCGACCGGCTCGGCCAGGATGGTGCCGAAACAGTTCGGCTGCATGGACCCGACGTCGGTGAGCAGCGGTCGCAGCACTGTCGGCAAAGGCGTGGCGACGGCCTCGACGAGCGCGCGGTGTTCGGAGATCTGCAGTGGTGCGTTCACTTCAACCCTGTCCAGACGTGGGGACCGTCTTTGTCGTGTCTGGCTCCTCGGCGCCGGCAGCGGGGCTCCACGGAGCCGACGGGAGCACTCGTGGCTCCGAGCTCCTCGGCACGGTGCCCGGCGGCCACACGATGACCCTATCCGGCTCGCCCGCCAGCTGGCACCACATCGCGGGCGCGGCTTCCACCCGGTGGACGCCCTCGGGGCCTGTGGTCGCCCCGGCTGCTCTGTTAGCCTTGGAATGAGGACGGAAACCAGCGTCCGGGGCCATCGTCAACGGTCCCCGGCACAGCGGCTCCGGACTTCGGACACAGCGGTTCGGGTGCAAGGAGCGTTGACATGAGCTATCAGCGAATTCTCGTGGGCATCGATGGATCGGAGCAGGCCAACCGGGCATTCCATGTCGCGTGCGAGCTGGCCACGTCGTTCTCGGCGACGATACGAGTGGTCCAGATCATCGATCGTGATCGTCTCATCCGTTCGCCCTACGGCGGAGGCGAGGACTTCTACGAGCACCAGGTGGAGCGGGCGAAGGAGAACGTGGCCGCCTGCCTGAAGCAGGGCCGCGAGCTGGGCGTCGACATCGAGGGCGAGACCATCTCGGGCAGCGCCAGCCTGTTGCTCGGCCGGGAGCTCCCCAAGGAGTACGAGATCGATCTCATCGTGCTGGGCAGCACCGGGCTCAGCGCGGTCGAACGCCTGCTGCTCGGCTCGCGGAGCAACTACGTGCTGCGCAACGCGCCGTGCGACGTGCTCATCGTCCGGTGAGGTACTCCGCCAGCACCTTCGCCTGGTTGAGCTCGGGATCCTTGGCTGCGTAGACGAGCGTGATCTTCTTGCCCTGCTCCAGCGTGTCGAGCAGGTGCTGCACCGCCTCACGCGCCTCCGGACGGGTCTCGAGCTCGGCCCGGTAGCGCCGGGTGAACTCGGCCATCCGCTCGGGATCGTGGTGGAACCAGATGCGCAGCGCAGCGGTGGGGGCGATCTCCTTGGCCCACCCGTCCAGCTGAGCCCGCTCGTGGGAGATGCCTCGGGGCCACAGCCGGTCCACCAGGATGCGTTCCCCGTCGTCCGGCGTTGCCGCCTCCTGGACGCGCTTGATCACGACTGGCACTGGTGACTTCCTTCGTCTCGTTACCCATTGTTCCCGGCTCGTCGTTCCCGGCCCGTCCGCAGGTCGGACGAGCCGGCGATGCCCCGGATTGCGGCGGGCGTCTTCCCGTCGCACCCCGGGGCGGGCACGGCGCTCAGGGCTTGGTCAGCTGGAGGCGCCATTCGGTCGGCCCCGACTGCAGATAGCTGACGTCGACGTCGCTGTTCGCGCGCAGCTGGGCGAGCAGCGGCAGGGGATCGTGGGGAGCCACGATCACCATCGAGTTTCCCGGACGCAGGGACTGGAAGGCGCCGATGATTGCGCCGTGCCGGATCTCGTGGGGGATCTCGGTGGCGACAAGAACGGGGATGTCTCCGGCATTGATCGGGATCGAGTGGCCGACCGCGTGGTTCTCGGTGCTCATCTGGGTGTCCTTTCGACGTCATCAGCGTGCCGGCTCGGCACGGCTGTCCGGACGGGGACCGGGTGGTCCGTGGCCGGGGTGTTCAGCCCGGGTGGGCCGAAGACGAGATGGCAGGCGCCGGGCTCCGCGAAGGGCCGCAGCTGTACGCCTCCGCTGTTGCCCGGGGCGCCCGGGGCGCCCGGGGTGATCGGCTGGCGTGCCAGGCCGCGCGCGAGCCCGAGATGGACGGCGCAGATGACCTCCGGGTGCCGCTGTGCAGAGGAGAGGAAGGGGCACGACTGCAGGGCGAAACCCCATGGGGTGGCGCGGGGGGAGAAACCGAGCCTGGCCAGCGCGGCACCCACCTGCCCTTCGGTGTCATTGCGCTCCTCGGCGTCCGCGCCGGCAGAACGCGCCGACGGACCGCTTGCGCCGGACGAGCCGTCATGCAGCAACTGCCGGGCCCAGGCCCCGCCGGCTGCCACCGCCTTCTCGACGCTGTCCGGGCCCTCGCCGTCCAGGGCGTCCGCCAGGGCCTCGACCATGGGGCGCCAGACATCGGAGGCGGATCCGGAAGGGTTCCCCGGGGAGGGCAGCGCGCGGTAGGACATCGCCGGACGGCCCGGCACGCCGGCGTGGCGCGGTTCGGCCGAGACCAGACCCTCGGCCACGAGCCTGTCCAGATGGAAGCGCACCGTGGTGGGATGCAGACCGAGCGCAACGCTGAGCTCGTGGGCGCCGACCTGGCCGGGTGCCTCGCGCACGGCGTCGAGGACCCGAGCCCGTGCCGCCGTCAACATCGCCGTTGCCGGGGCGGACCGCTCCGTCCCGGCGTGTGGCGAATTCTCTCCGAGCATGAGTAAAGAGTAACATCATCCTTAATATTCATCGCGGCGTCGCACCGCAGTGTCCGGGCTTCCGCCCGGTACCGCTCAGGAGAGGGTGGGCATGGGCACCGTCACGTCACCGCCGGCCGGCTCCGCACCAGCGGGAGGTCCTGCGCCCGCGGCAGGCGGCGAACCGGCCACCGTCCCGGCGT
>JBAQVA010000005.1:0-2184 GCA_049297835.1 Propionibacterium sp.
GCCCCAGAGCAGCTCGTGAGAACGAGTAGGCACCGCCGGTGTGCGGCATGGCGGAGGCCATCTCGCTGATCGACTCGATCATCATCACGTACATGACGACGACGATGAGGGTCGCAATGAGGAAGCCACCCCAGCCTGCGGTCGCGATGCCGCCGTTCCAGCCGGAGAAGTTTCCGGAGATGACGGCGGCAACCCCGATGCCCCACAGCCCCCAGACTCCGGCGGAGCGCTGCAGGGTGCGTTTGTCGAAGTACCCAGCGTCGGCCCGGCGGTAGGTCACGCCTCCGACGGCCAGGCTGTCCTCACCTGCGGGTCCTGTGGATTCCGGTTCCACCTTCGTGGCACTGCTCATGTTCTGCTGCCTCTCACGCGGGGGACGACGGGGGCTGCAGCGGCTCGGGATGCAGCAAGTGCTGCCTCCCGGTGCCCTGGCCCGGTGTCGATGCCTGGACGTTAGGCCTTGTCATGGGCGCGGTTGGGGGGATCTCGAGGTGGTTACACACACTTCTCGATGTCGTCACAGGAGTGAAACACGAGCTTCGAGGATGGGCGTGCCGGATGGACAGTCCAGCAGCTTTCTCTCCCGGATGGGCAGTCCAGCAGCTTTCTCCCGTTGTTCCTGACAGGTGCGGCGCCATGACTCGGGGCAGGGGACTCATAATCCCTGGGGACTGCCTCCTTGCCGTGGACGCGGCGTCATGCAGTCTGCCTCTGGACCGTCGCGAGCCGCCGTCGCCTCCGCCGCCTCGTGGACGCGGCGTCATGTCGAGAAGGCGGTGGGATATCCCGCCGCCGTTGGACTATCGCGCCGCGTCCGTGGGGGGCGATGCTTCGTCTTCCCGCCGGCGACAGGGGCGCGCTGTATCGCGCCGCGTCCGTGGGGGAGGGGTGTCTGGAGCTGGTGTGTCCTGGTCTCGTCTTGGTGTGGCGGTGTCATGTCGAGAACGCGGTGGGATATCCCGCCGCCATTGGACTATCGCGCCGCGTCCGTGGGGGGAGGGGTGTCTGACGCTGGTGTGGCCTGGTCCCGCCTCGCTGTGGCGGCGTCATGTCGAGAAGGCGGTGGGATATCCCGCCGCCGTTGGACTATTGCGCCGCGTCCGTGGGGGGCGATGCCCAGACGGGCCCACGACGCCGCCGTTGGACTATTGCGCCGCCGCCTCGAGCCGTCCCGTCCCCCGCCCTGCGCCGATCTCCGCCCCCAACAGTCCCCGATCTCCTGCACCCACAACCTACGGTCGAGTAACTTTGCGGTGGACGCACGTGCCGATGCATCGCCGCACCTCACACCCAGGGAGTTCCCATGACCGCCACCCAAGACGCCGCGCCGATCGATCCGGGGCCGGCGCCGTGGAACCGGGTGCTGCCCAATGGCGCGCCCTACTGGACGAAGAACTACCAGCCCGGCGTCCCCGCCACCATCGAGACGCCGACCGGCCCGATCCAAGAGATCCTCGATCGCGCCGTCGCGGAAGCCGGCGATCATGTGGCCACCGAATTCTTCGGGGCCAAGATGACCTACGCCCAGCTCGGCAGCCGTGTGCAGCGCGCCGCCGAGGGCCTGCGCCAGGCAGGCGTGAAGGCAGGGGACAGGGTCGCCATCGTGTTGCCCAACTGTCCCCAGCACCTCATCGCCTTCTACGCCATCACGCGGCTGGGCGCCGTGGTCGTCGAGCACAATCCGCTCTACACGAGCCGCGAACTGGACACCATGTTCGCCGATCACGGCGCCACGGTCGCCATCGCCATGGACTCGGTGATCGGCAAGCTCACCGAGATCTCGGCCGAGCACCGCCCGACCACCATCATCTCGGTCAATCTGCTCCGCGCCATGCCCGCACACCTGCGTCTTGCCTTGTCATTGCCCCTTCCACCGCTGAGGAAGATGCGCGCGAAGCTCTCCGACGGCACACCTGGAGACATGAGCTTCGAGCAGCTCATCGCGTCCCCACCGCTGAGCCACGAGCATCCGTATCCGGGCGTGGGAGATCTGGCCGCCATCCAGTACACGAGCGGAACCACCGGGCGTCCCAAGGGCGCGATGCACACGCACGCCAACCTCGTCGCGAACGCACGGCAGGGCGAGGCCTGGATGCACGGAGCGCCCATGCGCGCCACCACGAGCTACGCGATCCTGCCCTTCTTCCACGCGTTCGGCATCACCAACCACATCACCTTCGGCGT
>JBAQVA010000006.1:0-2462 GCA_049297835.1 Propionibacterium sp.
CAGGGCTGCGAGCGGGTCAGACAGCAGCCACTCCGGCGGGCATCACCCACGTCGAGACGACAACCCAGGTTCTCGTGAACGCCTATACGTCGCTGCGGGTTGAGAACTTCACCACGAAGGTGAAAGCGGCTCTTCCCAGATGAGGGTGTAGGCGACGCAGCAGCCGTGGTGGGAGGGCGCGGCGCGTCGGTGCCCGGATAGTGGCCGAGGCCTTCCGAGGATGGAAGTTCTCACACTGCCCATCCAGGAAGACCTCGACGTGCCTGACGCTACCTTCGCGACCCCTGATGTGACGACTTTCTGCCGCCTCGACGAGCTCGGTCTCGTGGTCGTGGGCCAGCAGGTGGAGCCGGACCGCGCGGTGCTCCTGTGCCGCGTCGAAGAGGACGATGCGGCGCGCTGGTGCCGGCGCTGCGGCTGCGAGGGGAGGGCGCGGGACACCGTCACCAGGGAGCTGGCCCACGAACCGCTGGGGTGGCGGCCGACCACGCTGTTGCTCACGGTCCGCCGCTACAAGTGCACCGGCTGCGGGCACGTCTGGCGGCAAGACACCACCCGTGCCGCCGAGCCCCGAGCGAAGCTGTCCCGGACCGCGCTGCGGTGGGCGCTGGTCGGACTCGTCTGCCAACACCTCACCGTTGCTCGCCTCGCCGAAACTCTCGCCGTCTCCTGGGACACAGCCAACGCCGCTGTGCTGGCCGAAGGCCAGCGGCTCCTGCTGGACGACCCGACCCGATTCGATGACGTGAAGGTGATCGGCGTCGACGAACACGTCTGGCGTCACACCCACCGCGGCGACAAGTTCGTCACCGTCGTCATCGACCTCACCCCGGTCCGCGACAAGACCGGGCCATCGCGGCTGCTGGCCATGGTGGAGGGCCGCTCCAAGGAAGTGTTCAAGACATGGCTCGCTGCCCGGCCCAAGGCCTGGCGCGACGGCCTCGAAGTCGTCGCCATGGACGGGTTCACCGGCTTCAAGACCGCCACCACCGAAGAGCTCCCGCAGGCCGTCGCCGTCATGGATCCCTTCCACGTCGTCCGCCTCGCCGGCGACGCCCTCGACCGCTGCCGGCGCCGGGTCCAGCAAGAACTGCACGGCCACCGCGGCCGCAACACCGACCCGCTCTACAGATCCCGACGCACCCTGCACACCGGCGCCGACCTGCTCACCGACCGCCAGACCCAACGCCTCACCGCCCTCTTCGGGGACGACGACCACGTCCAGGTCGAAGCCACCTGGGGCATCTACCAGCGCATGATCGCCGCCTACCGACACCCCGACCGCACCGCAGGCCGACAGGCCATGAGCAACCTCATCACCAGCCTGACCTCCGGCGTCCCCGCCGCGCTCACCGAGCTCGTCACCCTCGGCCGCACTCTGTCCAAGCGGGCAGAGGACGTCCTGGCCTACTTCGACCGACCCGGCACCAGCAACGGCCCCACCGAAGCCACGAACGGCCGACTCGAACACCTCCGCGGCTCCGCCCTGGGCTTCCGCAACCTCACCAACTACATCGCCAGAAGCCTGCTCGAGACAGGCGGATTCAGACCCCAACTACACCCTCGATTGGGATGAGCCGCGATGACTGGCAGTACGCACTTCCGCTCGTCGATCGCCTGTGCAACTGACCGGCGGGAAGCCAGCGCCGCCGGGGCACATCACAACGCACGGAGCGTGCCGTGGCTGCCGTACGCCCTCGCTGCCCGCTCAGGTCGCGGCGGCGACCGCGACCAGCTCCCCGGCGAGACCCGTCAGCCGGCGCGGCCCGGACCACACCGCGGTCAATGGCCGCGTGATGCCGCGACCTTCGAAAGGCACACGCAACAGATGCCCCCACGCGAGATGATCACGCAGGGCCAGCTCGCTCAGCACCGCCGGGCCCACTCCCGCCGCCACCGCAACCCGCACCGCGGCATTGCTGCTGAGCACCTGCGCCGGCTCGACAGGCACGTGATCGGCGAGCAGCTCCTGCAGCGCCTCCCGGGTCCCCGAGCCCGGCTCCCGCACCACCAACGGCGTCGCGGCCAGCTCGCGCAGAGAGATCTGGCCCGTGCGCGAGGCCCACTCATGGTGCGGGCCGATGGCGACGAGCAGCTCGTCCTCCTGCACCACCCGCACGTGCAGCCGAACGGGCACGTGCGGCGTCTCGACGAAGCCGAGTTGCAGGCGGCCCTGTTGCACCTCGTCGATGACCTGAGCCGAGTTCAGCACCGAGACGTCGATCCGCGCACCCGGCACCCGCGCACGAACGGCCGCGAGCCACGCGGGCAGCAGGGTTTCCGCGATCGTCATGCTGGCCCCCACCTGCAGCCGCGTGGGCGGCGCGTCGCCGGTCTGGATCGCCCAGTCCCGCAATCCGTCTACCGACTCGAGCACCTCACGCGCGTGCCCGACGAGCGCACGACCGGGCGGCGTGGGCACCGCTCCTGCGGGGCGTCGTTCGAGCAGGGCGAGCCCGATG
>JBAQVA010000007.1:0-5707 GCA_049297835.1 Propionibacterium sp.
TAGAGCGCCAGCTTCCCAAGCTGGACACGCGGGTTCGATTCCCGTCGCCCGCTCCACACATGACATCCCTTGCCAGCTGCACATCCAGGGCACGCAAAGGTCCACCACCGGTCACCCGACTCGTCCGGCTGCGCCGTCCCATTGGGGCGTCCCGGGGCATCGATGAGCTGTCGGTGGCCTCCCGGTCCTCGGGCACCCGAGGGGTTGGCATACCGGGCATCACCTCTCGACGGCGGCGACGGCGCTGATCTCCACGAGCGCTCCCGGCACCCCGAGCCCGGCCACCCGCGCTGCGGTGACCAGCGGCGGCTCCTCCGAGACCAGGGCCGTGGCGATCGCCCCGTACGCCGCCGAGAGGTCGACCCCATCGACGAACAGCACGGTCCACTGCACGACGTCGTCGACGCCCGCCCCGACCGCCCGCAGCGCGGTGAGCGCATTCTCGAGGGCCCGAGTGGCCTGCGCCGCCACGTCGTCTGCGCCGACGAGAACGCCGGACTCGTCGACGGCATTCTGTCCGCCGACATAGATCGTCGTCGCGCCGGGCGGCACGACGGCCACGTGGCTGAAGGCGGGGCTCACCACGAGCCCCGCCGGACGGATTCGCTGGATGGAGGTCATGTCCGAGTGTGGCACGATCCATCGGCACAATGACAGGCCCTCACCCGACCGGCGCACCCCTCCACCCCAGCCCAGGAGCCACATGCCGGGCAAAACCCTCCACCAGACGCAGATTGAACTCGACACCCAACTGACTGGGGATGGTCAGCATCAAGGTGTCTGCGCTCTGCACCGCCGCGTCCTGCTGGAGCTCCGCCACGAGCGCATCGGGCTCGCCCACGTAGCTCTTGCCGAAGGTGGAACGGAAGCCGTCGATGTAGCCGACCCCGCCACGCTCACCGGACGCCGAGTACATTGCCCGATCCCGCTCGTCGAGAATCGGGAACACAGTGCGCGACACCGAGACCCGAGGCTCCCCCGTGTGCCCCGCGGTGCGCCACGATTCACGGAAGGCGTCGATCTGCTGGGCCTGCAACTGGTCGAACGGAATCCCGCGGTCCTCGGTGAGCAGCGTCGACGACATGAGGTTGACGCCCACCGTCCCCGCCCAGCGCGCGGTGTCGATCGAGCCGGCACCCCACCAGATACGCGAACGCAGGCCCTCCGAATACGGCTCGATGCGCTGCAGACCGCTGCCCGCGCCGAACGGGCTGTCGGGATCGCGCTGGGCCATCCCCTCACCGCTGATCGCGCGCAGGAAGAGGTCGAAGTGGGCGTGCGCGATGTCGGCACCCCGCGGATCCGTCGATCCGGTGTAGCCGAACGCCTCGTAGCCCCGCACGACCGTCTCTGGCGATCCCCGGCTCACTCCCAGCGCAATCCGGCCGTCGCTGATCAGGTCAACCGCGGCCGCGTCCTCCGCAAGGTGCAGCGGGTTCTCGTAGCGCATGTCGATGACACCGGTACCGATCTCGATGTGTTCGGTCCTGGCCGCGATCGCCGCCAGCAGCGGCATGGGCGAACCCTGCTGGCGGGCGAAATGGTGGACGCGGAAGTAGACCCCGTCGACTCCCAGTTCGTCCATCCCCTGGGCGAGATCAAGTGCCTGGTGGATGGAATCGGCAGCAGTCAGACGCTGTCCGCCACCCAGCGGGCCGTAGTGCCCGAAGGAAAGTGTTCCGAAGCGCTTCATGACTGGTTAAACATTCAATTGACACGGAATCATTCCCGCCTTCTGCTCCCGACGGGCCAGTGGCACCCCAGCGACCCGTCTGACCTGCGCGAGCGCCCCTGGACCTCGCGACCGGGTAGTCTCACAGCACGGCGAGGAGGTCGAGGTGAGCGAAGAGCAGGACGCCCCCGGCACGTCGGTCGAGCGCAACGAAACGCCTGCCGAACGCCTCGACCGCAACTGGTCGGAGCTACTCCAGGAGCTCCGGGTCAGCCAGACCGGCATCCAGATCCTGTCCGGCTTCCTGCTCACGCTGCCCTTCCAGGCCCGGTTCGCGACGCTGCAGCGCCCGCTCGTCTGGATCTTCCTCGCAGCGGCGATGATGGCGACGCTGTCCACCGCGCTGATCATGGCCCCGGTGATGGCACACCGGCTGACCTTCCGTCACCACGCCAAGGACGACCTGGTCCGCTTCGGCAATCTCCTGGCGAAGATCGGGCTGGGCACGCTCGCGCTCACCGTCGTTCTTGTCGTGATGCTCATCGTCGGTTTCGTCGTCAGCATCACTGCGGGAGTGGTCGCCGGAGGCTGTTGTCTCGTCGTGTTCGCCGTGCTGTGGGGGCTGTTGCCAGAACTGCTGGTCCGCCGTTCCGCCACCGATGAGTACCTCTGAGGACGCCGCTGGTCCGCAGATGCCCCGGCGGTACGCGCATCAGTGGTTGCGCAATGCCTCGATCAGCTCGTCCCGGTTCATCGTCGACCTGCCGGCGATGTCGAGCTCGCGAGCGCGGTCGAGCAGTTCCGCCTTCGTCCGGTCGGTGTAGTCCTCGGCCTGTCCGCCCTTGCGGCCGAGCTCGGAGCGCGATGTCGCGGCCGCGGCATTGGAGATCCGGGCAGCCTTCTCCTCGCTCGAGCCCTGGTCCCGCAACGCCTGGTACATCTCGGGGTCCTTGATCGACGGCCCGGCCTGTACGGTGCCCTTCGTCTTTGCGGTCTTCCCGCCGGCCGTGTCCTTCGCGCGGGCGTCTGACTTCTTGCCCGACTTCTTGCCGGCCTTGACCTTCTTGCCGGACTTGTCCTTCTTGCCGCTCGTCTTCTTCTTCGAAGACTTGTCCTTCTTCTTTCCGGCCTTCTTCTTCGACATCGTCACTCCTCCCAGCGGGTACCTTGACTGTCGAGTCTGTCGCACAATCACCCAAACCGGGAACGCCACGGCCAGGAATCACGACATTGCCCGTGACGCACGTCGGGGCCCACCCGAAAGGGCAGGCCCCGAAACGGCATGTCCGGTGGTCAGCGGACGAGCCGGGCGCTCCCGCCGGAGGCGAGAGCGAGCACCTCGGGCTTGCTCGCGTACGACGAATCGCCAGGTGTCGTCATCTCGAGCGCACCATTGGCCGCGCCGTACTCGACCGCGGTCGCGAGCGACTGGCCGTCGACCAGCCCGAAGACGAATCCCGAGCCGAAGGCGTCTCCTCCGCCGACCCGATCGAAGACCTCGAGGCCGGGACGGAAGGTCGACCGCAGCAGCCCGGTCTGCCGGGACCACGCCAGGGCACCCCAGTTGTTGCTCGTGGCGCTGGCCACGGTGCTGATGGTGGTGGCGATGACCTTGAGATTCGGGTAGGCGTCGGCAACGCGGTTGATCATCGACTCGAAACTCGCGACTGTCTGGTCGGTGAGTCCTGCGTCCATGTCTTCGATCTCGAAGCCGAGACCGGAGCTGAAGTCCTCCTCGCTGCCGATCATGACGTCCACCATGGGGGCGATCTTCCGGTTCACCTCGATGGCGTGCTCCTGGCCCCCGTTGCTCTTCCAGATGCTCGGGCGGTAGTTGAGGTCGTAGGAGACGATGGTCCCGTACTTGTGGGCCGTCTCGATGGCCTTGATCGTGGTCTCGGTGGTTGCCTCGGACAGGCCGGCGAAGATGCCTCCGGTGTGCAGCCACCGCACCCCCTGTTGCCCGAACAGCTTCTCGAAGTCGACGTCGTCTGCGCCCAGCTGACTGGCGGCGCTGTGACCGCGATCGGAGACACCCAGTGCGCCGCGAACTCCGTACCCCCGCTCGGTGAAGTTGAGGCCGTTGCGGACGGTCTCGCCGATCCCGTCGTAGGGCATCCACCGGATCAGTGAGACGTCGACGCCACCGGCCAGGATCAGGCCCTCGAGCAGTCGACCCACCTCGTTCTCGGCGAGCGCGGTGACCAGCGAGGTGCGCAGTCTGAACACCCGTGACAGGCCCCTGACCACGTTGTACTCGCCGCCGCCCTCCCAGACATCAAAGGCGCGGGTGGCCCGCACGCGCTTCGGGCCAGGATCCAGTCGCAGCATGACCTCCCCCAGGCCCACTGCGTCAAAACGACACTGGTCGGCCGGACGCAGTGTCAATACGGGCGCCGGCCCCGGTTTCGGCTCGCTCATCGTGCCATCCTCAGTACTCATCGACTCATCTCACCAGCCATTCAACACTCCCGGCGGGAACGGCCCGGGCACTGCCCATGAAGCGGCCTCAAAGGTTCGGATCGTGGACGCCAGGTGTTCACGTGAGAAGCTCAACCGCATCGGCGTCGAAGCGCAGCGCGACGCCGATGCGGACCATGGGCGGATCAGTCGATTGCTCGTGCGGCGATGACCCCCTGGTACCAGCGGTAGGAATCCTTCGGAATGCGGCGGCAGTCCCGGTAGTCCACCCGGACGATCCCGAAGCGGCGGTCATAGCCGAAGGCCCACTCGAAGTTGTCCAGGAGTGACCAGACGAAGTAGCCACGGACGTCCGTGCCGGCGTCCAAGGCGTCAAGCACGGCCCCGAGATGGGCCCGCAGGTAGGCGATGCGCTCGGCGTCGTGCACGACGCCGTTCCCGTCGGGCCGGTCGTCGGCGGCCATCCCGTTCTCCGTCACCACCAGCGGCAGACCGGGGAACCTGCGGCCGGTCGCGACGAGCAGGTCAGTCAGCCCCTGGGGATCGATGTTCCAGCCCATCTGGGTCAGAGGGCCCCGGGGAGGCAGGAAGACGACGTCCTGGCAGGCGACCCAGGGGCTTCTCCCCGCCCCGTCACGGCCGCCGGACTGTGCCTCGTCCCCGGCGTGGGCGCGGCGCACGGTCGTCGTCGCGTAGTAGTTGATGCCCAGGCAACTCACCGGTTGGTGGATGAGACCGAGATCGCCGTCGTGTACGAAGGACCAGTCGGTGAACTCCCGGGTCTGGTCGACGAGGCCGTCGGGCAGCCGGCCCTCGAGCATCGGCGCCAGCCAGATGTCGTTGCCGATCGTCTCGACCTGGTGCACGGCGGCCAGGTCGTCTCGGGATTCCGGGTCCTGGGGGCGCACCTGCTGAAGGTTGAGGGTCACCGAGACGGGCGTGGCGTCACCCAGCTCGGCATGTATCGCGCTGGCACCCAGTCCGTGCGCGAGGTTGAGGTGGTGTGCCGCACGCAGAGCCGCCTGCGGGTCGCTGATCCCGGGCGCGTGGACACCGGACGCGTACCCGAGGTAGGCAGCACACCACGGCTCATTGAGCGTCGTCCACAACTCCACCGCGTCGCCCAGCCCCCTGGAGACCGCCGCCGCGTACTCGCCGAAGGCCTCCGCAGTGCTGCGCTGCGTCCAGCCGCCCTCGTCCTGCAGCGCCTGGGGGAGGTCCCAGTGGTAGAGGGTGGCCACCGGCTTGATCCCGGCCTCGCGCAGGCGGTCCACCAGGCGGCGGTAGAAGTCCATGCCCGGCTGGTTCACCGCGCCGCGGCCTGTCGGCTGGATGCGCGGCCAGGCGATGGAGAACCGGTAGCTGTCCAGACCAAGCTCCTCCATGAGCTCGACGTCCTCGCGCCAGCGGTGGTAGTGGTCGTCGGCGATGTCTCCGGTGTCCCCGTCGAGGGTCTTGTCCGGTGTGTGCGAGAAGCTGTCCCAGATCGACGGTCCGCGGCCGTCCTCGTGGACGGCACCCTCGACCTGGTACGCCGCCGTGGCGCTGCCGAACCAGAAATTCTGTGGAAATGCTCGTGTCATGGCTGATCCTGTGTCGCGTCGGATGGTCCCC
>JBAQVA010000008.1:0-6031 GCA_049297835.1 Propionibacterium sp.
TAGAGCGCCAGCTTCCCAAGCTGGACACGCGGGTTCGATTCCCGTCGCCCGCTCCACACATGACATCCCTTGCCAGCTGCACATCCAGGGCACGCAAAGGTCCACCACCGGTCACCCGACTCGTCCGACTGCGCTATCCCATTGGGGCGTCCCGGGGCATCGATGAGCAGTCGGTGACCTCCCAGTCTCGGGCACACGAGGGGTTGGCGAAGGGGGCATCACCTCACGACGGCAGCAACCGCGCTGATCTCCACGAGCGCTCCCGGCACCCCGAGCCCCGCCACTCGCGCCGCGGTGACCAGCGGCGGCTCCTCCGAGACAAGGGCCTTGGCGATCGCCCCGTATGCCGCGGCGAGGTCGACCCCTTCGACGAACAACACTGTCCACTGGACGACGTCGGCGGTGCCCGCACCGACTGCCCGCAGCGCCGTGACCGCATTGGCGAGGGCCCGCGCGGCCTGTACCGCCACGTCTCCCGCACCGACCAGGGTGCCGTTCTCGTCGACGGCGTCCTGGCCCCCGACATAGATGGTCGTGGCTCCTGGCGGGACGACGGCCACATGGCTGAAGGCGGGGCTCACGACGAGCCCCGCCGGACGGATCCGCTGGATGGAAGTCATGTCCGAGTGTGACACGAACCATCGGCACAAGGGTGTGCCGTCAGCCGACCGTGGCTTTCTTCCAGCCCAGCGCGGGGGCGACGTGCCGGGCGAAACCCTCCACCAGACGCAGATTGAACTCGACGCCCAGCTGACTGGGAATGGTCAGCATCAGCGTGTCCGCGCTCTGCACAGCCGCATCCTGGGTCAA
The DNA here is from genome assembly GCA_049297835.1 of Propionibacterium sp. Taxonomy (GTDB): domain Bacteria; phylum Actinomycetota; class Actinomycetes; order Propionibacteriales; family Propionibacteriaceae; genus Propionibacterium. Next base: position 811 of record JBAQVA010000008.1, read on the forward strand.
CTCCGACACGAGCACGTCGGGCTCGCCCACGTAGCTCTTGCCGAAGGTCGAACGGAAACCGTCGATGTAACCGACCCCGCCGCGCTCGCCGGACGCCGAGTACATCGCCCGATCTCGCCCGTCGAGGATCGGGAAGACCGTCCGCGAGACCGAGACCCGGGGTTCGCCGCGATGCCCTGTCTGCCGCCACGACTCGCGGAAGGCCTCGATCTGCTGGGCCTGCAGCTCGTCGAACGGAATCCCGCGGTCCTCGGTGAGCAGGGTCGAGGACATGAGGTTGACCCCCACCTTCCCGGCCCAGCGCGCGGTGTCGATCGATCCCGCACCCCACCAGACTCGCGACCGCAGGCCCTCCGAGTACGGCTCGATCCGCTGCAGTCCGCTCCCCGCGCCGAACGGGCTGTCGGGATCGCGCTCGGCCATCCCCTCGCCCTCGATCGCGCGCAGGAAGAGATCGAAGTGGTCGTGCGCGATGTCTGCGCCGCGCGGGTCCGTCGAGCCGTTGTAGCCGAAGGCCTCGTAGCCCCGCACCACCGTCTCTGGCGATCCCCGGCTCACCCCCAGGGCAATTCGGCCGTCGCTGATCAGGTCCACCGCCGCCGCGTCCTCGGCCAGGTGCAGCGGATTCTCGTAACGCATGTCGATGACGCCGGTGCCGATCTCGATGTGCGTCGTGCTCGCCGCGATCGCAGCGAGCAACGGCATGGGCGAGCCCTGCTGCCGGGCGAAGTGGTGGACACGGAAGTAGACGCCGTCGACGCCCAACTCGTCCATGCCCCGGGCAAGATCAATTGCCTGGTGGATGGAGTCGGCCGCCGTGAGACGCTGCCCGCCACCCAACGGGCCGTAGTGCCCGAAGGAAAGTGTTCCGAAGCGCTTCATGATTGGTTCAACATTCAATTGCCGCCGAAACATTCCCCCAGGCCACCAGGGTCCCGACGCATCGGGACACCCGCCTCAGGTCGTACCGGGTGAGCAGCAGAGGGGTTCAGGGATCGCACCACCGGGTAGTCTCTGCTCCACGGCGAGGAGGTCGAGGTGAGCGAAGAACAGGACGCCCCCGGCACGTCAGTCGAGCGCAACGAGACCCCCGCCGAGCGCCTCGACCGCAACTGGTCCGAGCTGCTCCAGGAACTCCGGGTCAGCCAGACCGGCATCCAGATCCTGTCGGGCTTCCTGCTCACACTGCCCTTCCAGGCCCGGTTCGGCGTACTCCAGCGCCCACTCGTCTGGATCTTCCTGGCGGCGGCGATGATGGCCACGCTGTCCACCGCGTTGATCATGGCGCCGGTGATGGCCCATCGGCTGACCTTCCGCCGCCACGCCAAGGACGATCTGGTCGCATTCGGCAATGTGCTGGCGAAGGTGGGACTGGCCACCCTCGCGCTCACCGTGGTGCTGGTCGTGATGTTGATCTTCGGCTTCGTGATCAACATCACCGCGGGCATGATCGCCGGAGGCTGTTGCCTCGTCGTCTTCGCCGTGCTGTGGGGCCTGCTGCCGGAGCTGCTGGTGCGCACTTCTCCCACGGAGGAGTACCACTGGACGCGCCGCTGACCCACCGAGGACCAGTCGGCGCGAGCATCAGTGATTGCGCAGGGCCTCGATCAGTTCGTCCCGGTTCATCGTCGATCGCCCGGCGATGTCGAGCTCCCGAGCACGATCGAGCAGCTCGGCCTTGGTGCGATCGGTGTAGTCCTCGGCCTTGCCGCCCTTGCGCCCGAGCTCGGAACGCGATGTCGCGGCCGCAGCGTTCGAGATCCGGGCAGCCTTCTCCTTGCTCGCACCCTGGTCCCGCAGGGCCTCGTACATCTCGGGATCCTTGATCGACGGCCCCACCTGCTCGACAGCCCGGGCGGTGGAGGCGCCCTTCTTCCCGGACTTCTTCTTCCCGGACTTCTTGGCGAGCTTGTCCTTCTTGCCCGACGCGTCCTTCTTGCCGCTCGCCTTCTTCTTCGAAGACTTGTCCTTCTTCTTGCCGGCCTTCTTCTTCGCCATCGTCACTCCTCCCAGCGGGTTCCTTGACTGTCGAGTCTGTCGCAGAATCCGCCGAACCGGGAACGCCGTGGCGAGAAGGCGCCACATTGCCCGCGGCGCACTGCACTCCACCTGAGTTGGGAGGGCACGGAATCACCCCCTCGGACAGCACGACGGGGCCCGCCCGAGCAGGGCAGGCCCCGAAAACTGTGCTCAGTGCTCAGCGGACGAGCCGGGCGCTCCCACCGGATGCGAGCGCGATCACCTCGGGCTTGCTCGCGTACGAGGAGTCACCGGGCGTCGTCATCTCGAGGGCACCATTCGCGGCGCCGTACTCGACCGCGGTGGCAAGCGACTGACCGTCGATCAGCCCGAAGACGAATCCTGAGCCGAAGGCGTCCCCGCCGCCGACCCGGTCGAAGACCTCGAGGCCCGGACGGAAGGTTGACCTCAGCAGGCCGGTCTCCCGGGACCAGGCCAGCGCGCCCCAGTTGTTGCTCGTGGCGCTCGCCACGGTGCTGATCGTGGTGGCGATGACCTTGAGGTTCGGATAGGCGTCGGCGACGCGGTTGATCATCGACTCGAAGCTCGCCACCGTCTGGTCGGTCAGGCCGGCGTCCATGCCCTTGATCTCGAAACCGAGGCCGGAGCTGAAGTCCTCCTCGCTGCCGATCATGACATCCACCATGGGGGCGATCTTGCGATTCACCTCGATGGCGTGCTCCTGACCGCCATTGCTCTTCCAGATGCTGGGGCGGTAGTTGAGGTCGTAGGAGACGACGGTGCCGTACTTGTGGGCGGTCTCGATGGCCTTGATCGTGGTCTCGGTGGTCTCTTCCGACAGTCCTGCGAAGATGCCGCCGGTGTGCAGCCAGCGCACGCCCTGCTTCCCGAACAGCTGCTCGAAGTCGACCTCGTCGGCGCGCAGCTGGCTGGCAGCACTGTGCCCGCGATCGGACACTCCCAGTGCGCCGCGGACGCCGTAACCGCGCTCGGTGAAGTTCAGTCCGTTGCGGACCGTCTCGCCGATTCCGTCGTAGGGCATCCACCGGATCAGCGAGACATCGACGCCGCCGGCCAGGATCAGGCCCTCGAGCAGACGACCGACCTCGTTCTCGGCGAGCGCCGTGACCAGCGAGGTGCGCAACCTGAACACCCGCGACAGCCCTCTCACGACGTTGTACTCGCCGCCGCCCTCCCAGACATCGAAGGCGCGGGTGGCACGCACACGCTTCGGACCGGGATCCAGCCGCAGCATCACCTCGCCCATGCCCACCGCGTCAAATCGGCACTCACCGGCCGGACGCAATGTCAGTACGGGCGCCGGCCCCGGTTTCGGCTCACTCATCGTGCCATCCTCAGTACTCATCGGTTCTTCTCAGCAGCCATTCAACACTCCCCCGCCAAAGGGCCCGGACACTGCCCACGAAACGACCGCAAGGATTCGGATCGTGGACGCCCGATGTTCATGTGAGAAGCTCACCCGCCGCAGGGCGCAGGGAGCTCGGTGCTCTCTGCGGGCCCCGGCGGATCAACCGAGAGCACGTGCCGCTATGACTCCCTCGTACCAGCCGTAGGAGTCCTTCGGGATCCGGCGGCAGTCGTCGTAGTCGACCCGGACGATCCCGAAGCGGCGGGCATATCCCCAGGCCCACTCGAAGTTGTCCAGGAGCGACCAGACGAAGTAGCCACGCACGTCGACGCCGGCATCCACGGCGTCCAGCACCGCCCCGAGATGGTCCCGGACGTACGCGATCCGGTCGGCATCGTGCACGACGCCGTTCCCGTCTGGCCGGTCGTCGGCAGCCATCCCGTTCTCCGTCACCACAAGCGGCAGATCGGGGAAACGGCGGCCGGTGGCGACGAGCAGGTCCGTCAGGCCCTGCGGATCGATGTTCCAGCCCATCTGGGTCAGGGGGCCCCGGGGCGGTAGGAAAGCGACGTCCTGGCAGCCGATCCAGGGACTGCGACCCAGCTCGTCGACGCCACCCGAGAGCGCTCCGTCGTCGGGCCGGGAGCGACGCACCGTGGTCGTCGCGTAGTAGTTGATCCCCAGGCAGGACAGCGGTTGGTGGATGACGCCGAGATCGCCGTCCACCACGAAGGACCAGTCGGTGAACTCCCGGGTCTGGTCGACGAGGTCGTCGGGCAGCCGGCCCTCGAGCATCGGGGCCAGCCAGATGTCGTTGCCGATCGTCTCGACCTGGTGCACGGCGGCGAGGTCGTCTGGGGAATCGGGATTCTCGGGCCGCACGAGCTGGAGGTTCAGCGTCACGGAGACGGGCGTGGCGTCGCCCAGCTCGGCATGCACTGCACTGGCGCCGAGACCGTGGGCCAGATTGAGATGGTGGGCCGCCCTCAGCGCGGCCTGCGGGTCGCTGATCCCGGGAGCGTGGACACCGGCGGCATACCCGAGATAGGCAGCGCACCACGGCTCATTGAGCGTCGTCCACAGCTCCACCGCGTCGCCCAACCCCCTGGCGACCGCTGCCGCGTACTCGCCGAAGGCCTCTGCGGTGCTGCGCTGCGTCCATCCGCCCTCGTCCTGCAGCGCCTGGGGAAGGTCCCAGTGGTAGAGGGTGGCCACCGGCTTGATCCCTGCCTCACGCAGACCGTCGACCAGACGTCGGTAGAAGTCCATGCCCGGCCGGTTCACCGCGCCGCGGCCCGTCGGCTGGATCCGCGGCCATGCGATGGAGAAGCGATAGGCGTCCAGACCGAGGTCCCTCATGAGCGCGATGTCCTCGTGCCAGCGGTGGTAGTGGTCGTCGGCAATGTCTCCGGTGTCCCCGTCGAGGGTCTTGCCCGGTGTGTGCGAAAAACTGTCCCAGATCGACGGCCCGCGGCCGTCCTCGTGGACGGCACCTTCGACCTGGTACGCCGCCGTGGCGCTGCCGAACCAGAAATCCTGTGGAAATGCTCGTGTCATGGCTGATCCTGTGTCGCGTCGGATGGTCCCCTCCCGATTGTGACAGCCAGGACGCCGGCAGGGCAGCCCCTGGGGACCGGCCTCCGGGGAGCAGCGCTGACGAGCCACACGGCGAGTTCGTGCTGGCAGGACTGCCCGGGCCGGTCCGCGCGACAGATGGACATCAGTTCTCCGGTGACTTCACCGGTAGATCGACGCCCATCCCGGCCCCGGGCGCGAAGCGGCCCAATCCGAAAGATCTCACCGCGTCGGCCGCCTCGAGCAGCCCACCCAGGAGTGCGGTGGTGGCGACCTCACAGCCTCACGTCGGATGCG
>JBAQVA010000009.1:0-6303 GCA_049297835.1 Propionibacterium sp.
TTGTGAGATTGCCACGACAATTGGCAGCATCACCAGGGCGGTCGCGGTATTGGAAATGACCTGGCCCAGCGCGGCCGTGACGACGAACAGCACGGCGAGAATCTCGATCAGCCCGCCCGAACCGGCCAGGCCGAGCACCAGGCGTGCCACGATGTCGGCCGCCCCGGAGACCCGGATGGCGACGGACAGTGACATCAGCCCGCCGATGAGCACGACCGTCTGCCAGGAGATCGCCCGGTAGGCCTGCGTCACGCTCACCACCCCGGTGAGTACGAGTGCGCACGCGGCGAGCAGCCCGGCCACTGCGGGGGCCACCGCCCCGCTGGCCAGCAGCACGACCATCGCCGTCGTGATGAGCGCGGCCCAGCGCGCGTTCGCGCCGAGCGGGGCCACCTGGCGGCGGACCTCCTCGGGGGAGTCGATGAGGAGCACCTCCTCGTCCTCCTCGAGACGGAGGATCGCAGGCCAGGAGCCGTGCAGCAGCAGGGCATCGCCCACCCGCAGTCGGAGCTGCGAGGTGCCCGCCGGCCTGTCGCCGCGACGGACCGACAGCACCGTGATCTCCCCGCGCTGCATGCCGGTGACGACGCGCTGCCCGATGAGCGGCGAGCGCGGCGGCACGAGGACCTCGGCCAGACCGACGTGTTCGTGGATGAGGCGGGACTTGTCCTTCCTGGTCAGCGGCGCGAGGTCGATCTCCATCCCGACGTCTGCAGCGAGCCGGCTGACCTTCCCGGTGGGCCCGGTGGCCAGTGCGATGTCGCCGGGCTGCAGGACCTCGTCGTCGCCTCGGATCGCCCCTCCGGGCGACTGCGCCGCGTAGACCCGCACGCCGTCACTGCGCAGCCGCGTCACGCTCGTGCCGGCGGCGGTGCGGGGCCCGACGAGCAGGTGGAAGAAGCCCTGGTCGATCTCGTAGTGGTCCAGCAGGGTGTCGAGGTGGCTGCCGAAGTCCTTGGTGATCGATGCGTCACGGCTGGTCGGGATCAGCTTGGCGAAGACGATCGCGGCCACCACGGTGCCGGCCACCAGGAGGACGCCGGCCCGTGCGAATTCGAAGAAGCCGAAACCGGTACCGGTCACCTCCCGGGCGGTCTCGGAGGTCATCACATTGACCACCGAGCCGCTCAGGGTGAGCAGCGCCCCGGCGCTGGCCGCAAAGGCGACCGGCATGAGCAGGGCGGACGGTTTCCGGTGCGACGAACGGGACGCCGCCAGGACGATGGGGATCATGGCGCTGGCCGCACCGTTGGGGGAGATGAGCGCGCTCAGCACCGCCGTGACGAGCATCACGGCGACCAGCAGCGCCACCCGGCCAGTGCCCACCCTGCTGGTGATCTGGCGGCCCGCCCACGCGGTGATCCCGGAATTCTCCAGGCCGGTGCTCACGACGAACAGCGTGGCGATGAAGATGACCGCGGGGTCCCCGAATCCGGCCAGTGCGGTGGACAGGTCGATGATCCCCAGTGCGGGCAATGCCAGTGCGGTGAGAATTGCCACCACGCCGACCGGGAATCTGTTCGAGATGAACAGGCCGACAGAGACCGCCAGGACGATCAGAGTCACCGCGGAAGGGGCCATCTCAACTCCCGGCTCGGGCAATGTCTCGCCCGGTCGCTCATTCAGGAAAGGGAGGTACCCCGCAGCGCCGGGGCGGCGTCAGCCTAACACCGCCCGGCACTGGCACGGCGACACATCACATTCGATGATCATGTACGTGACACAGCTGGGCGCACGGGCTGGCGGTAGCTTGTGCACCGTGGATGTCGACACCAGGGCAGTGGCCCAAGAAGTCTCGACCGGACAATTGCCCGACTGGCGGACTGTCCAAGAACTCGTGCACCAGGCCTGGACCAGGAATTCCGGGTGCGGAGGCGGGAAAATCGCCGACTACATTCCGGCCCTCGCGAGCGCCGATCCGGATCGTTTCGCCGTCTGCCTGACATCGGTCGGCGGCAGGCTCGCGCAGGCGGGGGACAGCACCGACGCCTTCAGCATCCAGTCCATCTCGAAGGCCTTCGTCTACGCCCTGGTCTGTGAATCCATCGGGCATGGCACGGTCCTGGGCCGCGTCGGGGTCAACAACACCGGTCTGCCCTTCAACTCCGTCGTCGCCGTCGAGCTCAACGACGGAAGCCCGATGAATCCGATGGTCAATGCCGGTGCGATCGCGACCTGCGCGCTGATTCCCGCCGAGGACTCGCGGCAGCGGTGGACCAGGATCCGTGAGGGACTGTCCGCCTTCGCCGGGCGCCCTCTCGAGCTGGACGAGCAGGTGTACCGCTCCGAGTCCCTGACGAACCGGCGAAACCGGGCGCTCGCCGAGCTGCTGGCCAGCTACGGACGACTCGACGTGGACCCGGCGGAGACTGTCGACGTCTACACCCGGCAGTGCTCGCTGCTGGTGACCGCGCACGACCTGTCGATCATGGGAGCCACGCTTGCCGACGGCGGTGTGAACCCGGTCACCGGACGTCGGGTGGTCGCCGAATCGGTCGCCCGGGACACGCTCGCCGTGATGGCGAGCACCGGCATGTACGAGATGTCCGGGGAGTGGCTCTTCGAGATCGGCCTGCCGGCGAAGTCAGGGGTCTCCGGCGGCATCGTCGCGATCTCACCGGGGAAGGGCGCCATCGGCACCTTCTCGCCACGACTGGACGCAGCCGGGAACAGCATCCGCGGTCAGCGGGCCATGTCCTTCCTGTCCAGAGCGCTGGGTCTCAACATCTTCGCCTCGACCTCCTGAGTCCTGGCGTCCAGAGTTCCCGCGTCCCGTCCGGGGGTACCCCCGGAGCGGCCGGCCCACGGTTCCAGCTGGCGTGCGAGGCATATTCTCCGTGGGTCGAGTGTGCGCGGGAGGCATCAGGATGACGGCTGTCCACGAAGATCGGAGATCTTGCCGGGACGAGCACCGGTGAGCGGGGATCGTCCTTCGCAGGGGCGGCCGGGCTCCCGCCCACCAGCGGGGACGCCCAGGATCGGGCAGCTGCGGCCACGGCTCGTGTTGGGCATCTGCTGCATGTCCCTGTTCATCGTCGGCATGGACAACACGATCGTCAACGTGGCGCTGCCCTCGATCCAGCGAGACTTCGGGGCCGGGGTCAGCGAGCTCCAGTGGGTCGTGGACGCCTATCTGCTCGTGCTGGCCGCCCTGCTCATCTTCTCCGGTTCGCTGGGAGACCGTTTCGGGCGCGCCAGGGTCTTCCGCTTCGGGCTCGTGCTGTTCGCGCTCGCCTCGCTGTCGTGCGGTCTGGCTCCCAACACCGCCGTGCTCGTCGCCTGCCGAGGGCTGCAGGGCATCGGTGGCTCGATGCTCAATCCGGTGGCCCTGTCGATCATCCGCGAGACCTTCGAGAATCCCCGCCGGCGGGCTCAGGCAATCGGCGTGTGGGGCGGTGTCATCGGCATCTCGATGGGGATCGGCCCGGTGCTCGGCGGATTCCTCGTCCGCTTCGTGACCTGGCGGGCCGTCTTCTTCATCAATGTGCCCGTGGCGCTCGCCGCCATCGTCCTCACCGTCCTGTTCGTGCCGGATTCCCGTGCCGCGCACTCGCGCCGGGCCGACCCGGTCGGTCAGCTGCTCGTCCTCGTCTGCCTCGTCGGGCTCACCTTCGGCGTGATCGAGGCGCCCGGGCGCGGGTGGGCCTCCCCGGTCATCCTCGGTGCCTTCGCCGTCTCGCTGGCCTGTGGCGCCGGCCTGGTCGGTTGGGAGCTGCGCCGCCGCGAGCCGCTCATCGAGATGCGGATCTTCCGCAGCCCCGAGTTCTCCGCGGCGACCTCGATCGCCGTGCTGGCCTTCTACGTGCTCGGCGGATACATGTTCCTGCTCACCCTCTACCTGCAGGACACCAGGCACTACGACGCCCTGCAGGCGGGACTGTTCCTGCTTCCCAACGCGCTGGTCATGCTCTTCGCAGCGCCGCTGTCCGGCCGGCTGGTCGGCAGTCTGGGGCCCCGGCCGTCGCTGTTGGCGGGCGGGATCTCACTCACTCTCGCCGCGCTCATGCTCACCCGCCTGCAGGTCGCCACCGCTGACTGGTGGATCCTCGTCGCCGGTGCGCTCGTCGGCATCGGCTCGGGGGCGGTGAACGCGCCCATCACCAACACCGCGGTGTCGGGCCTGCCCGCTGCCCAGGCCGGCGTCGCGGCTGCCATCGCGTCGGCGAGCAGGCAGGTGGGCTCGGTCCTGGGCGTGGCCGTGGCAGGCATGCTCGCCACCAACACGACCCACGCGCTCGGCACCGACGTCGGCGCCTGGCTGACGCTGGTTGCCTGTGGGCTCGCGATCATCGCGGTGACGCTCGCCACCTCGGGTGCCCACGGGCAGGCCGGCGCAGCGGCCCGGGCGTGACCTCCCGGCCCGTTTGCCGGTTGTCCTGCCTTGTCAGCGCCCTGTGTTCGCGATCTTCACGGTTGGTGACCACATCTTCGAGGGGTTCGTGCGGAATACTTGTCCCGTGGCGGACCGATCGAACATTGAATGCTGGCTCACGGACATGGATGGCGTCCTGGTGTGGGAGTCGGAGGCACTGCCCGGCGCCGGGGAACTCATCGAGCAGTGGAAGGCACGCGGGCAGCGCTTCCTCGTGCTCACCAACAACTCGATGTTCAGCCCCCGGGACCTCTCGGCGAGGCTCCACCAGGTGGGCATCGAGGTGCCAGAGGACCTCATCTGGACCTCCGCCCTGGCGACTGCCCGCTTCCTGCAGAGCCAGCGCCCCGGCGGCAGGGCCTATGTCATCGGCGAGTCCGGGCTCACGACGGCCTTGCACGAGGCCGGATACATCCTCACCGACATCGAGCCGGACTATGTCGTCCTCGGCGAGACGCGGTACTACTCCTTCGAGGCCATCACCAAGGCGATCCGTCTGGTGCTCGGCGGCGCCCGCCTCATCGCCACCAATCCCGACGCCACCGGCCCCAGCGCCGACGGCCCCGTGCCGTCCACCGGTGCGATCGGCGCCCTCATCTCGAAGGCGACGGGTTTCGAGCCCTACTGGGTCGGCAAGCCCAATCCGATGATGTTCCGGCTCGCGATGTCCAAGGTGGGTGCCCACTCGGAGACCACCGGCATGATCGGGGACCGGATGAACACCGATGTGATTGCCGGTATCGAGGCCGGCGTCCACACCGTCCTGGTGCGGACCGGCATCTCGGACGATGCCGAGATCGCCAAGTACCCCTTCCGCCCCAACGAGATCGTCGAGTCGGTGCAGGATCTGCTCGACTAGCGGGCTGCACGTTCCCGGGCGCCGTGCGCCCAACTGATCCACATCTCGACACCCTCACGTCCTGCGCCCCGGGGCGGGCACGAGACGATTCTGGGGTGGCGACGAGCGCCCGGACCGGGGGTCCGGAGGGTTCGTACGATCTCGCACAGCCGTCCAGCTCCCACGCGGCCGCCCCGGTCAGGGGTTTCCGCGGCAGCCCGGCTCGGCACGGGATCGGCTCGGCACGATCTCCTCGGCACTGCCTCGGGGCCGACTCAGGAACAGGGATCGTCCGTCGCCACGCCGGGCAGGTACTTGTGCCACTCGGACTCGGTGAGCACCTGTCCGCGCTGCGTGCACAGTCGTGAACGGGCTGCTGCCGGATCGGTGTCCCAGATGCGCACCTCCCCGGTGTCCCCGGCCGCGACGAGCTGACGGCCCCCGTCGATCAGATGCGTCTCGTTGATCCGCCCGATGTCGGGGTTGAGCGCGGTGGTGGCGGTTCGCCCGGACGAGTTCAACGACCAGCCCCAGATGAGTCCGTCCCCGCCCCCGCCGGACAGCTGCGACTCGTCGGGGCTGATGGACAGGGCATAGATACCCGACTGCGGTTCGGTGTAGGCCTGCACCTGCCTGGGCGCGCCCGGATCGCTGACGTCCCAGATGCTCACGACCCCCGAGTCGGTGCCGACGGCGATCCGGGCCGAGCTCGGGAACCACTGTGAGGTCGTGGGCGTGGAACCCACGTCGAGAGAGCCGCGCAGCCTGGGGGAGGTCGGTGTCTCCACCGACCACAGCTGCACGGTGTTCAGGCCGAGTCCCACCTCGAGCATCGTTCCGGCGGGGTTGAACTGCACCACCTGGGGCGCCGGGGTGTCGAGCTGGGCCGCCAGCTGCCACTGCCCGGAGCCGGTCGAGTACAGGACCGTGTGCGTGCCGGTGTACTCGGTGGCGGCGACGAGGGATCCGGAGGCACTGACCGCCAGACTCGAGATCCTCGAGGTCGAGGGGAACAGCTGGTGGACGGCCGCGGTGCCGGGCCCGGTGGCGGACAGCGGCCAGACGACCACCTGCCCGGTGCTCGTCCCCGCCA
>JBAQVA010000010.1:0-31614 GCA_049297835.1 Propionibacterium sp.
ATCCGGCTGCGTCCTGCCCGCCCGCCCTGGCCGGCGCCCCCCACGGGGGAGACCAGGCCCTCCGCCAGCTGCCCGGACCAGACCCGCAGGAGCACGGCGCACAGCGCGGTGGCCCCCACCAGGTGGACGGCGAAGGCGAGCCACTGGCCGCGCGCGAGATCCCAGGGCAGTGCCCACACCCAGCCCACCGGCGTCCACGAGACCACCCGGGCCGGCCCGTCCAGGCCACCGCCGAGCAGCACGCCCGGGTCCAGCCGCCGGGAGACCAGCTGCCCGAGCGCACTCGCCGCCAGCAGCACCAGGAAGACCGCGACCACGCCGGTGTCCCGGAAGCGTCGCGCGTTCAGCAGACGCGACAGGGCGGTGCCGAGCACCCTGGCCAGCAGGAAGCAGGTGAGCGTCCCCATGACGGCGGCGAACAGGGCGGCGGTCGCCGCGGGCGCGGAGCCCGACCAGCTCACCACGCCTGCCAGCCCCAGGACGGCCGTCGACAGGGCCCCCGGGGACAACAGGCCCGCGACGAGCAGACCGGGCAGCAGGGCGCGGGCGCTGACCGGGAAGAGGGCGAAACGGCCCGGCTCGAGCAGCTCCCCGTCACCCCCGGAGAGGACACCGACGACCGGCCAGCCGAGGGTCAGCAGCGCGAAGCCCACGGTGAGCAACGGCCCGCGCAGCGCGTCGAAGCCCGGCTCCCGCAGGACCACCAGGCCAGCCACAGCCGCCGTCAGCACCCCGAGCCCGTAGAGGCCGAGCAGCACCGTGGCGACCGTCCTGCCGGTGCTGGAACGAAGGCCCCGCCAGGCCAGCGTCAGCTGGAGGCGTGCGAGTGTGACAACCATCCGAGCTCGCCTCCCCCGCCGGGGACGGCGCCGACGAGCTGCAGGAAGCGTTCCTGGAGCGGGCGCCCGGCGCGCACCTGCTCGATCTCCCCCACCGCCAGCAGACGTCCGGCGGCCATCACGGCCACCGAGTCGCACAGCGTCTCGACCAGCTCCATGACATGGCTGGACAGCACCACGGTGCCGCCACCGGCCACGAAGCGGTGCAGGATCGTCCGGATCGTCTGACCCGAGACCGGATCGACCGATTCGAAGGGCTCGTCCAGCACCAGGAGCGCCGGACTGTGCACGAGCGCCGCGGCCAGACCGATCTTCTTCGTCATTCCGGCCGAGTAGTCGCACACCAGGGTGTCCGCATCCGACGACAGGCCCAAGGTGGCGAGCAGCTGCTCGGTGCGCTGGGCCACGGTGGCGTCGTCGAGGCGGCGCATCCGCCCCACGAAGTGCAGCAGTTCGCGCCCGCTCAGCCGGTCGAACAGGCGCAGGCCGTCGGGAAGCACGCCGATCTCCTGCTTGGCCGCGGCCGGATCGGCCCACACCTCACGCCCGCCCACCCAGACCTGCCCGGCATCGGGACGCAGCAGTCCGGTGAGCATCGACAGGGTCGTCGTCTTGCCCGCGCCGTTGGGCCCGACCAGACCGAACATCCGTCCGGCGGGCACCACGAGGCTGAGATCGTCCACGGCCCGCTTCGCCCCGAAGCTCTTCACGAGCCCCCGGATCACCACGGTCGGCTCGCTCTCCGCGGCGGGCGCCGGGGAGAGCGGCGGTTCGGGAAGTCCGCGGCGGGCACCGAGGTGGGTACGCGCGGACGCGCTCACAGGCTCACCCTGCGTTTCGGACATGACCCCATTGTTCCCGCCCGTCCCCGCGGATCCGCGGCCCGGCTGCGCCGACAGCTGACAGCCCCGGGGGAATAGGCCCGCGGGGGACCCTGTTGTACGCGAAGAGTGACACGACGAGGACTGTCCTGTCGAGTGCTGCTCCGACGAAGAAGAACTCACGATCACGGAACGAGGAGACATGGCTGTTTACACTCTGCCGGAATTGCCCTACGACTACTCCGCGCTGGAGCCCTATATTTCGGGCCAGATCATGGAACTGCACCATGACAAGCACCACAAGACCTATGTCGACGGCGCCAACACCGCTCTCGACAAGCTCGCCGAGTCCCGCGACAAGGGCGATTTCGCGAGCATCAACAAGCTCGAGAAGGATCTGGCGTTCAATCTCGCCGGGCACGTGAACCATTCCGTCTTCTGGAAGAACCTGGCCCCCAAGGGCAGCGCCCCGGAGCGTCCCGAGGGTGAGCTCGGCGCGGCCGTGGACGAGTTCTTCGGCAACTTCGACTCCTTCAAGGCGCAGTTCGCCGCTGCCGCCACCGGCATCCAGGGCTCCGGCTGGGCCTCGCTGGTCTGGGATCCGCTGGGCAAGCGGCTCAACACGCTGCAGTTCTACGACCACCAGAACAACCTGCCGGCCGGCTCCGTGCCGGTCCTGCAGCTGGACATGTGGGAGCACGCCTTCTACCTGCAGTACAAGAACGTCAAGGCCGACTACGTCACCAACTGGTGGAATGTCGTCAACTGGGCTGACGTCGCCGAGCGCTTCGCCGCCGCCAAGGCCGCCTGAGCGAGACAGCTCCCCCGGCTCTGCCAATGCCCCCGCGGTCATCGCGGGGGCATTGCCCTGTCCGGACCGGAACTGCCGGCGACCAGCCGGCATCCCGCAATTCCTGAGAACTGACTCCATTCTCTTTGCAGACTCTCAGCATTTCGCTAGAATGTCTCCGTCACCGGCACGTTCCCCCGTGTCCCCCAGTTCGACGGAAACAACAGCGGGAGTCCATCGTGAAGAAGTCCCTCGCCACGGCCATCGCCAGTGGTGTCGGTGTCCTCAGTCTTGCAGCCGGCGGCATCGGTCTCGCGGCGGCGGACAGCAATGTGACGCTCAGCGTCGACGGCCAGTCGAGCCAGGCCCACCGGATCGGCGGTACGGTCCAGGACATCCTCAATGACAAGGGGATTCGCCCCGGCGAACACGACCAGGTGGTGCCCACCGCCAGCACTCCGTTGCGCGACGGCCAGAAGATCACGGTGCGTTACGGGCGCCAGGTGACCATCGACCTCAACGGCGCCGTCCAGACCGTGTGGACCACCTCCACCACGCTGGCCGACGTGCTCGCCGAGCTCGGTCTCGACGCCGAGTCCACGAAGCTCTCGGTGGCGCGAACCACCGCCCTGACCCGCGACGGGCTCACACTGTCCGCGATCACCCCGAAGAAGGTCGCCATCGTCGTCGACGGCAGGACCGTCAACGCCACGACGACCCAGCAGACGCTTCGTGCGCTGCTGGCCGACCAGGGCATCACCCTCGGGCAGCAGGACGTCACCAGCGCGAGTCTCGACTCCGCGCCGGTCGACGGCATGACGCTGGCCATCTCCCGGGTGGCCACCCAGCAGGTCACCACCACCGAACCGATCGCCTTCCAGGTCACGAAGACCCAGACCGACACGCTCGCGAAGGGCACCACGAAGGTGCAGACCGCCGGTGTCAATGGCGAGAAGACGATCACCTGGACGGTCAACACGGTCGACGGCAAGGAGCAGAGCCGCCAGCAGCTGTCCGAGACGGTCTCGAAGAAGCCGGTGGACGAGGTGGACCTGGTGGGCACGAAGGAGGCCTCGGCAGCCGCCTCCAGTTCGGCGAGCTCGTCGTCCTCGGCCTCCGCCACCACGACGAGCACCGACACCACGAGCGCCGGGCTCAACACCGCGAACGCCTCCATGTGGGACCGGATCGCCCAGTGCGAGTCCGGCGGCAACTGGTCGATCGCCTCGGGGAACGGCTACTACGGGGGCCTCCAGTTCGCCGCCTCGACCTGGCTCGCCAACGGTGGCGGCGCCTATGCCGCCTCGGCGAATCTCGCCAGCCGCGAGCAGCAGATCACCATCGCCAACAAGCTCTACGCCTCGGCCGGCCTGAGCGCCTGGGGCTGCGCCAGCGCCGCCGGCTGATCCGGCTGGCGTCCCCGCCACGGAGGATCCGACGATCCCCGGGCGGTGGAGGCCCAGCCGTCCCGCAGCCGGATGCCGTTCACCGTCCGGTGAGTCGTGCCACCTCGTCGTGGATGTCGAGCATCGCCGCCACACTGGCCGGCCAGCCATAACCCTCGGCCCGGCGACGGGCCGCCAGCCGCGGGCCCTTCCCGAGCCGCCCGCTCAGACGGAGCGCCGCATCGGCCAGTGACGAGGGATCGGGCGCACCGGACTCGCCGCAGTCGCTGCTCACCAGCTCGTGGGCCCCGCCGCGGTCGGCGGTGATGACGGGAGTCCCGCAGGCGAGCGCCTCGAGGACGGCCAGCCCGAAGGTCTCGGTCGGGCAGACCGACAGCGAGATGTCACAGCTGGCGACGCGGCTGGCCAGCTCGGCGCGATCGGCGACGAACCCGTGGAAGAAGACCGGGGCATCCTGGGCGGCCGCGTGCAGCTCGAGCTCGTCGGGGCCACCGCCGAAGACGTGCAGCTCCACCGGGATTCCTCGCCGGTGCAGCTCGACCACCGTGCTCACCGCGAGGTCGGGGCTCTTCTCGTGCGAGAGCCGCCCCACCAGACACATCCTCAGCGGCCGGTCAGCGGGCGGCGTGCCCTCGGGCAGCCTCCCCGCTCCGGGCGTGAAGGTCTCCAGATCGACCCCCAGCGGCACCAGCCGCAGCGAAGCCTCGGTGGCGGCGAACTCACCGGCAGAGTAGTGCGAGGTCACCACCACCCTGTCGAAGAGCTTGGCCAGGTGACGGTCCAGCACGCCGACCATGGAGCTGATGTCCACCCGGTGCCGCACCCAGCCGGCGACCATGTCGTCCAGGCGCTCATGGCTGAACAGCACCGATCCGACGCCGGCCCGGGCCGCCCATCGTGCCGCGGATGCCAGGGTCATCTTGTCCGAGCACTCGATGCTCGTCGGACCGAAGCGTTCGAGTGCCTTCTCGGCCTGCCACGGGCGGGCCACCATCCGGTAGGCGCTCGAGACCTTCGGCGAGCGGATGGTGACCACCAGCCCGTTCTCGGTCTCCTGCTCGGCGTCCTCGGGCCCCGGCACCACGAGCATCCGCTCGTGGCCGGCCGCCACATAGCCGGCGCCAAGGGCCGCGATGGCAACGCGCATGCCCCCGGATGCGGGGCCCACGAAGTTGGCCAGCTGTGCGATGCGCATCAGCATTGACTCCGCACGCAGGCAGCACAACGCGCCCGGACCGGACGGGCACCCCGGCTTGGCCGGAAGCCCGCGCCGGAACCGGGCGCGTGGTGATCGCTGGAATTCACTCGGCGGTGGTGGATCCCGCTGCCGGCGACTCAGACGTCGCAGCCGCATCCTCGGAGGCAGCGGGCTGCTCGGCAGCCACTGCCTCGTCGGCTGCCGCGGGGACCGCAGCCTTCGCCGGCGTCGCGGCAGCGCCTGCCACGGGCTCGGTGACGAGCGAGAGGACGGCCATCGGAGCGTTGTCGCCCTTGCGGTTGCCGATCTTGATGACGCGGGTGTAGCCACCCTCACGGCCGTCCATGGACGGGGCGATCTCGTCGAACAGACGGCTCAGCACGAAGCGGTCACGAATCGTCCTGGCAGCGAGCCGGCGGGCGTGCAGGTCGCCGCGCTTCGCCTTGCTCACGAGCTTCTCCGCCAGGGGCTGGACGCGGCGGGCGCGAGTGTGGGTCGTGGTGATCTGACCGTGCTCGAACAGCTGCGAGGCCAGGTTGGCCAGAATGATCCGCTCGTGCGCGGGGCTTCCGCCGAGACGGGGACCCTTGGTGGGCTTGGGCATCTTCTACATCTCCATTGGGTTAGTGGCGCCTTCGGCGCTGTCCATTGGTCTAGTGGCGCCTTCGGCGCTGTCCATTGGTTCTTCGCGCCTTCGGCGCAGATCAGTACTGCTCGGTCTCGGCGAGATCGCCGCCGTCGTCTTCCTCGTCCTGGTACCGGTCGGCCGCAGCGAGCGGATCGAACCCCGGAGCGCTGTCCTTGAGCGTCAGCCCGAGCTCGGAGAGCTTGGCCTTGACCTCGTCGATCGACTTGGAGCCGAAGTTGCGGATGTCGAGCAGATCCTGCTCCGAACGGCTCACCAGCTCGCCGACGGTGTGGATTCCCTCGCGCTTGAGGCAGTTGTACGAACGCACGGTGAGGTTGAGGTCCTCGACAGGCAGTGCCAGATCGGCGGCGAGCTGCTCGTCGACCGGGCTCGGGCCCATCTCGACACCCTCGGCCTCGGCATTGAGCTCACGGAACAGACCGAACAGCTCGACGAGAGTCTTGCCCGCCGAGGCGACGGCGTCGCGCGGGCGGATCGAGGGCTTGGTCTCGACGTCGATCACGAGCTTGTCGAAGTCGGTGCGCGTCTCGACGCGGGTGGCCTCGACCTTGTAGCTCACCTTGAGCACCGGCGAGTAGATCGAATCCACCGGGATACGACCGATCTCGGCGTCGGGATCATTGTTCTGCGCGTTGGAGACGTAGCCGCGGCCGCGTTCGACGACCAGCTCCATCTCGATGGCGCCCTCTTCGCCGAGGGTGGCGATGTGCATCTCGGGGTTGTAGATCTCGACCCCGGTCGGCACCGCGATGTCCCCGGCAGTCACCTCTCCGGCACCGGACTTGCGCAGGTACATCGGCACCGGCTCGTCCTCCTCGCTCGACAGCACGAGCGACTTCAGGTTGAGGATGATCTCGGTGACGTCCTCCACGACACCCGGCAGGGTGCTGAACTCGTGCTGGTTGCCCTCGATCTTGATCGTGGTGATCGAGGCGCCGGGGATGGAGCTGAGCAGCGTGCGGCGCAGCGAGTTGCCCAGGGTGTACCCGAATCCGGGCTCGAGGGGCTCGATGACGAAGCGCGAGCGGAAGTCGCCGAGGACTTCTTCCGACAGAGTCGGACGCTGGGCGATGAGCATTCTGTGTCCTTTCCGCCCCGACCGCTATATGAGGGGGCGATGGGATCGGCGCCGGGACCACCCCGGAGCGCCGAGGTGCAGAGCGGGCGGCACCGGTCGCCCGGTGCCGCCGATCTGCGATCGACTGGATTGCGTGTCGATTGGGTCAGTTGTCGACTGCGACTACTTGGAGTAGAGCTCGACGATGGCCTGCTCGTTGACGTCCACGGTGATCTGCTCACGGGTGGGCAGCTGGTGGACGAGCACGCGCATCCGGTTCGGCTTGACCGTGAGCCAGGCCGGGACGTCGCGTTCGCCGAAGGTCTCCCGGGCGATCACGAAGGGCGTCAGGGGCAGGCTCTTCTCCCGCACGTCGACGATGTCGAGAGCGGTGACGCGGTAGCTCGGGATGTTGACCTTCTTGCCGTTCACGAGCAGGTGGCCATGGGTGACCATCTGACGTGCCTGGCGGCGGGTGTTCGCGAAGCCGGCGCGGTAGACCACGTTGTCCAGGCGGGACTCCAGGATCTGCAGGAGCAGATCACCGGTCTTGCCCGGGCGGCGCGAGGCCTCCTCGTAGTAGTGGCTGAACTGCTTCTCGAGCACGCCGTAGGCGAAGCGGGCCTTCTGCTTCTCCTTCAGCTGCAGGGAGTACTCGGAATCCTTCGTGCGGCCGCGGCCGTGCACGCCAGGTGCATAGGGGCGCCTCTCGAAGGCCTTGTCGTTGCCGACCAGGTCAGTCCCGAAACGACGGGACTTCTTGGTCATTGGGCCGGTGTATCGGGCCATTGTTCTTCAGTCCTTATCTACTGGTTCGGGTTCAGACGCGACGGCGCTTGGGCGGGCGGCATCCGTTGTGGGGAATGGGGGTGACATCGGAGATGGTCCCCACCTCCAGCCCGACCGAGCCGAGCGAGCGGATGGCGGTCTCACGGCCGGAGCCGGGACCCTTGACGAAGACGTCGACGCGCTTCATGCCATGCTCCATGGCACGACGCCCGGCGGCCTCGGCGGCCATCTGTGCGGCGAAGGGTGTCGACTTGCGCGAACCCTTGAACCCGACCGTTCCGGCCGAGGCCCATGCGATCACTGCCCCGCTGGGATCGGTGATCGCGATGATCGTGTTGTTGAACGTGCTCTTGATGTGGGCCTCGCCCGAGACCACGTTCTTCTTTTCCTTGCGCCGCACCTTGGTCTTGCTCGGGGCGGCCTTGCGGGCTGCTGTAGCCATAAGTCAGTTCTCCTGGAATCCTGGTTCCGCCTGCGCCCCGAGGGCTCAGCGGACCTTCTTCTTGCCGGCGACGGCCTTCTTGCGGCCCTTGCGAGTGCGTGCATTCGTGCGCGTGCGCTGTCCGCGGACAGGCAGTCCCGCACGATGACGTCGGCCCTGGTAGGTGCCGATCTCGATCTTTCGCCGAATGTCTGCTGCCACTTCGCGACGCAGGTCGCCTTCGACTTCGTAGTTGGCGTCGATGAAGTCACGCAGCGCGACGAGCTGTTCGTCGGTGAGGTCCTTGACGCGGATGTCCGGGCTGATCCCAGTTGCCTGCAGGATCTTGTCGGCACGGGTCTTGCCAATGCCGTAGATGTAGGTCAGTGCGATCTCCAGACGCTTTTCGCGTGGGAGGTCAACACCTTGGAGGCGTGCCATCAGGCGGTACCTTTCTCGGTCTGCCAGCCGAATCTCTCGGCTGCGAAGGTGTGTGGCGTGAGGCGTTCCCGTTGGCCTCCCGGGTTGTATTCCCCGGCAGCGGGCCCCGGCCTTCGTCCGGGGGTGAGACCGGCGTCAACCGGCCTTGCTCTCACGTTGTTCCGGCGAGTGGTCACCCACCGCCGGTCATTCGTTGTGTTCAGTTGTCCCGACGAGCTGCGACGCTCAGCCCTGACGCTGCTTGTGGCGCGGGTTGGTGCAAATCACCCGCACGACTCCGCGGCGACGAATCACCTTGCAGTTGTCGCAGATCCTCTTGACGCTCGGCCTTACCTTCATCGAGCCTCTCCTCTGGTCGGCCGACGGGCATGATGCCCCCGGTCATGGGTGTTTCCTGTACTCACTTGTGCCGGTAGACGATCCGGCCGCGCGTGAGGTCGTAAGGGGAAAGCTCTACGACGACACGATCCTGGGGAAGGATACGGATGTAGTGCTGACGCATCTTTCCGCTGATCGTCGAAAGCACCTTGTGGCCGTTGTCCAGCTCCACGCGGAACATCGCGTTGGGCAGGGCCTCGACGACGGTGCCCTCCAGTTCGAGGGATCCCTCTTTCTTCGCCATCAACTCTCAATCTCTTGATCGTGAACGCACGGTGTGCCTACTCTTCCATCACGGATCACTGATCCGGGACGTGTGAGCAGGCTGACAGATCGGACACAAGTGACCGACGGTCAATCATACGCCGTCGTCATGGTGCGGCCAAACTCGACCGGGCAGACCGGCCGGCCCGGCAGAGTCGCGGGGCCGTCGCAACAATGGAGGAAGACATGCCGTTCTTCGCTGTGCAGTACACCTACGATCCCGCGAAGGACGCCGACGCGGTGCGTCCACGACATCGCGCCTATCTCTCCAAGCTCTTCGACAACGGCCTGCTGCGGGCGTCCGGGCCGCTGCCCGGGACCGATCCGGTCCAGGCCCTGCTCATCTTCAGGACCGCCGACCTCGCCTCCACGGTGGAGCTGTCCGACTCCGATCCGATGGTCACCGAGGGCGTCGTGGCCAGCCGGCAGGTCAACGCCTGGGATCCGGTGATCGGCGTCTTCGCGAAGAAGAAGGAGCAGCGTCCCGCCTGAGCCCGGGGCCGCGGCCCCGACCGTGGGCGCCGTGCTCAGAGGATGATCGCGAGCAGGACCACCAGCACGAGGAATGCCACGATCCCGGCGGCGGAGAAGATCACCGTGCGCACCAGCCGCGAGCTCGTGTCGGGCCGCCTGACCGGGGTGTTCACGGTGCCCGGCGCCAGATCCACCTGCGCCTGGCTGCCTTCCGGATCGGTCGTGCGGTAACGCGCCGGGAGCGAGGAGACCAGCGGGACCAGCTGCCCGGCGGTGGTGGCCGAGTAGAGCCCGTCCATGGTCTCCTGGTAGGTCTCGAGAGGGATCTCGCCCTTCTCGTAGGCTTCGTTGACCCGTCGGGTCAGTTCCGCGCGTTCGTCGTCGGTGACCGGGCGCGAGGGCTCGTGGGAATAGTTGGACTCGATGGGCAGGCCGCTCATGACCCCAAGCCTAGGGCCGCGCCGGGACGGCACACGTCACGGACGGTCCATCCCGCGCGATCAGCGCCCTCGGTCTGATGGGCATCGACAGTGCGGGGACATCACCGGATGATCGATGCCCGTCAGGCGTCACCCCGCAGCTGACTGGTCCAGTCCCCCGTAGGGCACACCCAGCTCGGCCAGCTTCGCCCGGCCGCCGTCGGGTTCGGTGAGCACCCACAGTCCATCGGGCAGCACGGCCACGGTGTTCTCCCAGTGCGCGGCGCGCGAGGAGTCGACCGAGACGACCGTCCACCCGTCGTCGAGCTCGGCCGAGTCATCGCTGCCGAGGGTGACCATCGGCTCGACGCACAGGCACATGCCCGGCACGATCTTCGCGCCGCGATGGGCCCGCCCGTAGTTGGGCACGTCCGGCGCCTGGTGCATGGCGGTACCGATGCCGTGGCCCGTGTAGTCGCGGATGATCCCGAAGCTGCGCCCGTGCGAGAGGATCGACTCCTCGACCGCGTGGGCGATGTCGCCGATCCGGTGGCCGACCGCGATCTGGGCGATGCCCGCCCACATCGACCGGCTCGTCACGTCGACGAGCTCGCGGGACTCCTGGTCGATCTCCCCCACCGCGAAGGTCCTCGCGCCGTCGCCGTGCCAGCCGTCCACGATCGCGCCGTAGTCGATCGAGACGATGTCGCCGCTGCGCAGCTCCCGCTCCCCGGGGATGCCGTGCACGACGACCTCGTTCACCGAGATGCAGGCCACCCCGGGGAAGGGCGGGAGGCCCCACTCGGTGCCGTAGCCCAGGAAGTTGCTGGTGGCGTCGTGGTCGGCGAGCACCTTCCGCCCGATCCGGTCGAGATCCTGCGTGGTCGCCCCGGGCTTCGCCGCGGCTCCCATCGCGGCCAGGCCCTCGGCCACGACCAGTCCGGCGATCCGCATGGCGCGGATCTGCTCGACGCTCTTCAGCTCGATGTGTTCGCGCGAGAACATGGTCAGCGGGTCACCGCAGCGTCAACCGCCGTCGCGATGCGCGCCGCCACCTCGGCGACGCTGCCGTTGCCGTCGACGCGCACCAGCAGGTCCCGCTTCGCGTAGGCGTCGAGCAGCGGCTGGGTGCTCTCCAGGTAGACGTCCATCCGGTGCCGGATGGTCTCCTCGTTGTCGTCCGCGCGGCCCTCGATCTCGGCACGCTTGAGCAGCCGGCCGATGAGGTCCTCCGGGTCGACGTCGAGACAGATGACGGCGTCGAGCGTCTTGCCGTGCTGGTCGAGATAGTCGTCCAGGGCGTCCACCTGGTGCATGGTGCGGGGGAAGCCGTCCAGCAGGAAGCCGCCACGGGCATCGGGAGCGTCGAGGCGGTCGGCGACGATCTCCTCGGTGA
The DNA here is from genome assembly GCA_049297835.1 of Propionibacterium sp. Taxonomy (GTDB): domain Bacteria; phylum Actinomycetota; class Actinomycetes; order Propionibacteriales; family Propionibacteriaceae; genus Propionibacterium. The sequence goes on from JBAQVA010000010.1 coordinate 11,343, forward strand.
GCTCGTCGGGCACGTAGTTGCCGGCCTTCATGATGGCGTCGACCTGCTTGCCCAGCGGCGTGCCGTTCTTCACGTTGGCGCGGAAGATGTCCCCGGTGGAGATGGCAGGCACGCCGTAGTGTTCGGCGACTCCCACGGCCTGCGTGCCCTTGCCGGCACCGGGAGCACCCATGATGAGCAGTCTCATTTGAGGAACCCTTCGTAGTTGCGTTGGTGGAGCTGGGATTCGATCTGTTTCACCGTGTCCAGACCGACGCCCACCATGATCAGCAGGCTCGTGCCACCGAACGGGAAGTTCTGGTCGGCGCCGAGCAGGACGATGGCGATCGTCGGGATCAGTGAGATGAGGGCCAGGTACAGCGAGCCGGGCGCGGTGAGCCGGCTCAGCACGTAGGCGAGGTAGTCCTCGGTGGGCTTGCCCGCCCGGATGCCGGGAATGAAGCCGCCGTACTTCTTCATGTTGTCGCTGATCTCCACCGGATCGAAGGTGATCGCCACGTAGAAGTAGGTGAAGAAGACGATGAGCACGACGTAGATCAGGTTGTACGGCACCGAGTCACCGCTGCCCGACAGGTTCCGGCCGATCCACGTGGCGACGGAGCCGCTGGGGTGGAAGATCGTGAACAGGACGGGCAGGTAGAGGATGGACGCCGCGAAGATCACCGGGATGACGCCGGCCTGGTTCACCTTGAGCGGGATGTAGGTGGTGGAGCCGCCCAGCAGACGGTTGCCCACCATCCGCTTGGCGTACTGCACCGGGATCCGACGCTGGGCCTGCTCGACGTAGACCACGCCCGCCATCACCAGCAGGCCGACGGCCACCACCAGCACGAGCAGCAGCCAGCCCTGGTTGCCCGGGTGGGCGGTGCGAATGCCCCACATCGAGCTCGGGAAGCGTGCCGCGATCTGGGTGAAGATCAGGATGGACATGCCGTTGCCGACACCGCGTTCGGTGATGAGCTCACCGAGCCACATGATGAGCGAGGTTCCGGCCGTCATCGTGAGGATCATCACGATGATCGAGAAGACCCCGGTGTCGTAGACGACCGACTGGGCGCAGGTGCGGTACAGCTGCCCCGAGATGGCGAGCATCGTGAAACTCGTCGCCTGGAGGATGGCGAGGACGATCGTCAGCCACCGGGTGTACTTGGTGATGGTCTCCTGACCGCTCGACCCCTCCTTCTTGAGGGACTCCAGGTGCGGAATGACGACCGTCAGCAGCTGCAGGATGATCGACGCCGTGATGTAGGGCATGATCCCCAGGGCGAAGATCGCCAGGTGCAACAGGGCACCGCCGCTGAACAGGTTGATCATGGAGTACAGCCCACCGGCATCGCCGGTCTGGGCATCGGCCGCACACTGCTGGATCGCCGAGATGTTCACATTCGGCACCGGGATGGTGGACCCGATGCGGAACACCACGAGGATGAGGAGGGTGAACCCAATCTTCTTGCGCAGATCCGGGGACCGGAACGCGTTGAGAAAGGCCGAAATCACATTTGAGCTCTCTGTCGGTGGCCACCCGCGCAGTGGTCTTCGGGACGTGGGACAACTCTCGCAGTCTACAGGTGCCCGCGGAGCGCACCCCAATGCGACGCACAGCTCGGCCCCCGGGCCCGTCATCCGGGTGTGAAGACAGCTCCGCATCCCGGAGGTGGCGGACGCACAGGAATCGCCTAGCATGTCGGCAGGACGGATCACCACCGGAAGATCGCTACGTTTACGTTACAGATCGGTGAATGTTGTTGTGGGTTTGCCGCAGCGGCGCGAAACTTTCTCCTCGGTGGGTATGCAGTCGAACGTCTTGCCCATCACAACGGGCCCGGACCACGATCCGGCACCCGCTCACCACGGCCACCTGGGGGGTCCCACCGATGCAGAGCTTCTCGAGATGGCGCACCACAGCGTGTGAGTGCGCCGGCATCTGCACCGGCACTCCGCGTGGACGGGCCTGAGCCTTGATCAAGTACCTGCTGCGCAAGATCCTGGGCTGGCTCGGCATGATCGTGCTCGCCACCAACCTGACCTACTTCCTCGCGAATCTCTTCCTGGACCCGAAGGCGAACTACATCGGTCGCCGCCCGCCCATCCCCGACGAGCAGCTGAACCAGATGCTGCACCCCTACAACCTCGATCCGACGGTGCCGCTGGTGCACCGCTGGTGGAGCTGGCTCACCGGGATCGTGCTGCACTGGAACTGGGGCTATTCGCCGGTCGGCCAGTCCGTCAACGACCAGGTCGGCTTCCGGGTGTGGAATTCCGCCCAGCTGATGCTCGGCTCGACCGTACTGGCCTGCGTGCTGGGCATCTCGATCGGCGTGTACACCGCCTCGCGCCAGTACAAGCTCGGCGACCGGATCTGGCAGGGCATCTCGATCATCGCGATGAACACCCACATCGTGGTCGCCGCCATGGTGGTCGTCATCGGCGCCATCGCCTTCAACAATGCGGTGGGCCACCGGATCTTCTACGTGACAGGGTCCTCGAGCATCGGGGTCACGGGCTTCTTCGACATCGCCGTCGACAAGGCCCAGCACCTGATCCTGCCCACGATCTGCCTGACCTTCATCAGCTATGCGACCTATCACTTCACCCAACGTTCCCTGCTGCTGGACAACATCAACGCCGACTACGTGCGCACCGCGCGGGCGAAGGGGCTGACCAAGGCACGCGCCGTGCGGCACCATGCGCTGCGCACCTCGATCATCCCGGTGACCACCCAGGTCGCCTTCGCGATCCCCGGCATCTTCACCGGCGCGGTGATCACGGAGTCGATCTTCGGCTGGCAGGGCATGGGCAACTACTTCTACGTGACGATCGCGAAGAACGACGTGCACGGGGTGGTCGCGACCGCGGCCTTCGCAGCACTCATGACGGCGATCGGGGCGGTGCTCGCCGACATCCTCGTCGTCGCCATCGACCCGCGAGTGAGGGTGAACTGAGATGAGCGGTGAGCCGAACACGCCCGGCGCCAACGAACGCGCCAATTTCAGCGAGCACCCGGACCGGACCCTCGTCTCCGAGGTCGGCCCCGTGACGGCGACCGGTCCCGATCCCGAGCTGCCCGCCGTCACCGAGCTGCCTCGGCGCACCGGCCGGCTGCGGCTCTACGCCCGCCGCTTCTGGCGGAACAAGCCTGCAGTGGTGGGCCTGGTGATCTTCCTCGTTCTCGTCCTGGCAGCGCTCATCGGGGGACATCTCAGCCCGTTCAGCTACAACGAGATGGATTTCAGCGCGCTCGCCGCCCCGCCCGGAACCAAGGGCAGCGTGCTCGGCGCCGACGGGACGCTGGTCAACGGCACGCACTGGTTCGGCACGAATGCCGGCGGACTGGACCTGTTCGCCATGCTCATGCACGGACTGGGCCGTTCACTGACCATCGCCCTGTCGGTCTCGCTGCTCACCACCCTCATCGCCGCCTTCCTCGGCGCCATGGCCGCCTATCTCGGCGGCTGGGGCGAACGCGCGATCCTCGCGGTGATCCACTTCCTGCTCATCCTGCCGAGCTTCCTGCTGCTGGCCCTGGTGGCCAACCACTTCTCGGGTTCCTGGCAGATCCTCATCGTCGTCCTGGTGCTCTTCGGCTGGATGCTGCCGGCCCGGGTGATCTGGCAGCTGTCCACCTCGATCAGGGAACGCGAGTTCATCTCCGCGGCTCGGTTCATGGGCGTTCGCGGGCCCGCCGTCGTCATGCGGCACATGGTCCCGAACATCGGTTCGCTGCTGGTCATCCAGTTCGTACTGGGCGTCGTCTCCACCGTCATGACCGAGACCGGCCTGTCCTTCCTCGGCTTCGGCGTGAAGATCCCCGACATCTCCCTGGGCGTCCTGCTCCAGGACGGCGTCAACGCCATCTCCAGCGCACCGTGGATCTTCTGGTTCTCGGCGGGCACACTCACCCTGCTCACCGTGTCCATGTCACTCATCTCGGACGGCCTGCGTGACGCCCTCGATCCCAACTCCGCCGCCGGAGGCACCGCATGACCGCACCCATCCTGTCCGTCACCGACCTGCGCGTCTCCTTCCCGAGCGAGGCCGGCCGGGTGGACGCCGTGCGCGGCGTCTCCTTCGACCTGCTGCCGGGTCACACGCTGGGCATCGTGGGCGAGTCCGGCTCCGGCAAGTCGGTGACCTCGCTTGCCGTGATGGGCCTGCTCAGCGATTCCGCGCACGTCAGCGGATCGGTGCGCTTCGACGGGAAGGAAGTCCTCGGCCTCAGCGACGACGAGATGACCGGGCACCGCGGCAACGACATCGCGATGGTCTTCCAGGATCCGCTGTCGAGCCTCACCCCCGTGTACACCGTCGGTGACCAGATCATCGAGGCGCTGCGGGTGAAGAATCCCCATCTGTCGGAGTCGGACGCCACGGCGCGGGCCGTCGAGCTGCTCGACCTGGTCGGCATCCCGAACCCGGCCCGCCGGGTGAGGTCCTTCCCCCACGAGTTCAGCGGCGGCATGCGCCAGCGCGTGGTGATCGCCATCGCGATCGCCAACAATCCCCGCATCATCATCGCCGACGAGCCGACCACCGCCCTGGACGTGACGATCCAGGCACAGATCCTCGACCTGCTCAAGGTCGCCCAGCGCGAGACGCATGCCGCGGTCATCCTCATCACCCACGACATGGGCGTCATCGCGGGTTCCGCCGACGACGTGGTGGTCATGTATGCCGGGCGGGTCGTCGAACACGCGCCGGTGCACGAGATCTTCTCCAACCCGCGGATGCCCTACACGATCGGGCTGCTGGGCGCCATCCCGAAGGTGCACCGCAACGACAAGCAACCGCTGGTGCCGATCCAGGGCAATCCGCCGATCCTCATCGACCTGCCGCCAGGGTGCCCCTTCGTGGCCCGCTGCCCGATCTCGGTCGACGAGTGCCACCGGCGCGAGCCGCCGCTGGCCGGCATCGAGCTGGTCGACCCGACTCCCTCCGATCCGGGCGAGCAGGCTCTGGCCGGCGAGCTGCACCAGGTCTCCTGCTGGCGTGCCGAGCAGATCCACGACAGCCAGCTCGACGGCAGGGCCGTCTTCCCGGTGCCGGCCAGGGTGACCAGTGAGACCAGGGAGCTGCCCCGCGAGGAACGCGGCACCACCCTGTCGGTGGAGCACCTGGTGAAGACCTTCCCGCTCATGAAGGGGTCCGTGCTGAAGCGGCGCACGGGTTCTGTCTACGCCGTCAACGACATCAGCTTCGACATCCGGACCGGCGAGACGCTGTCCGTGGTGGGCGAGTCGGGCTGCGGCAAGACCACCACCCTGCTGGAGATCATGGGCTTCGGCGGGGACGTCGAGGGCACCATCACCCTCGACGGAGTGGTCCTCAAGGAGCTGGACGCCCGGGGGCGCCGTGCGCAGCGCAAGAACATCCAGATGGTCTTCCAGGACCCGATGGGCGCCCTCGATCCGCGATTCACCGTCTACGAGATCATCGCGGAGCCCCTGCACTCGCTGGGCTACCCGAAGAAGGGGATCGACGGTCGGGTTCGGGAGCTGATGGACCTGGTGGGTCTCGACCCGGCCCACATGGATCGCTTCCCCGGGGCCTTCTCCGGAGGCCAGCGCCAGCGCATCGGGATCGCGCGGGCACTCGCGACCGAGCCGAAGGTGCTCGCCCTCGACGAGCCGGTATCGGCCCTGGACGTGTCGATCCAGGCCGGCGTCATCAACCTGCTCGACCACCTGCAGGCCGAGCTCGACCTCTCCTACCTGTTCGTCGCCCACGACCTGTCCGTGGTGCGCCACATCTCCGACCGGGTCGCCGTCATGTATCTCGGCAGGATCGTCGAGATCGGCGACGTCGACCAGATCTTCGACAGTCCCCAGCATCCCTACACGGAGGCCCTTCTCTCGGCCATCCCCATCCCGGATCCGACCGTGGAGCGCCGGCGCAGCAGAATCGTGCTGACCGGTGACATGCCCTCCCCCACTGACGACGCGCCCGGCTGCCGCTTCGCGAGCCGCTGCCCGTTGTTCCAGACTCTCCCGGAAAGCGACCGCATGCGGTGTCTCCACGAGACCCCGCCGCTGCACGGGAAAGACGGCACGGATCATCGCAATGCGTGCCATTTCCGCTGACCCCGGCCCCTCCCAGAGCCCTCGTCAACACCCCCACCCATGCATGAAGGAGAAGAGATCATGCGTACCCTCCCCACAAAGGCGCTCGCCGGGGCAGCCGTGATTGCACTCGCGCTCGCGGGCTGCAGCGGCAACTCCGGAGGCTCCTCGTCGTCCTCCTCGGCCGGCACCAACACGAGTCTGCAGTACTCGATCAACCAGCAGCCGGCGTCGAACCTCAAGGACGGCGGCACCCTGAACCTCACCTCGCGTGAGATCACCCCGCAGCTCAATGTCTTCCAGGCCAACATGACCACCGACACCCAGGCGCTGTGGCAGTGGTGGAACCCGGTGCTCATCAAGTTCACCCCGGCCGGGGAGATGAACATCGACAAGGACTACCTGGACTCGGTCAACTCGACCACCCAGGACGGCAACACGGTCGTCACCTACAAGATCAATGACAAGGCCAAGTGGAACAACGGCCAGGCCATCGACTGGACCGCCTTCGAGACCACCTGGAAGGCCAACAACGGTTCCGACGAGGCCTACCAGGCGAACACCACCGACGGCTACAGCCAGATCAAGTCTGTTGCCCAGGGCAGCGACGCGAAGACCGCCGTCGTCACCTTCAACGGGCCGTTCCCCTGGTACTCAAGCCTGTTCAACCAGCTGCTGAACCCGAATGTGAACACGGCCGACGCCTACAACAACGCCTACACCGGTGGCACCCTCGCCAGCGCCCATCCCGAATGGGGCGCCGGTCCCTATGCGATCACCTCGCTGGACTCCAATGCCGGCACGGTGACCTTCGAGCGCAATCCCAACTGGTGGGGCGACAAGGGCAAGCTCGACAAGGTGACCTTCACCGTGCGCGACGACCTGCAGGCCGCGGTGAACGCCTTCAAGAACGGCGAGGTCGACGTCGCCGACGTGAGCACCACCAACCTGCTCTCCCAGGTGCAGAGCACCTCCGGCGCCGACCTGCGCAAGGGCACCTCCCCGGTCACCCGCCTGTTGACTCTCAACACCAAGTCGGCGGCACTCGGCGACACGGCGGTCCGCAAGGCCGTCGCCACCGCGATCAACCGCGAACAGCTGAGCCAGATCGTCTTCCAGGGTCTGGACTACTCGGAGAAGCCGCTCGGCTCCACCACCCTGTTCCCCTTCCAGAAGGGATACCAGGACAACTTCTCCAAGGTCGTGCCCAAGACCGATGTCGCTGCCGCGACGAAGGCCCTCGAGGACGACGGCTGGACCAAGGGATCCGACAACATCTACGCCAAGAACGGCACGAAGCTGAGCCTCAAGCTGCCGATCTTCACGACGAACACCACGACCAAGGCCATGTACCAGGCCCTGCAGACCCAGCTCAAGGCAGCCGGCATCGACGTCCAGATCGTCGAGAAGTCGAGCAAGGACTTCTCCACCACGGTCAAGAACAAGGACTTCGACCTGCTGATCAGCGGCTTCGCGCAGACCGACCCCAATGGGGTGGCCTACTTCTGCCAGGTCTACTGCTCCGACTCGACGCTCAACAAGTCGGGCTCGGGCACCGCTGACCTCGACAAGCTGATCAAGGGCGACGGCGGCCTGCAGTCCCTGGCCACCGCCGATGCGCAGACCGCAAAGGCGAACGAGCTCGAGGTCCAGGCGCTCGGCACCTTCGGCATCGTGCCGCTGTACTCCGGCCCGGAGATCTACGCGGTGAAGAAGGGACTGGCCAATGTCGGGGCCGGCGCCTACTCCACCACGATGAACCAGATCGCCGATTTCCCGCAGAACATCGGCTGGCAGAAGGACGTCGCCTCGTCCTGATCGCCATGGTGATGCTTCCCTCGTGGAACTGAACCGACGCCGGGGCCCCGCCACTGTGGTGGGGCCCCGGCGCGTCTGCGGGCCCGGTGGACGGCGGAATACCGGCCGGGCCCCCGCCGTTGATAGTTGCATGATCAACTACCAGGAGGGCCAAGACCGCTCCGGCAGCGCACAGACGCAGCGGGTTCCGGTGCAGATCGGCATCTTCTCGGTGTCCGACATCACCACCGATCCCACGACCGGGCGGACCCCCGATGAGCACGAGCGGATCAAGGGCTGGCTGCAGATCGCGCGCAAGGCCGAGGACATCGGGCTCGACGTCTTCGCCATCGGCGAGCACCACAATCCGCCCTTCTTCTCCTCCTCCCCCACCACGACACTGGCCCACATCGCCGCCCTGACGCACCGGATCATCCTCTCGACCTCCACCACCCTCATCACCACCGATGACCCGGTGAAGATCGCCGAGGACTTCGCGATGCTCCAGCACCTGGCGGACGGGCGCGTCGACCTGATGCTCGGCCGCGGGAACACCGGGCCCGTCTACCCCTGGTTCGGCAAGGACATCCGCCAGGGGATCGACCTGGCGCTGGAGAACTACGCCCTGCTGCGCAGGCTGTGGCGCGAGGAAGCAGTGGACTGGAAGGGCCGGTTCCGCACCCCGCTGCAGGCCTTCACCTCGGTGCCCAGGCCCCTGGACGAGGTGCCGCCATTCGTCTGGCACGGCTCGATCCGCTCTCCCGAGATCGCCGAACAGGCCGCCTACTACGGGGACGGCTTCTTCCACAACAACATCTTCTGGCCCTTGGAGCACACCGCCCAGATGGTCGCGCTCTACCGGCGCCGCTTCGAGCACTACGGTCACGGTCGCGCCGACCAGGCGATCGTCGGGCTCGGTGGCCAGTTCTTCATGCGGAGGAACTCCCAGGATGCCGTGCGCGAGTTCCGCCCCTATTTCGACAATGCCCCGGTCTACGGGCACGGCCCCTCCCTGGAGGAATTCACCGCCCAGACCCCGCTCACCGTGGGCTCACCGCAGCAGGTGCTGGAGCGCACGCTGTCCTTCGTCGACCGCATCGGCCCCTACCAGCGTCAGCTCTTCCTCGTGGACCACGCGGGGCTGCCGCTGCGCACCGTCCTCGAGCAGCTCGACCTGCTGGGCGAGATCCTGCCCGCGATGAGGGCCGGATTCGCGCAGAACCGTCCTGCCACGGTGCCCGACGCACCGACCCACGCCTCGCTGCTGGCCGCCCGGCGGCAGACCACCGGGCCCGACGGGAGGAATCACTCATGACCGGACGCCACGAAGGAGCACCGATGTCGATCATCGCGATCAGCGCAGGCCTGGGTTCGCCCTCGGCGAGCCAGATGCTGGCGAAGCGGATCATCGATGCGCTGCACGCGGCGCGTCCCCAGCGCCAGGCCGACGAGATCCGACTGGTCGAACTGCGCGACATCGCCCGGGAGCTGCTCAACGCCGAACTGACCCACATGCCCTCCCCGGCGGTCCGTCGACTCACCGGCGAGATGGCGCGCGCCGACGCGCTCGTCGTGGTCACGCCCGTGTACAACGCGCAGCCTGCGGCGATCCTCTCGCTGCTCCTCGAGGTCGTGGACAAGGACTCGCTGCGCGGCACGCCCGTCCTGCTGGGCGCCACCGGCGGGACGCCACGGCACTCCCTGGTGCTCGACCGTGCACTGGTGCCGCTGTTCCACTATCTGCATGCCGTGGTGGCACCCGTCAGCGTCTACGCAGCCACCGAGGACTGGGCGAGCAACTCCCTGGACGAGCGCGTGCATCGCGCGGCGGATTCCCTCCTCGATCTGCTGAACCTGCCCGCCGGTGGGCCGTCCGATCCGCCAGCGACGGGCATCCCGCAGGCCTACGGTGGTCCGGGCCTCGACGACGACTTCGAGACGATGCTGGCCCGGGTGGAGGCCGGCGGGCACGCCACGACCCGCTGAGGACACGATGCGGTGGTCGCACGGCGGCCCGCCCAGTCCCCACGACGCGACCTCCGGGCATGACAAAGGGGAGATGCCCTCCGGGCATGACGAAGGGGCGACGCCAGTGACTGGCATCGCCCCTTCGTCGTCCTCAGACGGTGGGCATCACACGGTGGTGACGCTGCCACCCGCCTTCTCGATCTTCTCGCGGGCAGAGGCGCTGACGGCGTCGGCGCTCACCTGGAGAGCCACGGTGAGCTCCCCGGTGCCGAGCACCTTCACCGGCTGGCCCTTGCGCACGGCACCGGCCGCGACGAGCTCGTCCACGCCGACCGCTCCACCCTTGGGGAACAGATCCGCGAGCAGGGCGATGTTGACGACCTGGTAGCTCACCTTGAACGGGTTCTGGAAGCCGCGCAGCTTCGGCACCCTCATGTGCAGGGGCATCTGGCCACCCTCGAAGTTCTCCGGCACGTTCTTGCGTGCGCCGGTGCCCTTCGTGCCGCGACCAGCGGTCTTGCCGCCCTTGCCGGCCTCGCCGCGTCCGACGCGACGACGATCCTGCTTGGCCCCGGGAGCGGGACGCAGGTGATGGACCTTGATGGCCATGTTCACTTCACCTCTTCCACGACGACCAGGTGACGGCTGGCCCGGATCATTCCGCGAATCTCGGGACGATCGGGCTGGGTCACGGTGTCGCCAATGCGTTTGAGCCCGAGAGCCTTGACCGTCGCGCGGACGGAGGGCTTCTCACTCACGGTCGACTTCGTCTGGGTGATCTTCAGTTCTGCCATCAGACCGCCACCTCCGACTCGTGCCGGGCGCGCAGGATGGCGGCCGGGGTGACGTCCTCGACGGACATGCCACGGCGCTTCGCCACCTGCTCGGGAGCCTCGAGGGTCTGCAGCGCCTCGACCGTGGCATGCACCACATTGATCGAGTTGGCCGAGCCGAGGGACTTCGCCAGGATGTCCTGGATACCCGCGCACTCGAGCACTGCGCGCACCGAGCCACCGGCGATGACGCCGGTTCCGGGCGACGCCGGACGCAGCATGACCACGCCGGCCGCCTTCTCGCCCTGGACGGGGTGCGGAATGGTGCGCTGGATCATCGGCACCTTGAAGAAGTGCTTCTTGGCCTCCTCGACCCCCTTGGCGATCGCCGCCGGGACCTCCTTGGCCTTGCCGTAGCCGACACCCACGGTGCCGTTGCCGTCACCCACCACGACGAGCGCGGTGAAGCTGAAGCGACGTCCGCCCTGGACCACCTTGGCCACACGGTTGATCGTGACGACGCGCTCCAGGTACTGATCCCTGGAACGGTCGTCCTGCTTGTCACGGCCACGACGGTCATCACGGCCGCGACGGTCGTTGCCCGGTCCGCTTCCGCGGCGCTGGGATGTGTTCATCGCCTGTCCTTACCTTTCCGTCGTCACAGACCGAGACCGGCCTTGCGGGCACCGTCGGCAACCGCCGCGACCCGCCCGTGGTACTGGTGTCCCGCGCGATCGAAGACGACCTGCTCGACACCGGCGTCCTTGGCACGCTGGGCGATCAGCTCGCCGACCTTCTCCGCCTTGGCCTTCTTGTCCCCGGCCAGGGCGCGCAGATCCGCTTCCATCGTGGATGCCGAGGCCAGCGTCCTGCCGGCGACGTCGTCCACCACCTGGGCGACCATGTGACGGGCGCTCTTGGTGACCACGAGACGCGGACGCTCGGGGTAGCCGAAGATCTTCTTGCGTCCACGCTTCTGGCGACGCAGCTGCGAGGCCTTTCGCGCGGACAGGTGCTTCTGATGATTGATGTTGACGGCCATGATCACTTACCAGCCTTTCCGACCTTGCGGCGGACGTGTTCGCCGGCATAGCGGACACCCTTGCCCTTGTAGGGCTCGGGCTTGCGAATCTTGCGGATGTTCGCGGCGACCTCACCGACGACCTGCTTGTCGATGCCCTTGACCGTGAACGAGGTCGCGGTCTTCACCTCGAAGGTGATGCCTTCGGGCGCATCGACGATGACGGGATGCGAGAAGCCCAGCGCGAACTCGATCTGGGTCGGGCTCTTGGGAACGACCCGGTAGCCGACGCCGACGATCTCGAGCTGCTTCTCGTAGCCCTCGGTGACGCCTGACACCATGTTGGCGACCAGGGTCCGGCTCAGACCGTGCAGCGACTTGCTCACTCGCTCGTCGTCGGGCCGGTCCAGGACGAGTTCGCCCTGATCGTTCTTGCTGATCGTGATGGTCTCGGGAAGAGTCCGGCTCAGCGAGCCCTTCGGACCCTTCACCGCGACGTCCTGACCGTCGATGGTCACCTCGACACCGGACGGAACGGCGATGGGCAGCCTGCCAATTCGTGACATTTCAGAATCTCCTTAGCTGTCTCGCCGTACTCACCAGACGTAGGCGAGCACTTCGCCGCCTACGGCCTTCTGGTGTGCCTGCTTGTCGGTCATCAGGCCCTGGGACGTCGAGATGATGGCAATACCCATGCCGCCCAGCACCTTGGGGAGCTGGTTCGACTTCGCGTAGACGCGCAGACCGGGCTTGCTGATTCGCCGAACGCCTGCGATGGAACGCTTGCGGTCGTCGCCGTACTTGAGGGTGATGGTGAGGGTCTTGCTCACCTCATCGGCCTTCGGCTCGTTCACCGTGTAATCGGCGATGTAGCCCTCCTGCTTCAGGATCGCCGCGATACGCGTCTTGATCTTGGAGCTGGGCATGTTGGCCTCGTCGTGGAATGCCTGATTGGCATTCCGCACGCGCGTCAACATGTCTGCGATCGGGTCAGTCATTGTCATGGCTTCGTAGCCTCTTTCTCGCAACGGTTTCCGATTCCACTCGGACCTGCTGCGTTGGGTGTTGTGATCGCCACTCCGGGGCCGAAGGTCTCGGGGCGACGGTGTGGGGCGCACCGCCTGGGCGGTTCACCCCAGTTGTCGCCGGTGGAGCGAGCTGCTCGCACCGGTCGACGGATCGAACGGGTGCCCGCTCTCACCAATGAACTGGGTCGAGCGGGCAAGCCGCTCTCACCAACTCCTCGGGTCGAGCGGGCAAGCCGCTCTCACCAGGACGACTTGGTGACGCCGGGCAGGGCGCCGGCGTGGGCGAGCTCGCGCAGGCAGATCCGGCACAGGCCGAACTTGCGGTACACCGACTTGGAACGCCCGCAGCGCTGGCAGCGGGTGTAGTTGCGCACCCCGAACTTCGAGCCTCGGGCCTGCTTGACCTTCAACGCGGTCTTTGCCATCTGTGATCCTTACTTCTTGCCCTGGAAGACGCGCTTCTTGGCAGTTTTCGCGTCGTCGATTGCCTTGAACGGGAAGCCGAGGTGCTTCAGCAGCGCCTTGCCCTCTGCATCCGTGTTCGCACTCGTCACGAATGTGATGTCCATGCCGCGGGTGCGGTCGATCTTGTCCGGATCGATCTCCAGGAACATGACCTGCTCGGTGAGACCGAAGGTGTAGTTCCCGTGGCCGTCGAACTGATGCGCGCTCAGACCGCGGAAGTCACGGATCCGGGGCAGTGCCAGGCTGAGCAGCCGGTCGGCGAACTCCCACATGCGGTCACCGCGAAGGGTCACATGGCAACCGATCGCCTGGCCCTCACGCAGGTGGAACTGGGCGATCGACTTGCGGGCCGCAGTCACCTGCGGCTTCTGGCCGGTGATGGCCGTGATGTCCTTCACCGCTCCGTCGAGGATCTTCGAATCGTGCGCCGCGTCGCCGACACCCATGTTCACGACGATCTTCGTGAGACCGGGGATCTTCATCGGGTTGTCGTAGTGGAACTCGTCGTGCAGAGCCTTGACGATCTCCTCGCGGTACTTCTTCTTCAGCCGCGGGGTCTGCTCGGCCGATGCCTGGACGACCTCTTCGACCTTGAGGGCCGCATTGCTGTTCCTGGCCATCAGATCTCCTTCCCGGTCTTGCGGGCGATACGGCTGCCGCGGGAGCCCTCGTACTCGGAGCCGTCGGCACGATGCTTCGTCACCTGGGTGCGCTCGCTCGCGAGGCGGGTGAGCACCTCCTTGTCCCCGTCCTTGACGAGGAGCTGGACGTTGGACACGTGGATCGACGCCTCGGAGGCGATGATTCCGCCCTTGGACTGGCGGCCGGTGTTCGGGTCGCCGTTGTCGCGCTTGTGGTGCTTGACGATGTTGACGCCCTGGACCGTGACCCGCTGGGCATCGGTGTGCACGGCGATGATCTCGCCGACGGCACCCTTGTCCTTGCCGGCGATCACCTTGACGCGATCACCCTTCTTGAGCTTGGGCTTCGCCATCTCAGATCACCTCCGGGGCCAGCGAGATGATGCGCATGAACCGCTTGTCACGCAGCTCGCGGGCAACCGGCCCGAAGATACGCGTGCCACGGGGCTCACTGGTCGTTCCGCCGAGGATGACGGCCGCATTCTCGTCGAACTTGATGTAGGAGCCGTCCACCCGACGGTGCGACTTCACGGTGCGCACGACGACGGCCTTGACGACCTCACCCTTCTTCACGTTGCCACCGGGGATGGCGTCCTTCACGGCGCACACGATGGTGTCACCGAGCCCGGCGTAGCGACGCTTGGATCCACCGAGAACACGGATGCACAAGAGCTCCTTGGCACCAGTGTTGTCGGCGACCTTGAGCCGCGTCTCCTGCTGGATCATTTCTTCTCCTCTGCCCGACCGGTTCCCTGCGGTCTCCCCCAGGGCCTTGCCGGACTTGTTGTTGACCCCTGGATTTTGCCAGGGGGTGACTCGACGCCGCCAACTCGGGTGGCGCCGACAAGTCTGCTACTTGGCCTTCTCGACGATCTTCAGCAGACGCCAGCGCTTGCTGGCGGACAGCGGGCGCGTCTCCATGATGCGCACGCGGTCGCCCTCGCCGGCCTCGTTGTTCTCGTCATGGGCCTTGAGGCGCACGGTCTTGGTCAGGACCTTGCCGTAGAGGCCGTGCTTCACACGGTCCTCCACGGCGACGACGATGGTCTTGTCCATCTTCGACGACGCCACGACACCCTCGCGGATCTTCCGACCCGCGCGCTCGGTGGTCTCTTCGGTCTGGCTCATGCCTCGACCTCTCCTTCACGATCCGGGTCATCGACGATGCCGAGGTTGCGCTCCTGCAGCACCGTGTAGATGCGGGCGATGTCCTTGCGCACTTCGCGCAGGCGTCCGCTGTTCTCGAGCTGTCCGGTGGCGGCCTGGAAGCGCAGCGCGAACAGCTCTTCCTTCAGCTCAACCACCTTGGCGTTGAGTTCGGTGCGCGGAAGCCCACGCAGATCGGACGCAGAGACACTCTTGGTCTTTGCCATGTCAGTTCTCACCTGTTTCGCGCGAGATGACGCGTGCCTTGAAGGGCAGCTTGTGGATGGCCAGGCGCAACGCCTCGTGGGCGATGTCGTCGGTGACGCCGGAGAGCTCGAAGAGCACTCGGCCTGGCTTGACGTTGACGACCCAGAACTCCGGGGAGCCCTTGCCGGAACCCATTCGGGATTCGGCCGGGTGCTTGGTCAGCGGGCGGTCGGGGTAGACGTTGATCCACACCTTGCCGCCTCGCTTGATGTAGCGGGTCATGGCGATACGGGCGGCCTCGATCTGACGATTGGTCATGTAGGCCGGCTGCAGAGCCTGGATCCCGTACTCACCGAAGGCGAGCTCGGTGCCGCCCTTGGCCATGCCACGGCGGGTCGGATGGTGTTGCTTGCGGTACTTCACACGGCGAGGAATCAGCATGATCTCAGGCTCCTGCGTTCTCGGTGGCTGGCGCCTCCGGCGAGGCGGCGGGGGCGGCTGCGCGAGGCGCCTGCTCCCTCGCGGCATCGGCGCGACGACGACCGCCACGCTCACCGCGATCGCCACGACCGGGACGACGATTCGTGCGCTGACGACCGGGAGCAGCCTGGCGGGCTGCCTTCTGTGCCGCGCGCTCGGCGCGGGTTCCGGTGACATCGCCCTTGTAGATCCAGACCTTCACACCGATCCGGCCGAAGGTCGTACGGGCCTCGTAGAAGCCGTAGTCGATGTCGGCGCGCAGCGTGTGCAGAGGCACACGGCCTTCGCGATAGCCCTCGGAGCGGCTCATCTCGGCGCCACCCAGACGACCGGAGCACTTGATCCGGATACCCTGCGCACCCGAACGGATGGCAGTCTGCTGGGCCTTGCGCATGGCGCGACGGAAGGCGACGCGGGCGCCGAGCTGCTCGGCAATGCCCTGGGCCACCAGCTGAGCGTCGGTCTCGGGATCCTTGACCTCGAGGATGTTCAGCTGGATCTGCTTGCCGCTCAGCTTCTCGAGCTCGGTACGCACCCGCTCCGCCTCGGCGCCGTTGCGCCCGATGACGATGCCAGGACGTGCCGCGTAGAGGAAGATGGTCAGCCGCTCGCTGCGACGCTCGATCTCGATGGAGCTGATGCCGGCGCGCTCGAGGTTCTTGGTGATCCACTTGCGGATCTTGTCGTCCTCGTTCACCAGCTCGGCATACTGCTTCTCGGCGTACCAGCGTGACTTGTGATCAGTGGTGACACCCAGGCGGAAGCCGTTCGGGTTGATTTTCTGTCCCACGCTCAGGCCTCCTTCGGGGCTTCGGTGTCGGTCGCGGCGTCCGCCGTGGCCTTCTCGGTCTTGCCGGCGGTCGGCTGCTTGGCCGGACGCGGCTCCACCACTGCGGTGATGTGGCTGGAGCGCTTGAGGATACGGCTGGCCGAACCCTTCGCCCTGGCGCGGATGCGACGCATCGTCACGCCCTCGTCGACGAAGATCTGGCTGACGAAGAGTTCCTCGGCACGCAGGTTCTCGGCGTTCTCGGCATTCGCCACGGCGCTCTCGACGACCTTGCGAACGGGCTCGCTGGCCGCCTGGGGCGCGAAACGGAGGGTGGCGATGGCCTGCTTGGCATCCATCCCACGCACCGTGTCGGCGACCCGACGGACCTTCTGGGCGCTCATCCGGACGTGACGCGCGATGGCGTACGAGCCAGGACGATCCCCGAGCAGGGCAAGGCGACGGCTGGGCCGCTCATTTGTGTTGCTCATCGAATTCATTCCTTCTCTGCCGCGTCTCAGCGCCGGCGGGCCTTCTTGTCGTCCTTCACATGGCCCCGGAAAGTACGCGTTGGCGCGAACTCACCGAGCTTGTGGCCGATCATGCCCTCGGTGACGAACACCGGGACATGCTTGCGGCCGTCATGCACCGCAATGGTGTGGCCGAGCATGTCGGGGGTCACCATCGAGCGCCGCGACCAGGTCTTGATGACGTTCTTGGTGCCGTTCTCGTTCTGCAGATCAACCTTCTTCTGCAGGTGCTGGTCGACGAACGGACCCTTCTTCAAGCTGCGAGGCATATCTCCTGGCTCCCACTCAGCGCTTCTTGCCGGACTTGCGGCGACGGACGATCAGCTTGCTGCTGGCCTTGTTCTTGTTGCGGGTGCGACCCTCGGGCTTGCCCCAGGGGCTCACCGGGTGACGACCACCGGAGGTCTTGCCCTCGCCACCACCGTGCGGGTGGTCGACGGGGTTCATCACGACACCACGGACGGTGGGACGGACACCCTTCCAGCGGCCGCGGCCGGCCTTGCCCCAGTTGATGTTGGAGTACTCGGCGTTGCCGACCGCACCGATCGTGGCGCGGCAGCGCACGTCGACCATCCGCATCTCGCCCGAAGGCATGCGCAGGGTTGCGTACTTGCCCTCGCGGGCAACCAGCTGGATGACGGCACCGGCGCTGCGGCCGAGCTTGGCGCCACCGCCGGGACGCAGCTCCACGGCGTGCACCTGGGTGCCGACCGGGATGTTGCGCAACGGCAGGTTGTTGCCGGGCTTGATGTCGGCCTCGGAACCGGACTCGACACGCGTGCCCTGCCCCAGCCCCAACGGAGCGATGATGTAGCGCTTCTCACCGTCGGCGTAGTGCAGCAGCGCGATACGCGCGGTGCGGTTCGGGTCGTACTCGATGTGCGCGACAGTGGCGGGCACGCCGTCCTTGTCGTAACGCTTGAAGTCGACCAGGCGGTAGGCCTGCTTGTGGCCACCACCGATGTGCCGAGTGGTGATGCGTCCTGAATTGTTGCGCCCACCGGTCTTGGACTTCGGGGTGAGCAGTGACTTCTCAGGGGTTGACCTGGTCAGTTCGCCGAAGTCGGCGACACTCGAGCCGCGTCGGCCCGGCGTCGTCGGCCTGTACTTACGAATAGCCATGAGGTTTCTTCGTTCCTTGTCTGCGCGTCAGCCCCGGGTCACTCGACCGGAGCATTCCCGAAAATGTCGATGTGGTCGTCCGGAGCCAGCGTGACGATGGCGCGCTTGGTGTCCGGACGCTTGCCGACCCCGAACCGGTTCCGGCGCTTCTTGCCCGGACGGTTCAGCGTGTTGACCCCGAGGACCTTGACCCCGAACACAGCTTCCACCGCGTGACGGATCTCGATCTTGTTGGCCGTGGGCGAGACGACGAAGGTGTACTTGTTCTCGTCCAGCAGCCCGTAGCTCTTCTCGCTCACCACCGGTGCGATGAGCACATCGTGCGGATCATGGATCTTGAAGTCGCTCACTTCGCGTCCTCCTGTGCGGTCTCGGCGGCGTCGGCCCTGACGGACTTGCCCTTGGGGGTGCCGGCCACGAATGCATCCAGCGCCGGCTTGCTGAACACGACCGCGTCGGCCAGCAGGACGTCGTAGGTGTTGAGCTGGTCGTATCCGACCACGTGCACGCCGGGGAGGTTGCGCAGGCTCAGCCAGCTCGTGGTCTCGTCGCGCTGGAGCACGACGATCACGCGGCGGTAGTCGCCGAGCGCCGCGATGACTGCGGAGGCCGACTTCGTGCTCGGCTTCTCGCCGGCGACGAACTGGTCGACGACGTGCAGACGGCCTTCGCGAGCCCGGTCGGACAGGGCACCGCGCAGGGCGGCGACCACCATCTTCTTCGGGGTGCGCTGGTTGTAGCTGCGCGGCGTGGGCCCGTGGACGATACCGCCACCGGTCCACTGGGGGGCGCGGATCGAACCCTGACGGGCACGGCCGGTTCCCTTCTGGCGCCACGGCTTCTTGCCGCCGCCGGAGACCTCGGAACGGGTCTTGGTGGAATGGGTGCCCTGACGCGCCGCGGCGAGCTGGGCGGTGACCACCTGGTGCATGAGAGGCACATTGGCCTGGACGTCGAAGAGAGTGCCGGGAAGCTCGATGCTGCCGGTCTTCTTGCCCGTGGCGTCGACGACGTCGACTGTGGTGTTCTCGTTCACTTGGCATCACCCTTCTTGGCGGCGGAGCGCACGACGACGAGCCCGCCCTTGCTGCCGGGAATGGCGCCGCGCACGAGGATCAGACCCCGCGTCGCGTCCACACCGGCGACCTGCAGGTTCTGCACCGTCTTGCGCTCGTTGCCCATGCGGCCGGCCATCTTGAGGCCCTTGAAGACGTGGCCAGGAGTCGAGCAGGCACCGATGCCACCGGGCGAACGGTGCTTGCGGTGCACGCCGTGGCTGGCGCGCAGGCCCTTGAAGCCGTGGCGCTTGACGACGCCCGCGGTGCCCTTGCCCTTCATCACGCCGGTGACGTCGACGACGTCGGCCGCGCTGAAGGTGTCGACACCGAGCTCCTGGCCGAGCGTGTACTCACTCGCATCGGTCGTGCGGATCTCGACGAGGTACTTGCGGGGGCTCACGCCGGCCTTCTGGAACTGGCCTGCGGCGGGCTTCGTCACGGACTTCGCCCGGACGGCGCCGAAGCCGAGCTGGACGGCCGAGTAGCCGTCGGTGTCCGGCGTGCGCACCTGTGTCACGACACAGGGGCCCGCCTGGATCACGGTCACCGGGACGAGGCGATTGTTCTCGTCCCACAACTGGGTCATGCCGAGCTTGGTGCCCAGCAGGCCCTTCACTTTACGTTCGGTAGTCATGTTCTACGGCCTCACGGAAGCTTGATTTCGATGTCGACACCGGCGGGAAGATCGAGACGCATCAGCGAATCGACCGTCTTCGGCGTCGGGTCGAGGATGTCGATGAGCCGCTTGTGGGTGCGCATCTCGAAGTGCTCGCGGCTGTCCTTGTACTTGTGGGGCGAACGAATGACGCACCACACGTTCTTCTCGGTCGGCAACGGCACTGGGCCGGCGACCTTTGCACCCGTCCGAGTGACAGTGTCGACGATCTTGCGCGCCGACGAGTCGATGACCTCGTGGTCATAGGCACGGAGCCTGATGCGGATCTTCTGTCCCGCCACGGTTGTTCCCCATATCTTCATTGTTCGACCGCAAGCCGGTCTCGCGTTCGTCATCGTTCGACCGGTGAACCGGTCTGGCCTGCTGACCAGGAGAAAAACCGAATCGAAAACTCGCCGTTTTCGCCGCTATTTCCCCTTGTCAATGTCCTGTTGCCCGGTACCCGAGGTCGGGCGTGTCGGATGCCGACCAGCACGGCGCGGAGCATCCCCCACGCGACTGCGGCACTCACGAGCGAGCCATCCCGAACCGACCG
>JBAQVA010000011.1:0-6963 GCA_049297835.1 Propionibacterium sp.
GCACGACGGCGTCGTGGGTGACCACGGCCACCGGGCCCGCGTCCGGTGCGACGGCGAGCTCGGCGAGGACCGCCCGGACCCGGGATCGCAGCGAGGCCAGCTTCTCGATCCCGGGTGCCGAGTCGTAGTCGCCGTAGCGGGACAGGACTTCCTGCGCGGGGGTGCCCGCGAAGCCGCCGTAGTCCCGGTCGGCCAGACGGGCATCCGTCTCGACCCGGACGCCCGCCCGGGCGGCGACGGCCTCGGCGGTCTGCACCGCCCTGAGCAGGGGGCTGGTCACCACGCGCGCGATCGGCTCAGGGCCGAGGTGATCCGCCAGGGCCTGTGCCTCGGCCCGGCCGACAGCATCCAGGTCGGGGTCGAGGCGGCCGCGCAGGAGGCCTGCCGCGTTGAGCCGGGTGCGTCCGTGACGGCAGACGAAGACCTCATGTCCCGTCGTCTCGTGTGGAGTCATCTCGCTCCTTGCGTTGGCGTGTCCCGCCCCGGGCGTTCCGGGCCGGTTGTTCCACCCCGGTCGCCACCGAACCGTCCTGCCCCGCCGATTCTCCGGGGCCAGTCGATTCAGGCCAGGTCGTTCCAGGCCGGTGGATTCAGGCCAGGCCGTCCCGTGCCGGTCGGCTCAGGCCAGCCCGTAGGGCAGCTCGGGGTGCTCGGCCTCGATCTCCATGAGCCGGTTGTACTTCGCGACCCGCTCGCCGCGCGCCGGCGCGCCGGTCTTGATGTGCCCGCAGCCGGTGGCCACCGCGAGGTCCGCGATGAAGGTGTCCGGTGTCTCACCCGAGCGGTGCGACATGAACTGGCGGTACCCGGCCGCCGCGCAGATCTTCATCGCCTCGAGGGTCTCGCTCACCGTGCCGATCTGGTTCAGCTTGATCAGCGAGGCATTCGCGACGTGCTCCTCGATCCCCTTGCGGATGATGGCCGGGTTGGTGCAGAAGATGTCGTCGCCGACCAGCTCGATCCTGTCCTTCACGGCGGAGGTGAGCCTGCGCCAGCCGCCCCAGTCGTTCTCGGCGAGCCCGTCCTCGAGCAGCCAGACCGGGAAGTTGTCGGCGATGTGCACATAGCGCTCGATCATCTCGTCGCTGCTGAAGTGGGTGCCGTTGACGAGATAGCTGCCGTCGTCCTGGCGGAACTCGGAGGAGGCCGGGTCCATCGCGATCGCGACGCCTCCGGGCCCGAGCGCATAGCCGGCGCCGTCGATCGCGGCGACCAGGGCCTCGAGCGCCTGCTCCGGCTCGCTGAAGTCGGGGGCGAAGCCGCCCTCGTCGCCCAGGCCGACCGGGTGCCCGGCCTGCTTGAGCTGGGTGCGCAGGGTGGCGTAGATCTCGGCGCCCTCACGCACCGCCTCGGACATCGACCTTGCCCCGAGCGGGCTGATCATGAACTCCTGGAAGTCCAGCGGGTTCGCTGCGTGCACGCCGCCGTTGAGCACATTGAAACAGGGCACCGGCAGCCGCTGGGGCTGACCCGTGACACCGGGCAGGAACTCGAAGAGCTCCTTGCCGGCGACCGCCGCGAGCGCCCTGGTGTAGGCCATCGAGACGCCGAGGATCGCATTGGCGCCCAGGCGTGACTTGTTCGGCGTCCCGTCGAGCTCGATGAGCTCCCTGTCGAGATCCTCGAAGCTCTCGAAGGAACGACCGCGGACCAGGTCGGCGATCGGCCCGGTGACATTGTTCACGGCCTTGAGCACGCCGAGCCCGTGGTAGCGCGCGGTCTCGTGGTCGCGCAGTTCGACGGCCTCGCGGCTGCCGGTGGACGCTCCGGAGGGCACCATCGCCTCGGCCCGGGTGCCGTCGGCCAGGGACAGCGTGACCTTGACGGTCGGACGCCCCCGCGAATCGAGAATCTCCAATGCCTTCACTGACGAAATGGTCGGGACGGACATGTCTGCGCTCCTCATGTCGGTGACACGGGAGGACGGCGACGCCCTGCCCGTGCAACTCACGGGTAGGGACCATCAGCCAGGACAGCGGTTCGGGCCATCGGCCCAGGCGGGTTCCATCGCCGTCCCCATCCTAGTTCCCCGGCACGGGGCAGCAGGGCACTCGTGCCCGGGGAGTCGGTGGCGATGAGACCGTCACCGCGGGATTGCGGGGCGCCTCCATCGGGCCGCTCCGCAAAGGCCGTGGTCCCTCGAGGGGCTTCTCCGGCGGATCCGTCATTGGCCGATCCACAAGGAGTCCTGCCAGCCGGGAAGCGCGCGGCCGGGCACCGGGAGCTGTGGCAGTCTGGAGACATGGGAAGCCCCTCGCAACCACAGCAGGATGCCGTCCAGGGCGCCGGGAATGCTCCGGAGCCGTCGGGCGAGCTGGAGCAGTCGATCGCCGGCACGGAGGTCTGGGTGACCGCCCAGCGCCGGGCGGAGGATCTGGCGTCCGCGCTGGAGCGCCGCGGTGCCGCGGTGACCATCGCCTCCACGCTGGCGGTGCAGCGCCGCATCGACGAGGCCACGCTCGTCGAACGGACCCGCGGGCTCATCGGGAGGACACCCGACATCGTCGTGGTGACCACCGGATTCGGCCTGCGCGACTGGCTCGAGACGGCCGGCTCGAACGGCCTGGGCGAGGGCGTCGCGACACTGCTGGCCGGCACGCGGGTGATCGCCCGTGGGCCGAAGGGGTCCGGGGCGCTGCAGCAGGCGGGCCTGCAGGCGGCGTGGGTGGCACCGAGCGAGAGCTCCCGGGAGATCCTCGACGTGCTGCGGGCCGAGGGTGTGGACGGGCGGAGGATCGCCGTCCAGCTCGACGGTGTCGGCGATCCCGAATTGCTCGACGGACTGCGCGAAGCCGGCGCCGACGTGGTGGAGCTCCCGGTCTACCGCGCCGTGGCCGCCGCGGATCCCCAGCTGGTGGCACGGACCGCCCAGGCGCTGGCCGGCGGCCGTTTCGACGCGGTCGCCTTCACCTCCGCCCCGGGGGCGCGCGGCTGGCTGGACGCCGTCCGTGAGCAGGGCCTGACCGATTCCGTCCGTGAGAGGACCACCTCGGGCTCGCTGCTCCTCGCCTCAGTCGGCCCGCAGACCGCCGAGCCG
The DNA here is from genome assembly GCA_049297835.1 of Propionibacterium sp. Classification (GTDB taxonomy): domain Bacteria; phylum Actinomycetota; class Actinomycetes; order Propionibacteriales; family Propionibacteriaceae; genus Propionibacterium. The sequence goes on from JBAQVA010000011.1 coordinate 3,038, forward strand.
CTGCTGGAGGCCTCCATGCACACCATCTGGCCGGACCGTGGGCGGCTGGGTGCGCTGATCAAGCTCGTCGTCACCGAGCTGTCCGCGCGGAGTCACTGAGCGGCAGCGCCGGGACCGCGCTTGGACGGGCTGGCCGCCCGCGCCGTGGTCGAGGCGCGGGGCGGCCAGGTGACACAATGCCAGGGTCGTTGTCGTGGTGAGGAGACATCAGATGGATCTGGAGAGCTTCGTCGAGAGCTATGCCGTGGAGCGGCGTGGCACGAATTCGTTGAAGTGGGACGCCCTGCAGGAGCGCTTCGGGGATCCGGATCTGTTCGCGATGTGGGTCGCCGACATGGAGTTCAAGGCTCCCCAGCAGATCCTGAAGGCGCTGCACGAGCGGATCGACCACGGTGCCTTCGGCTACGCGGTCATCGACGACTCCTACTACGAGGCCTTCGACGCCTGGGCCGAGCGCCACGGTGAGGCGCGGGTGCAGCGCGACTGGGTGCGCTTCGCGACCGGCGTGGTCACGAGCTTCTACTGGATGGTCAACGCCTTCACCGAGCCGGGCGACGCGGTGCTCCTGGCGACCCCGGTCTACTACCCGATGCACGGCGCGGTGCGGAACACCGGACGCAAGCTGGTGACCACCGAACTCGTCCTGGACGAGACCGGCAGCTATCGCTACGACCTGGACGACATGGAGAAGGTGATCGTCGAGAACGACGTGAAGCTGTTCATCCAGTGCTCGCCGCACAATCCGGTCGGCCGGGTCTGGACCGAGCCCGAGCTGGCGGCCGTCCTCGAGCTGTGCGCCCGGCACGGGGTGCTCGTCGTCTCCGACGAGATCCACCAGGACCTCCTCGTCGGGCAGCGTCCCTTCATCGCAGCCCAGGAGGTGGCGGGCGGCAGGTACGCGGGCAACCTCATCACGCTCAGCGCTGTCTCCAAGACCTTCAACCTGGCCGGCCTGGTCCACTCGCACATCATCATTCCCGACGCCGGGCTGCGTGCCCGCTACGACCGGTGGGCCAAGGGCATCGTACAGACTGAGACGAACATCCTCGGCGTCACCGCGACCAAGGCCGGCTGGCTGTACGGCCAGGACTGGCTCGACGGGCTGATCGCGGTGCTGCGCCGCAACAACGAGCAGTTCCATTCCCGGCTGGCCGAGGTCGCCCCCGAGGTGACGGTGGCCACCCTGGAGGGGAGCTATCTGCTGTGGGTCGACCTGCGCCGCGTGGTGGATCCGGACAAGACCCGGGAGTTCATCACCAAGACCTGCCGACTTGCCGTTGACTTCGGGGAATGGTTCAGCCCGCGCACCAAGGGCTTCGTTCGCTTCAACCTGGCGACGACCCCGGCGAACGTCGACCACGGTCTCGACCTGCTCACGAAGGGGCTTGCCAGCCTGCACTGAGGGCATCCGCTCGCCGCCGGGACCGCCCCATCCTGGCGCGTCCGGTCGCCGACAGGGCAGGATGGGAGAGACGAAGGGGGTCGAGATGCTGGTCGAAGAGGATCTGCTCATGACGCTGACCGGTGCCGTCATGGGCGCAATCGCCCATCGCGTCGTCGGCATCTACCTCGGCGGAGGCCTGTCGGACCCGGACTTCAGCCCGGACAATTCCACCATCAACATCCTTGTCGTCACGAACGAGGACCCCGACGCGCAGCTGCTCGAGATCATGCGTGGGGCCCACGAGGCGGTGGACGCGCAGTTCCCGGACTGGGGTGACCGGATCGACGTGGAGTACGTCGGCCTGACCGGGCTCAGGGATTTCCGGGACGGGACGCATCACGGTCTGCGCAGCGAGGCGGGTGAGCCGCTGCACCGCGAGCCGCTCACCGAGCTGAACGTGCTGGGCTGGGAGGCGGTCCGCGAGCAGTCCGTGCCGCTGGTCGGCGAGCCGGCCGCTGACGTGCTGCCCGTCTTCAGCCGTGCGGAATTCCTCCGCGCGGTGCGGGGACATGCGGCGCGCTGGCCCGGCTGGGTGCGCTCGCACACCTCGGTGCGCCAGCAGGCCTATGCGACGCTCACGATGTGTCGCGCCTGGTACTCCGCCCAGATGAAGAGCCAGGTCACCAAACGTGAGGCGGCGCTGTACTGCGCGGCCGAGTTCCCGCAGTGGGAGCCGCTCATCACCTGGGCCGAGCAGTGGTGGTACGGCGACGACCGTCACGACGGGCCGGATCGGCTGACCGAGGTGCAGGCCTTCGTGGACGAGCTCTCCGCGCGGGTGTTGGCCAGCGGGAACGCGGAGCCGCCCCGTCCCGGCACTGCCCGGTGAGCCGTCGTCGCCAGGGCACCACGCGGCGCGGCGGTGCCCTGGGATTCGCCGCGGTCCTGCTGGGAGCGGTGGTGCTGTTCGTCGGCCTGGTCGGGCCGGGGCTGCTCGCACGCGCCCAGGCCGGCGTCCCGCTGGACGACTCGGCCGCCAGCAAGGGCTTTCTCCGATGGGCCTTCGCGCAGGTCAGCGAGCGGGCCGGCACGAGTGAGCTGTCGGCGCTTCAACTGGGGTCCGACGAGCTCGACCTGACGATGCGCCGCGGGGACACCGAACAGCGCTGGCAGGTCTTCCCGCAGAACCTGCCGCGCCTGGTGGAGAGCCACCAGGTCACCGCCACGGACGGCGTGGTGAGCGCCTCCAGCGACCAGGCGCTGGACCTGGCGCTCATCTGGTCGGACTACCGCGCGGACGTCAGCAACTGCGCGGCCTCCGACACGGCGGTGAGCGGGGCCGCGTCGTGGGGTGGGGCGATGCACTTCACCGCGAGCTGCCAGCAGGGCGAGGCGCAGACCCAGGAATGGCTCGGGTCCTGGCCGGTGGAATTGCAGGGCACCTTGTCCACACGCTATTCGCTCGGTGTGATGATCTCCGATCTGGGCAAGCTGAGCCCGCCGACGGTCGGCTCGCTGGAGCTGACGATGGGCGGGGTGGACGCGGCCGGGTGCCGGGCCACGACGAGCTGGCGTCAGGAGGTGGCCGGGCGCAGCACGTGGATCGACCAGACCCGGCTGTGTTACACGGACGGCTCGTCGAGCTTCCTGCCGATCGACACCGTCCAGGCTCCCGGCGACGCCGAGACCCTGTTGGCCCATCCTCTCGAACTTGCCCAGGTGGACACCTCGGTGCTGGAGGGTCTGAGCTCCTCGTCCGAGCTGCCGAGCACCCAGCCCGACATCGACCGGCTGCGAATCGCCTGGTCAGACCGCTTCGGCCAGCAGGTGATCCGGGCGACTTCCGGCTCGGGAAGCGCCGCGCGCACCGGCTGGTACTCCCTCTCGGGGGTCCAGCTGGCCCTCGACCAGGGGTGAGTGGACGCACCACGTGCAGTTCGCTGCGTGCTGTCGTCGCCTGAGTGTGCCGAAACTACCGCGCGATGGGGTTTTCGGGCGTTGCGCGCCGGAAAAGCAGGACTTGCGGCAGTTTTGGCACGGTTGCCGTCTCCACCGGCCCATGCCGGGACGGGGTGGGGCCAGGCCGGATCACGCGTCGAGCCCCTGGTGAGAGGTGTCGGGGGATGCGCGCGGAGGCGGCGTCACCGCCCATGCCGGGACGGGGTGAATCCAGGCCCGCCGTGGTCCAACTCCTGGAAGGGCGTCGGTGGGATGTGTGCGGAGGCAGCGTCACAGCGCATGCAGCTGCGGGGCGCACGTCCCACCGGAGCCGCGGGTGCCCGGCACCGCTGGCGCCGAGGGCTACTTCAGCTCGTCGCTGTAGGCGCAGTACCAGGTGATCGAGTCACTTGCCGCGTGATAGAGCACCTGGTGGAATCCGTCGGTCAGCGTGCCGCGAGGCCCGCCGAGCACCAGGAAGGACATCTGGTCCAGACCCACCTGCGGGGCATCGGCGGCAGGCAGCAGTCGCAGCGGATCCTTCAGCGTGCTCGGCTTCGCGGCGTCGGAGCTGGCCGCGAGGCAGGGCAGCACGGACGCCCTG
>JBAQVA010000012.1:0-26735 GCA_049297835.1 Propionibacterium sp.
GATGAGGGCTGACCGGGCGGCCGGCGGCAACGCGTTGTCGGGCTCGGCGTCCACCCCGATGCCCCACCAGCTGCCCGACAGTCCGACGCAGGCCGCCCGGTACCCGGGGCAGTGGGTGATGGACCCGGTTGTTCCGGCCGGCCACACCGGGGCCCCGTCGCGATCGCTGGTGACCGGACCGCGGACACCGAGCATCCCCAACGCGTCGTGGGCGCAGCGGCGTCCGGTCACGTACTCGGCCACCCGCGGCCCGATGGCCCGCGCCACCCGCGCCCGCTCACCGGGAAGCAGTGACTCGCGGGGATCGCCGGCGCAGGGGTCGTCCCCGGTGGTCTCGACGACCACCAGACCCGGCGGGATCAGACCGAGGCCATCGGCGAGGGCCGCCAGCAACGGATGTCTGGCGACGCCTGACGCGCCTGGCGCGCAGCACGGGGATCGCCGGGCCGGACCGGGGCTCGTCGCAGGATCACCGCCGTCGAACATCACCGGGACTCCGTTCACGAGTTCGGACACCGACAGGTTCTGGCGCATCGCGGTGTGCGGCGATCCCGGCGGACCCCGCACTCGGCACACCGTGAATCAGCGTCACGGCCGGACACCACCCTGTCAAGCCCCGGCTCCGGCCTCGGCAGGTGGGCGACTGCCGCGGTCCTCCCAGCCCGATCGCCCCAGCCCGGCCACCACGGGCCGGCCACCATGCCCGATCGTCGCGGGCCAGCAGCACGGTCACCCGCGCCGGGGCACGTCTAGGCTTGAGGCATGCGTAACCGTGACCGCCATGGGCGCGGCCTGCGCGGACCGCTCGCCCTGCCCAACCCCATCACCACCCGGCCCGTCTCCGTGCCGCAGCGCCCGAGAGGGCTGGCCTATTTCCTGCTGTGCGTCCAGGATGCCGTGGCGGAGGTGGCCTCCCACTGCCCCGACGTGATCGACGAGATCGACATCGGCGTCGACGAGGTGCCCGATGCCCGGACGTTGTGGAATGACATCGGCGAATTCGATGCGGTGCCGCTCGCGGCTGCCGTCGAGGCGATCGGCGGTCAGCACCCTCGGGTCGTCATCTACCGGCGGCCACTGGAGCGGCGCGCCTCCGACCGTGACGACCTGCACGAGCTGGTGCACGAGACCCTGGTCGACCAGCTGGTGGCCCTCACCGGGCGCAGCGTCGACGAGATCGATCCGGACCAGGGCGAGGACTGAATCCACCGGCGGGTCCGCCCGCCAGCGCGGGGCCCCGCCATTGCGCGGAGATCATTGCCGTGGACGTCCGCTGGCCACGGTGTACCGGCGGCCCTGCATCCCACAGCCGGGCTGACTGCCGAAGTCAGCCGGCCTGGCGACGCAGCCGCCGCCTCTCGCGCTCGGACAGGCCACCCCAGATGCCGAAGCGCTCATCGTGCTCGAGCGCGTACTCCAGGCACTCACCACGCACCGGGCACGACTGGCAGACCTTCTTCGCCTCGCGTGTCGATCCGCCCTTCTCGGGAAAGAAGGCCTCGGGATCGGTCTGGGCGCACAGGGCGCGCTCCTGCCAGTCCGGCGGGGTCTCCTGCTCCAGTGCCGTCAGCAACATGAGTTCCTGCATCACACTTCCTCTCGGCCGGATCGCCTCAACCGGCCTCGCTACGTCGCTGCCCGCGATTGGTCAAGGAATACAACACCCCGACGCAGGATGCGCCCGGGCAAACAACACTAGTGAAATTACATGAATGAGGACAGCCGCGGGGCAAGCCGGCGAGATCCGTCAGCGGCCCGATCCGCCCTCCGGTGCTGCCAGTCGCTCGAGGAGCCCTCCCCCGGTACGGTCCGGTCGTCGGCGTCCCGCCCGAGGACGCGGGCCCCCGCGATGACCGCGCAGCGCAGGCCGGCGATCATCCGACGCCGGGGCGCGGGGCTCACCTCTCGTCGGGCGGCAGCGGCGTCCACCTGGGACGACCGGAGTCGTCTCCGGACTCGGTGGCGCCGGGGCGCTCGGCTCCTTCCGGGGGTTCGGGAGTGAGGCCGGCCGCCTGCTCGGCGGCACTGGCCCACGGCGCATTCGCCCTGATCGGGCCGGTCCCGGGGCCGGCGAAGCCGTCGTCGAGGGCGCTGAGACTCCGGCCTCCGCCACGCGACCAGTTCTGCTGGGGGCCCTGCTGCTGGCCCGGCTCGCCGGAACGCTCCTCCGCGCCATGCTCCCCAGCAGCGCCCGGCGCCCCGCTCGCCGCGTCACCGGCCCGGTCCCAGGTCATCGCGACCGCCTCGTCGCGCCGCCACACCGGCTCGGTACCGGGCAGCGGATCGGAGGAGCGGTCATCGGCTCGGGCCGTTGCGTACAGCTCGGCGCCTCGTTCCCGGAACCACACCGCAACGCGCCACAGCACGCCGGCGACGAACGCCTTGCACAGCACCTCGAGAAAGCCGCCGATCGCCTCCAGCACCCGTCCGAATGCGGAACCACCCCCGACGATTCCCGTGATGAGCAGGAACAGGTCGTAGACGGCGACCACGCTCACCAGGACGGCCGCGCTCAGCGTCACCGCCCTGCCGCGCCGCACGGGCGGGCTGATGAGCACGCAGCACAGCACGATGCCCAGGTCCAGCAGGACCCACACGAGTCCCACCGAATTGCCCGTCTGACGTGCCGCCGCGGCGAGCCCGAGATGCTGGTGGCCCAGATTCCAGCCGAATCGGATGAGGTCGAGGACCAGGTAGAGCGCTGTCACCCCCAACAACAGCCAGGCCGCGGGTTCACGCACCCGGCGCAGGAATTCAGCCATGAAGCCCACCCATCTCGTTGCATCTGTCCGACCACGAACACTCCGAGCCGATCATGCCAGCGCCGGGTCGACCTCGCGCGCCACGCTCGCCGAGAGCCCCTTCACCTGCTGCGAGGCGCCGATCGGGCAGACCAGCGTCGCGGAAGGCGTCCGCACCGCGACCATTCCGTGCAGGCCGGTCACGGCGAGCACCGAGCCGCCGGGCTCGGCATTGATGAGAAGGCAGTCGGTGGTGTCTGAGGCCACCACCTGGCCCTGGCGCACATTGCCGAAGTCGTCGTGGGGAAGCTCCTCGTAGAGGCTGGCGAAGCTTCCGACGTCGGCCCAGCGGGCGGTGAGCGAGACGGCCACGACATGGGCGCTGCCCCGGCCGCGGCTGACCGGCTCCATCACCGCAAAGTCCACCGAGATCTTCTCCAGCCCCGGGTAGATCGTCCCGAGGCGATCGGGGTGGGCGGCCAGCTCGAGGACTGCGGCATGGGTGGCCGGGACGAGGGTGGCCAACTGCCTCAGGAGGGTGGACGCCTGCCAGACGAACATGCCGGAGTTCCACCAGTAGTCACCGGATGCGAGGTACTCGCGGGCGAGCTCGGCGTCCGGCTTCTCCCGGAACTGCAGGACCTCGCAGACGTCGTCGAAGCCCGGGACGGCCGGGCCCTTGTGCAGATATCCGTAGCCGGTGTGGGGACTGGTCGGCACCACTCCGAAGGTGACCAGCGCGTCGGAATCGGCCTCGGCCACCCCGAAGGCGGTCCGCAGCCGGTCCTCGAAGACCTCGACGGGTTCGATGAGCTGGTCGGCGGTGACCATCGCGACGACCGCCTCGGGATCACGGGCGGCGAGCACCGCGGCCGGCCAGGCGACTGCATTGAGCGAGTCGCGGCCCACCGGCTCGCCCAGCAGGTTGTCGTCGGACATCTCCGGGAGCTGTTCGCGGACGACGCCCGCGTAGGACGCTCCGGTGCAGACGAGCACGTGTTCGGCGCCGACGACAGGAGCTACCCTCTCGAAGGCAAGCCGCAGCAGGCTCTTCCCGTCGATGAGGCGCAGCAGTTGCTTCGGCTCGCCCTGCCGGCTCAACGGCCACAGCCTGGTGCCTGATCCGCCCGCCATGATGACTGCATATCTCACGGGCTCACAATATCTGGGGAAACTGGGCCGAGCACGTCCACCACACGCCGGAACCGCGGCCCCACCTCGACATATACCGAATTGCGCAGCTCACCCCCATTCCGAATTGCGCAACACTCCAGGTACCGAATTGCGCACCACGCCCGGTAACGCACGGCACACCTGTCTGCACGGGATTGCGCACCACGCCGGGGAACGAACCGCACACGCCTGTCGACAGCCGCTGCCGGTACCGTGGGCGGCATGGTCGATTCGAGCGACGAGGAGCGTCACCGGGAAGACCTCGACTGGCTCTACCAGCGGGGTGACGGGAACGGCGGCTCCCCCGCCCCGCAGCAGGGACGCGTCACGAACATCTCCAACAGCGCCGACATCGAGCGCCGCGAGCGTGAATACCTGGCGCAGAAGTCGGCCCGGCGCCACCATGCCCAGCAGGCCAGCTCCCCACAGGCCGGCTCCCCGCAGGCCAGCTCCCCACATCGCGAACCACAGCAGTTCGGCGCCCAGCACCACCAGCCCTCCGGTCGGGGATACGCTCCCCCGCACGCCGCCAGGCCGGTCGCACCGCCCCAGACCTCGGCGTCCTTCGGAGGCGGCGGCCACCGGGGTTCGGGCCCGCGCGCGGTGCCCACGATGCCCAGACGCCGCCATCCGGTGCGTCGCACCGTGCTGACCGTGCTCGTGGTGCTCCTCGCCTGGGTCGTCTACATCGTGGCGGTGCCGATCAAGGCCTGGTCGGACATGCCGCAGGTGAACTGGGTGCCCAGCGGCACCAGGCCGGCCAGCCAGCCGGGCACCGCGATCCTGCTCGTCGGGAGCGACTCGCGGACCGACCTGACCCAGGCGCAGAAGGACGAACTCGGCACCGGCGACGCCGACGGCAGCCGCACCGACACGATCATGATCCTGTACGTGCCGCCGAGCGGGAAGTCGGTGCTCATCAGCGTCCCCCGCGACTCCTATGTCGACATCCCTGGGTATGGCAAGGACAAGATCAATGCCGCCTATTCCTACGGCGGACCGCAATTGCTCGTGCAGACCATCGAGACCGTCACCGGACTGCGCATCGACGGATACATGGAAATCGGATTCGACGGTTTCGCCAATGTCGTCGATTCGGTGAACGGCATCAATGTCTGCCTGGCCTCCGCCATCGACGACGACAAGGCCAACATCAATCTCCCAGCCGGCTGCCAGACCCTCGACGGAGCGAAGGCCCTGGGCTATGTGCGTCACCGTTACGGCGATCCCGAGGGGGACCTCGGCCGCGCCAAGCGCCAGCGCGAGGTGGTCTCCAAGGTCGCGAACAAGTTGAAGTCGCCCGCGACGGTGCTCAACCCGGTGCGCTGGTGGAAGGTGAACAAGGCCCTGTCCGGGTCCTTCACCCGCGGCGCGGGGACCGGTCCGGGCGTCCTGCTGGCCCTGGGGAAGGGCATGCTCTCGGTCTCCTCGGGCCAAGGATACACGGTCCAGGTGCCGGTGGCCGACGCCGCCGGCTGGTCGGACGACGGCACCCAGTCAGTGGTCATCCTGGATTCCACGAAGACGCAGGCGATGTTCTCGGCACTGGCGAAGGGCGACACCAGCACGATGAGCCAGTACGAGAGCTGACCGCCAGGGCGGAACAGCCAAAGGCCCCGGCCACAGAGCCCTGACACCCGGGCTCGGGATCCGGAACCCAGGAGCGGGCGGACTCAGCCGAGCATTGCCCTCACGGCGGCGCCCTTGTCGAGCGCGGTCTGCCGCAGCTGCGCCTGGAAGTCGAGCATCCTGGCGGTGAGCGCCTCGTCGCCGCTGGCCAGGATGCGCACCGCGAGCAGGCCGGCATTGCGCGCATTGCCGATGGCCACGGTGGCGACCGGGACGCCCGAGGGCATCTGCACGATGGACAGCAGTGAGTCCAGGCCCTCCAGATTCTTCAGCGGCACCGGAACCCCGATCACGGGCAGCGGGGTGAGCGCGGCGAGCATGCCGGGCAGGTGTGCGGCACCTCCGGCGCCCGCGATGATCACCCGCAGCCCCCTGGTGTGGGCCCGGCGTCCGTAGCTGACCATGTCCTCGGGCATCCGGTGCGCCGAGACGACATCGGCCTCGAAGCCCACCCCGAACTCGGTCAGCGCGTCGGCGGCCGGCTTCATCGTGGGCCAGTCGGAGTCCGAGCCCATCACGACGCCCACCAGGGCCTGCTGTTCACTCATCGTTCCCCCTTGTCCCGGCACCCCTGAGATCGGTGCCCATGAGATGCGCGGCGGCGCGGCGCGCCCGATTCTGCACATCGGCCAGGTCGTCGCCGTAGGTCGTCACGTGACCCACCTTCCGCCCCGGTCTCATGGTCTTGCCGTAGAACTGCACCTTGAGCCCGCCGTCGCGGCCCACGTCGGCGAGTTCGGCGGTGAGGTCATCGTGACTGCCGCCGAGCACATTGCGCATCGTGCACCAGGGCTGGCGTGCCGAGGGATCGCCCAGCGGCAGCCCCGCCACCGCGCGCAGGTGGTTCTCGAACTGGCTGGTCACCGCACCGTCGATCGACCAGTGGCCGGTGTTGTGCGGGCGCATCGCCAACTCGTTGATGACCGCCGTGCCGTCGCGGCGCTCCATGAGCTCGACGGCGAGCAGCCCCACCACCCCGAGCTCGGCGGCGATGTGGCGCCCGAGCTCCTGGATCTCGCGGGCCCTGCCCGGGTCGAGTCCGGGCGCCGGCGTGGTCGTCTCCACGCAGATGCCGTGCTCCTGGACGGTCTCGCTGACCGGATAGGCGACGCACTCGCCCTGCGGATTGCGGGCCACGATGACCGACAGCTCCCGGGCGAAGTCGACGAACTCCTCGCCGATGATCTCGACGCTCTCACCGGCACTGACGTCGAGGCTCTGTTCGAAGGGCTGCTGGGCGTCCTGCGGTCCCTCGATGCGCCAGACCCCGTGGCCGTCGTATCCCCCGCGCGACTCCTTGGCGATGAGCGGCCAGCCGACCACCTCGCCGAAGGCGCGCAGCACATCCGCGTCGGCACACAACTGCCAGCGCGGCGAGGGCAGGCCCAGCTCTCCGCCCAGCCGGGCGCGCATGAGGGCCTTGTCCTGCGCATGGACGAGAGCGGCGGGCCCGGGACGCACCGCGGTGCCGGCTGCCTCGAGCTCCGCCAGCAGACGCGTCGGGACGTGCTCGTGGTCGAAGGTGAGCACCTCGACGCCGGCCGCGAAGTCCTTGACCAGCTGGGGGTCGGTGTAGTCGCCGATCGTGACGTCGTGCACCACCCGGGCCGCGCTCACATCGGGGCCCTCGGCGAGGAGCTTGATCTCCAGCCCCAGCCCGATGGACGCCTCGTACATCATGCGGGCCAGCTGCCCGCCTCCGATGATCCCCACGGTGTGCGCCGAATTCACGGTCCAACCCTAGTCGGGGCCATGAGATCATGGCCGCATGAGCACTCACATCGTGGCGATGGGCGGCGGCGGCTTCTCGATGGCCAGGAACGGCGCACCGACGAGTCTTGACCGGTACATTCTCGAGTTGTCCGATTCCCGCTCCCCGCTGGTGTGCTTCGTCCCCACCGCCTCCGCCGACTCGGCGCCCTACATCAACCGTTTCCTGATGGCCTATTCGGGGTTGGGCGTGCGCACGATGGTGCTGACGCTGTGGCAGGGAGCCGCCGAGTCGGTCAAGCGCCTCCAGGACGCCGATGTCTTCGTCGTGGGCGGCGGCAACACCGTCAATCTGCTGGCGCTGTGGGACACCCACGGCGTCTCCTCGCAGTTCAAGCGGATGGCGAACGATCGCACCCGCAATGTCGTCTTCAGCGGCCTCTCGGCGGGCGCGGCCTGCTGGTTCGAGGGCTGTCTGACCGACGCATTCGGCGACCTGAGGGGCTGGCGTGGCGGGTTGAGCCTGTTGCCCGGCAGCTTCTGCCCGCATCTGGACGGTGAGGACCGCGGCGCGAACTACACGCAGGCGGTGGCCTCCGGCGTCATCCCGGGCGGTTACGCGGTGGACGACGGGGCGGCCGTGCACTTCGTCGACGGCGCGCTGACCAAGGTCGTCGCGGAGCGCGAGGGGCCAAGGGTCCTCCATGTGCTGCCCAGCAACGAGCCCGCCTCCAGCGGCGTGCTCACCGAGACGCTCCCCCCCGAGGTGCTCTGAGCCGCACTCAGAGCCGGGCCGCCGGCAGATCGGCCGGCCGGGAGGACAGGGCTGCGATGAGCGCCCGGACGACGCGGTCCAGGGTGTCCTCGACGGCACCGAGCTCGGCGCCCGCCTCCACCTGGTGCATGCAGGCGGTGAGCAGCCCGGCGGTCATCTCGGCGGCGAGCCGCGCCTGGTTGGGCGCCAGGTGCGACCATGCCTGCACGAGCACGCCCGACAGACTCTGGTGGGCCTGGTCGACGGTGTGCGCCGAGTTGGCGTCCAGCCGGTGACCACTCACCCGCATCAGCCAGCCGTGGCCGGCGATGGTGGCCTGCTGGAGATTTGTGCGCGCCCAGGCCAGGATCTGCTGCTGCGGGTCGCCCGTGGCGTTCATGCTCTCCTGGACGGCGGCGAACCAGGCCGGCATGTAACGCTGGACCACCAGCCCGCGCAGGTCGTCGACGCTCTCGACGTACCGGTAGATGGAGTTGCGGGCCACTCCCGCCCGCGAACTCACCGCGGCGGCGGTCAGACCGTCGGGACCTTCGTCGCGCAGGACGGCCTCCGCGGCGTCCACCAGGGCCGTGAGCACGCGCTCGTGGTGCTCGCGTACGGTAGGCGCGTTGATCTTGGGCATTCACACCTCCGGGTGGCGGACCCGCTTCGTCTGGGGCTCCTTGTCAACGCTACTCGGAGATTCCCGGGCCCTCGCCCGATCTCCTGTGCAGACGGTAGGCTCATCATCGCGACACCCTGTCGCTAACTTGCACCTCACGGTGCCGCTGACGTGGAGGTGCTCGTGCCCGGGACCCGACATCGCTGGTGGGCACTCGCGACGCTGGCCTCGGGCCTGGCACTCATCGTGCTGGACGGCACGATCGTGGGTGTCGCGACGCCGACGATCGTCGACTCGCTGCACCTCGACCTGGCCGACGCCCAGTGGATCTCGAGCCTGTACAACGTCGTCTTCGCCGCCCTGCTCCTTCCGCTGGGGCGTCTGGGCGACGTGCGCGGTCGCCGCAGGCTGTTCGGCACCGGAGTGGTCGTCTTCGGCCTGGGCTCGGCGCTGGCCAGCGCCGCCGGATCGGCCGGGGTGCTGCTGCTCGCCCGCGCCGTGCAGGGCATCGGGGGATCCATGGTGCTGCCCAGCACCCTGGCGACCGTCTCGGCGACCTTCCGCGGCCGCGACCGGGCGGTGGCCTTCGGCGTGTGGGGCGCCGTGATGTCGGGCGCCGCCGCGATCGGCCCGTTGATCGGCGGCTGGATCACCTCGGCCGCGAGCTGGCGGTGGGTCTTCCTGGTGAACCTTCCGCTGTGCGTGCTCGTGCTGATCGGCACCCTGGCCTTCGTGCCCCGGACCCGCGGCGAGCCCGCCGGCCCCGGCAGGGCGGACCATCTCGGCGTCCTGCTGTCCGCGGTCGGTGCGGGCGCACTCGTCTTCGGCCTCATCGAGGGGCGGAGCCTCGGCTGGTGGAGGCCACGCCAGGGGGTCGACCTCGGCGGCTGGCACTGGCCCGCGGACGCGCCGTTGTCCCCGGTGACGCCGGCACTGCTGCTGGGAGCGGGCGCACTGACGGCCTTCGTCTGCCTGGAGCGCCGCCGACACCGCGCGGGGCGCAATGTGCTGCTCGACCTCAGCCTGTTCGGCGTGCCGACCTTCCGCTGGGGGAATCTGACTGCGGCGACGGTCACTGCCGGCGAGTTCTCGCTGTTGTTCGTCCTCCCGCTGTTCCTGGTGAACGCATCGGGGCTCGACCCGATGGAGGCCGGTCTGGTGCTTGCGGCCATGGCCCTGGGGGCCTTCGTCTCCGGCGCACTGGCCCGTCATCTCGCGGCCAGGCTGGGTGCCGCCCAGGTCGTCGTCGCCGGTCTGGTGCTCGAGCTGGTCGGGGTGCTGTTCACCGGGCTGACGACCCGCTCCCCGCTGCCCGTGGGAGCGCTGGTGGTCACGCTGGTGGTCTACGGGCTGGGGCTGGGGCTGGCCAGCGCCCAGCTGACCTCCACGGTGCTCGGGGACATCCCGGTCCAGAAGTCGGGCAGCGGATCGGCGACCCAGTCCACCGTGCGCCAGCTCGGCAGCGCGCTGGGTGCGGCCCTGGCCGGGACGCTGCTGGGCACCCGGCTCGCCGAGATCCTGCCGGGCCTGCTGGGCGCCCTGCCCGGGCTGCCGGCCTCCTCGGTCCGGGCGCTCGTCGAGGGGACGACGGCCACCGCGGGCGGTCTGGTCACCGAGCTGCGAGGCCAGGGCACCACCGGCAGCTTCGGGACCCAGGGGCCCCAGATCGTCGATGCCCTGTCCGCAGGCTTCGCCCGCGCCACCCGCGACTCGCTGTGGCTGACCGCAGGCCTGCTCGTGCTGGGGCTGCTCGGCTCCCTGCAGGTGCTGAGGGTGGCGAGGCAGTCCGGCAGCACCGCGGCCCGGTCGACCGGACGAGCGGAGCAGCTGCCCGCTCCCGCGAGCCTGCCCGAGGGCTCGGCTCAGGACGTGGGATAGCTGGCGTAGACGAGGTCGGCGAGCACATTGTGCACGTCCATCACCTCGGGCACGTCGGGCAGCTCCAGCGGGGTCTCGGAGCTCGTCATGAGCCTGAGCGTGCCGCACCCCCACATCCGGTCGAACAGACTGCGATTGAAACTGACGTCGGTGATCCGGTTGAGCGGCAGGTCGTGACCGCCGCGGTGCAGGACGCCGGTGCGCAGCATGATGCGCTGCGTGGTGATGGTGTAGCTCGTGGTGGCCCAGCGCAGCACGGGGCTGAGGACGAAGATCACCACCAGCACCAGGAAGACACCCAGCAGACCGAGCCTGACCCAGTCCGCCCAGTCGCGCGGCAGCTGCCCGATGAGGATCCCGAAACCCGCGGCGAGCAGCATCAGGACCAGCACCGGCCCGATCAGCACCTTGGGGTGGGTTCGTAACCGGACGACCAATTGCTCGTCCGGTCCGAGTCCGTGTCGTGAATGCCCCATGGCCACCATTGTGGCAGCCGGGCACGCCCGGCCCGCATCCGCGACCGGTTGCCGCGCTCAGCGCAGGTGCACCACGTCGCCTGCGCTGTAGGGGCGTCGCCCGCCCTCGGCGTCCTCGATGAGGATGGCCCCGGTGGCGTCGACGCCGACCGCCAGGCCCGGGATGACCGAGCTGCCGGAGCGTTCGATGTCCGCGTGCAGGTTGACCTGACGACCGATCGTGTCGCAGACCGCCTCGTACTCGCTGCGCACCTCGCCGCGCTCCTGCCACAGCTCGAACCAGCGCTGCAGGCTCGTGAGGACGGCCGCGAGCACTCCCGTCTTGTCATGGGGAAGACCGGCCAGCAGCAGCGAGCCGGCGCGGGGGACGGGCAGTTCGTCCTCGTCCATGCAGATGTTGAGGCCCCAGCCGAGAACGGCGAGATCGCCGACCCTCTCGCAGAGGATGCCGCACACCTTCCGGCCGTCGACGAGCACGTCATTGGGCCACTTCAGGGTGATCCGCCCCGGCTGCGCGCCGGTGTACGTCTCGATGCCCTCGCGCACGGCAAGCCCGACGAGCAGGCTCAGCCATCCCCACGAGGGTGCCTGCGGGCGCGGTGCGACGAGCACGGAGCTGGCCACCGAGGTTCCCGGGGTGTCCTGCCAGGCGCGGGTGAAGCGGCCCTTGCCGACCCGCTGGTGCTCGCTGAACAGGACCTGGCCGGCACGGGCGCCATGCCTGGCCAGGGCGGCGAGGTCGTCGTTGGTCGAGCCGGTGACCGCCCGCCAGCTGATCGGCCCCCAGCACGAGCCGGGGCCCAGCAGTTCGGTGAGTTCGGCGACGGACAGGGGGGCGGTGGTCGGCACGGCGACACTCTAGCCTCGGGGCGCGCCGGGGCCGGCTCAGCGCGTCAGGGTCTGGCCCTCCTCGGTGCGGAAGGCATGCGGGCTGGGACGCCAGCGCACCATCGTCCAGCCCGGATCGGTGAGCATCCGGGCCGCCGCGAGCCCGGATGCCAGTGCGAGGACACCGATGAGGGCGTTCATGCCGTAGGCGAGTGCCTGGGTGGTGTTGCCGGCGTTGAACCAGTACAGGGTTCGGTACATCGCGGCGCCGGGAACCATGATCACCGATCCCGGGACGGACAGCGTGATGCGTGGCAGGGTGCCGTCGTTGGCGAAGACCCAGGCCAGCAGCCCGACCAGCAGGCCGCCGATGAAGTCGGCCGCGGCCGGCGGCATGCCGTTGCCCTCCAGTGCGAAGCGGACCACATTGGCGACCGTCCCGGCCAGCGCGGCCCGCCAGATCATGGCCCGGGTCGAGTTGAACAGCACGGCGAAACCGCAGATGCCGATGAAGGTGCTCACCGCGATCGCGACCCACCACCACACTCCGGTGATCCGGGCGCCGGGCGGCAGCGGCTCGAGCCCGAAGACCAGGCAGATCCCCCAGGCGCCCGCACCGGCGGACAGCACGATCGCCACCGCGTAGAAGACCCGTGGCAGGCCCGCCCCGAAGTCCAGCCGGGCGATGTCGAGGACTGCGGTCATCATGGGGAAGCCGGGCACCAGGAAGAGGATGGCCGCCACATAGCCGGTGCCGTCCACGCTGTGCAGCGGCCCCCACGGTTGGGCCCGGCAGATCACCATGAGGAACAGGTAGACCAGGCTGGCGGCTGCACCGGCCACCGCCGCCACCCCGAACTGGTTCGCCTCGTGGCGCGAGAGCGTCCTGCGCACCGCCTGGCCGCAGGCCGCCCCCACGAGCACGACGAGCGCCTCCGCGATACTGAAGCGGTTGAGCACGGCGAAGGCCGCGCATGCCAGACCGGCGGCGAGCAGGTTCACCCAGCGTGGCCACAGCGCGGTCGCATGCCGGGAGATGTGGTCGAGGCGGCTGTCCAGGAAGCGGGCGTCGCAGCCGTCCGGGAGATTCCTCGACAGCGTCTCCAGGGCCTCGATGCGACGGGCGTCCACGGCGACCCGCGGCACCTCGCGGACCACGGTGCGGAAGTTGTCGCCCATGTGGGTCGTCGTGGTGATCTCGGTCAGCGAGACGGCGGCATCGTGGCGGTCCATTCCCATCGCCTCGGCCGCCCTGGCCATCGCATGCTTCACCCGGTAGGCGCCGGTGCCCGAGCACAGCAGCATCGACCCGAGTCTCACGACCGCCTCGGTCCGATCGACGAAATCCGGATTGTCCCACTTCGGCGCACTCACGGGGGCCATTCTGCCTGTCCCGCGGGAGGGCTTCGTCACGGCCGCTATCGTTTCGTCCATGCCGACGAACACCCACAACACTGCCGGAAAGCTCGCTGACCTCGGTGAGCGGATCGACTCGGCGGTGCACGCGGCCTCAGCGTCCAGTGTCGAGAAGCAGCACGCACGCGGGAAGATGACTGCCCGCGAGCGGGTGCTGGCGCTGTTGGACGAGGGCACCTTCACCGAGATGGACGAGTTCAGCCGCCACCGCAGCCATGCCTTCGGGATGGAGAAACACCGGCCCTACGGCGACGGCGTGGTCATCGGGGTCGGTGCCATCCACGAACGCCCGGTCTGCGTGTTCAGCGAGGACGTCGGCATCTTCGGCGGCTCGCTGGGGCAGACGCACGGCGAGAAGATCTGCAAGATCATCGACTTCGCGACGAAGACCGGCGTGCCGCTCATCGGCATGAACGAGGGCGGCGGCGCGCGCATCCAGGAGGGCGTGGCCTCGCTGGCGATGTACGGCGAGATCTTCCGGCGCAACACGATGGCGAGCGGCGTGATCCCGCAGATCAGCCTCATCATGGGCGCGGCCGCCGGCGGGCACGTCTACTCCCCCGCGCTCACCGATTTCGTCGTGATGGTCGACCAGACCAGCCAGATGTTCATCACCGGCCCGGACGTCATCAAGGCGGTCACCGGCGAGGACGTGACGATGGAGGAGCTCGGCGGCGGGCGCACCCACAACGCGATCGCCGGCAATGCCCACTACCTCGCCGCGGACGAGGCGGACGCCATCGAGTACGTACGCGACCTGGTGAGCTATCTGCCCCAGAACAATCTGGAGGATCCGCCGGTCTACGAGTTCCCCGACGACGTCGACGTGCCGATCACCGACCACGACCGCACGCTCGACACGCTCATGCCCGATTCCCCCTCGCAGGCCTACGACATGCGCGAGATCATCCGGACCGTGCTCGACGAGGACGAGTTCCTCGAGGTGATGCCGCTGTACGCCGGCAACGTGATCTGCGGCTTCGGCCGCGTCGAGGGACGCAGCATCGGCATCGTGGCGAACCAGCCGCTGCTCTACGCGGGCTGTCTGGACACCCGGGCCAGCGAGAAGGCCGCTCGCTTCGTGCGCACCTGCGATGCCTTCAACATCCCGATCCTGTCCTTCGTCGACGTGCCCGGATTCCTGCCGGGCGTCGAGCAGGAGCACAACGGCATCATCCACCGGGGCGCGAAGCTCATCTACGCCTACTGCGAGGCGACGGTGCCGAAGATGACGGTCGTGACCCGCAAGGCCTACGGCGGCGCCTACATCGTGATGGGCTCCAAGCACCTGGGCGCCGACATCAACCTCGCCTGGCCGACCGCGCAGATCGCTGTGATGGGCGCCGACGGCGCGGTGAGCATCCTGCACCGCAAGCAGATCGCAGCCGCCGACGACCCTGAGGCCGAGCGGGCGCGACTGATCGAGGAGTACGACGAGCAGATGTCGAACCCCTACGTCGCAGCCGAGCGCGGCTACTTCGACCAGGTCATCTACCCGCACGAGACCCGCTCCCAGGTGATCCGTTTCCTGCGGCTGCTGCGCACCAAGCGCGAGGCGCTGCCGCCCAAGAAGCACGGGAACATTCCGCTGTGACCGGCTCACGCGGCGCGGAGGAGACGCCGAGCTCCCCGGTGGAGGTCGCGAAGGGCGAACCGACCGACGAGGAGCTGGGTGCGCTGACCGTCGTGCTGGCGGCCATGCTCGCGGAGTCGACGGCCCACGAGAACGAGGACCGCGCCAATCTCAGTGGCTGGAAGTCCTACTGGAGCACCATCCGCCAGCCGCTGATGTCCGGGCGCGAGTCCTGGGGGTCGAGTCTGCGCTGAGCCCTCGTCGGGCGGCCGGCGGTGGTCCGGACGCCCGCCGGTCCGGGCGGTGGTGCACCGGGTGGCAACTAGGATGTCAGGGTGCAATTGGTCCTCGCGTCCTCGTCCCCGGCCCGTCTCGCCACGCTCCGGGCGGCCGGTCTGCGGCCCAGCACGGCCAGCCCGCACATCGACGAGACCGCCGCGATGGGCGAGAGCATCGACCACCTCACCCAGCGTCTGGCGGAGTCCAAGGGACGCTCGGTCATCGAGCGGCTGGAGGCCGAGGACGGCCTCTCGGACCCGGCCGTCGTGTTGGCCTGCGACACGCTGCTGGAGATCGAGGGGCACATCTACGGCAAGCCGGGCACCGCGGAGGCAGCGATCGTTCGCTGGTACCGGATGCGGGGGCGTGAGGGCGTCATCCACACCGGCCACCATGTGGCCGTGCTGCACCACGGCCGGTGGGACCACATGACCAGGGTCGCCACCACCGTCGTCTCGTTCGCGGACCTCACCGACTCCGAGATCGCCTCCTACGTGGCCACCGGCGAGTCGCAGGCGGTGGCCGGCGGTTTCACCATCGACGGGCGCGGCGGGCCGTTCGTCACCGGCGTGATCGGCGACCCGCACAATGTGGTGGGAATCTCGCTGCCGCTGGTGCGTCAGATGCTGCTGGACCTCGGCGTCGGCTGGTTCAGCCTCATGGACGGCGCCGCCCCGCAGCACTGAGCAGGCCGGTCGGCGAGCTCAGGGAGTCTTCTGGTCGAGGCGGCGCAGAGTCAGCCCGGCCAGGGAGTCGGACATCGTGAAGGCCCCCTGCCAGCCGGCGTTCCCGAAGACGAGGGAGTCGGCGCTCCGCGCGGTGATCGTGTAGCCGGCGGCCGGCAGCCGGGCCTCGAGATAGCCGAGCAGCTCAGGACCCTGGTCGGCCGGCACGACGAGGGTCACGACATTGCTCTGGTCCACGCTCTGGCGCACGTCGAGCCCGGTCGGCACGGTGAACCCCTGGGGGCCGTGCAGGAAGCCCAACGCAGCCAGGCTCTCCCCCGGCGCCACGCTGGGCGACGATGCGGACACCGACGGCGTCGACGCCCCCTGGCCGGACGATGTCACCGACGTGGCCGATGTCGACCCCGCGCAGGCAGTCCCCGCGAGAAGAACGGCGGATGCCACCGCGATACGCAGCCCCGACCGGATGCGAGGCCTGGAGGGCTGGAGGTCATCTGGCGCTGGCACGCCCCCAGCCTAGGGTGCCGCGTCACTCGGACGGCGCCGGCCGCCGGGGGTGGTCACCCTGTGGGCCCGCCGCCCGCCGGCGATCACGGCGTCTCTCAGATCCAGTCCTTGGTCCTGAAGACCCGGTAGAGGATCGCCACGCACACCACGATCAGCCCGATCGAGACCCACAGTCCCGACCTGGAGCCGAAGCCCAGGAAGGGCACGTTCTGGCCGAACCAGCCGGTGATCAGGGTGGGGACCGCGATGATGGCGGCCCAGCCGGAGAGCTGCTTCATGACGACATTCATCCGGGTGTCCGCCAGCGAGATGTTCGTCTCGTAGATGCTCGAGACCAGGTCGCGCAGCGACTCCGTCCACTCGCCCTCGCGCTGCACGTGGTCGTTCAGGTCCTCGTAGTAGCCGCGCAGCGGCATCACCCAGTCGGTGAGGTCCTGGGTGCCCCTGATCACCGACGAGACCACCTCGCGCATCGGCAGGCAGATGCGGCGCACCTCGACGAGCTCGCGGCGCAGCTGGTACGTCAGCCGCTGCACATTGCGGGTGCTTGCCTCCTCCTCGAACAGCAGGTCCTCCAGCTCCTCCATGCTGTCGTCGAGCTCCTCGATGACCTCGAAGTGGCCGTCGACGACGGTGTCCAGCAGACCGTGCAGCAGACCCGGGGTGCCCAGCGTCAGCAGCCGGAGGTTGCCGTCCCACCGCTCGACGACCTGGCCCATGTCCCAGTCGGGATCGGTGCGCACCGTGACGAGCGCGTTGGGAAGCACGAAGGAGGAGATCCGGGCCACCCGGATGCGGGACTCGTAGTCGTCGGCGCCGACCAGGCGCAGGGCGTGCACCAGGATGAACCAGCGCGTGTCGTGGCGCACGGCCTTGGCCCGCTCCCGCGGTGCCAGCGCGTCCTCCACGGTGTGCAGGTCGAAGCCGAGCTCCTCGGCCAGTCCGGACAGCTCCTCGGCCGTCGGCCCCAGCAGGTCGAGCCACACCAGATTGCGCTCGTCGCCGATGCGCTGGGACACCTCCGCCAGCGGGAAGTCCCGCTCCACGAGCGTGCCGTCCCGCCACACCCTGCCCTGCGTCCTCACCATCGTCGCCCCCGTCCGTCGCCGTGCGGCGACGATCGACACCTAGAATCAGCCGTGCCGCCGTCCGTCCCTGGGAGGATCCATGCCGACACCCGAGTTCATCGTGAACCTACGCCGGCACATCGGCCACCAGCCACTGTGGCTGCTGGGATGCTCCACGGTGGTCCTGCGTGAGGTCGACGGTGTGCAGCAGGTGCTGCTCGGCCGGCGCTCCGACAACGGGAACTGGACAACCATCGACGGCATCGTCGAACCCCTCGAGCCGCCCCAGAGCGCCGCCGTCCGCGAGTGTCTGGAGGAGACCGAGCTCAGCGTGACCATCGAGCGGATGGTGATGCTCGGGGTGACCGGCCCGATCCGCTACCCCAACGGCGATGTCTGCGCCTTCGTCGACCACGTCTTCCGCGCGCACTGCACCGGCGGCACGGTGGGCACCGGGGACGGCGAGAACTCCTCGGTGCGCTGGTTCGCGCTCACGGAGCTGCCCGCGGGGCTCACCGCGGTCTCGCGCCGGCGTGTCGAGGCGGCGCTCGCCAATGCCCCCGACGTGGTGCTGGCCGGGCGCTACGAGCAGGGCTGAGCCCACGCCGGTCCGGCTCCTAGACTGGCAGCCATGCCCGAAGGTCACGTCCTGCATCGCCTCGCACGTCGCATCGGGGAGGTGTTCGACGGGCGCACCGTCCAGGTCAGCTCACCGCAGGGCCGTTTCGCCGAGTCCGCCGCGCTGGTGGACGGCTCCCGGCTGCTGGGGGCCGAGGCATGGGGCAAGCACCTGTTCATCGGCTTCGGCGCACCCACCCCCACCGATGTCCTGCACATCCACCTCGGTCTCATCGGAAAGCTGCGCATCGCGCCCACGGCGCCCGCCGTCGGGCAGGTGCGGGTACGGATCAACGACGACCGCTGGGCAGCCGATCTGCACGGTCCGCAGCTGTGCCGGCTGATCACCCCCGAGCAGCAGGCTCTCGCCACCAGCAAGCTCGGGGCCGATCCGCTGCGCGCGGACGCGGATCCCGAGCAGACCTGGCGCCGGGTGCACCGCTCGTCCCGGCCGGTTGCGGCGCTGCTGATGGACCAGAGCATGTTCGCCGGGGTCGGCAACATCTACCGGGCCGAGGTGCTCTTCCGCAACCGGATCGACCCCCACTGCCCCGGCTCCGAGCTGCACCGTGACAGCTTCGACGCGATCTGGGCCGACCTGGTCGCGCTCATGGCGCTGGGAGTGCGCGACGGACGCATCGACACGGTCCGCCCCGAGCACACCCCCGAGGCGATGGGCCGGCCGCCGAGGGTGGATGCCCACGGCGGCGAGGTCTACGTCTACCGGCGCGAGGGCCAGCACTGCCTGGTCTGCGGCTCGCTGGTGCGCCACGAGGTGCTGTCCGGACGCCAGCTCTTCTGGTGCGGACGCTGCCAGCGTCGGCACTGAATCGGCTTCCCCGCCTGTGTTTTCACGTCGCGGCGAGAACACTCGGCGTCGGCGGGGTGCCCTAGACTCCCTAGAGCAGTGCCGTCACTTTGTCCTGAGGAGGAACCAGTGGTGAGTGCCGAGTCCACCCGCACCATCTCCAAGGTGCTCGTTGCCAACCGAGGCGAGATCGCCGTCCGCGTGATCCGTGCAGCGAGGGACGCCGGTCTTGCCAGCGTGGCGGTCTATGCCGACTCCGACTCCGCCTCCTTGTTCGTGGAGCTGGCCGACGAGGCCTTCGCGCTCAACGGCTCGACGCCCGCCGAGACCTATCTCGACATCGACAAGATCATCGCGGCGGCCCACCGCAGCGGGGCGGACGCGGTGCATCCGGGATATGGCTTCCTCTCGGAGAACGCGAACTTCGCCCAGGCCGTCATCGACGCGGGTCTGGTGTGGATCGGGCCTCCCCCGCAGGCGATCGAGAAGCTCGGCGACAAGGTCACGGCCCGCCACATCGCCCAGAAGGTGGGCGCACCCCAGGTGCCCGGCACACCCGACCCGGTGACCGACGCCGACGAGATCGTGTCCTTCGCCACCGAGCACGGGCTGCCGGTGGCGATCAAGGCGGCCTTCGGCGGTGGCGGCCGCGGGCTCAAGGTGGCGCGCACCATCGAGGAGATCCCGAGCCTGTACGCCTCGGCGGTTCGCGAGGCGGTGACGGCCTTCGGCCGCGGCGAGTGTTTCGTGGAGCGCTATCTCGACAAGCCACGCCATGTGGAGACCCAGTGCCTGGCCGACGAGTACGGCAATGTCGTGGTGATGTCCACCCGCGACTGCTCGCTGCAGCGGCGGCACCAGAAGCTCGTCGAGGAGGCCCCCGCACCCTTCCTCGACCCGGACCAGGTGGAGCGGTTGTACTCCGCGTCCAAGGCCATCCTCAAGGAGGCAGGCTATGTCGGCGCCGGCACGTGCGAGTTCCTGGTCGGCCAGGACGGCACGATCAGCTTCCTCGAGGTGAACACCCGGCTCCAGGTGGAGCATCCGGTGACCGAAGAGGTCAGCGGCGTCGACCTGGTGCGCGAGCAGTTCCGGATCGCCTGCGGCGGGCGCCTGGGCTACCCGGACCCGCCCTCGGTCGGGCACTCCTTCGAGTTCCGGATCAACGCCGAGGATCCGGGACGCAATTTCATGCCGGCCCCGGGCACCCTCACCCACTTCAGGCCACCGTGCGGGCCGGGCGTGCGCATCGACGAGGGCTACCGGCGGGGCATGAGCGTGCCGGGAGCCTTCGACTCGCTGGTCGCGAAGCTCGTGGTGAGCGGGCCGGACCGGCGCACCGCCCTGGAGCGGGCACGACGGGCTCTGTCGGAGTTCGTCCTCGAGGGCATGCCGACGGTCATCCCCTTCGACAGGGTGATCGTCGAGGATCCGGCGTTCACCGCGCAGGACGGTGTCTTCGGGGTCTTCACCGACTGGATCGAGACCGAGTTCGACAACCAGATCAAGCCCTATGCCGGTGACCTCGGGGTTCCCGACGAGGCCAGCGAGCGCCAGAGCGTCGTGGTCGAGGTCAACGGTCGGCGTCTTGAGGTCAAGCTCCCGGCCGGCCTGCAGACCGGCAGTCCCCGGGCCCCGAAGCTGCGCCGGCCCACCAAGCGCGGTCGCGGCGGCGGCAAGGTCACCGAGGCAGGCGGCAATGCGCTCACCTCGCCGATGCAGGGCACCATCGTCAAGGCCGCGGTCAGCGAGGGCCAGCACGTCGACGAGGGCGAGACGGTGGTCGTGCTGGAGGCCATGAAGATGGAGCAGCCGATCGCAGCCCATCGTTCGGGCGTCGTGCACGAGCTCGTCGACGCCGGCACACCGGTGGCGAGCGGCGATGTGTTGTGCAGGATCACCGACAACTGATCCGTTCCGGCAAGCCCTACGGCAGTGCCAGGTCGTGGCGGGGCCACGGGGTACTGCAGATCCCGGTGCCCCAGCTCGAGCCCTTCGTGCGGGCGCGCACCGGCTTCTACGATCCTGGTTTCGTCAGCGCCGACCCGCGCTTCTGCCATGCGCACATCACGCTTCTCGCGCCCTTCTTCGAGCTTCCCGGTACGGAAGCCGTCGGACGAGTGGTGGCGTCGATGAGGGCATTCCACTTCCGTCTGGCCGACTTCGGTATCTTCCGGGGCGGGCTGGTCCACCTGAGACCGCAGCCGCAGGCGCCGTTCAGGCGTGCGATCACCGCCCTCATCGAGGCATTCCCGCAGGTCACTCCCTACGGGGGGCCGAATCCCGAGCCGCACCTGAGCCTCGACGTGCTCTCGGACAGCGTCAGCCTCAGGTCGACGCGGCGTCTGGTGGGCGGGCTCGTGCCCGCCGACTGCCGCGCCGAGTACGTCGACCTGTGCTGGTACGAGTCGCAGCACTGCGCGGTGCTGGAACGGTGGACGCTGCGCTGAGTGCCGCGTGCAGGCGGCCGCCGCGCGCCGGCCGGATCAGCGAGCCGGATCGGGTGCCACCGGCACCAAACCCTTGCGTGCCGCCTCGGTGAGCTTCTCGAAGTCCTCCTCGGACTTGTCGGCGTAGCTCTCGGCGAAGTCGACGATGGCAGTGCGCAGCGGCTTCCCGCCCCCGATGTAGCTGACGACGCTGCCCAGGGTGGGGCTCTGCCCGTGTGCCCGGGCCAACAGCAGGGCACAGGCCCGGCCGTACTCGCCGAAGACCTCCTCACCCATCGAATCGACGTCGACACTGCCCTTCATGTCGTGGAACTGACGGATGTAGTAGTCGTGTCCGCCCGAACGAACGGCGCCGAGGAAGGGATCGGAGACGCCCTGGAGCATCTTCTGGCCGCCGACCACGCGTGCTCCCTGCCCCAGTTCCTTCACGAACCGGGAGAGTGTCTCGGGCTGGTCCTGGTGACCCCAGGTGGTGAGGACGGAGGTCGTCGCCTCCTTCACCTGGAGGATCAGTGCCTCGCCGGTCGGGCCGACGAGAAGGCCGATGTAGCAGCGGGTCCCGACGCTACCGACACCCACGACACGCCTCGCGACGTCGAGGAGGCGGAACTGCGAGAGCAGCAGCGCGATGTCCGGTTCGAGGCCTGCCAGGTACGCCAGGATGGTCTGCCGGAGCTCCGACTCATTCTCCTTGCCGACATGGGTGAGGACGGGCGGGTCCTCGCGGAATCGCAGGTTGCCCTGCGCATCGGTCTCGGTGAGCCGGCGCGCAGCCCGCTTCGAGGTGCGCTTGCGCGCCCGCCCGGCCGTCTCGTCGATGACCTGGCGCAGGGCCGGGGACACGCGGGACTCCATCAGCTCGGGCTCGACGTGCAGGTGGTATCTCTCCATCACGTCAAGCTCGATCAGGGCATTGAGCCCGGAGACGTACTGGTCCACCGCAGCCAGGGCCGAGTCACGCACCGACTGGGCGGAATGGCCGGCCTGGCGTCCGCCCACGACGAGGCTGGCGACCAGACGCTTGAGATCCCACTCGAAGGGCGAGACGGCTGTCTCGTCGAAGTCGTTGAGGTCGAAGACGAGATCCCGTTCGGGAGAGGCGTACAGACCGAAGTTGGAGATGTGGGCGTCACCGCACGAGATCACCGGCAGATCGGTGTGCGGGGAGGCGGCGAGATCGGCCGCCATCAGCGCGGCGGAGCCGCGGAAGAAGGAGAACGGATCGGTCAGCATCCGGGCGAAGCGCAGCGGCACGAGATCGGCGACCCGGCTCGTGTTCTGCGACGTGAGGATGGCGACGGGGTCCTCGGCGCCGGGCACCAGGGTGGCGAGGCACGAGCGCGGTATCTCCTTGCGCTGACGCCGCCCCCGCTCGGCCCATTCTTCGCTGGTCAGCTGCTGAATGATCGTCAACGTGTCCACCCGGGCAGTATGCTCCTGCGCACCCCCACAGCAGGCGATTCACGGGCATTGTGGTATCGACGTTGTCCTGGTGCCGTGCCGACCGGCTCATCGGGAGAGACACCCCGGGGCACGGAGCCGGTGTCCCCCAACCCGGCCGGCACCGGGCGCTCAGCGGAAGCCGAACAGCGGCGGGAAGA
This sequence comes from Propionibacterium sp., assembly GCA_049297835.1. Lineage (GTDB taxonomy): Bacteria > Actinomycetota > Actinomycetes > Propionibacteriales > Propionibacteriaceae > Propionibacterium. Next base: position 22,817 of record JBAQVA010000012.1, read on the forward strand.
GCAGGGCCACGATGCCGGCCCAGACGCCGAAGACCGGAAGGGCGAGGCACTGCCACCACTCCAGGCCCCAGGACGGCCGGTGTCCCACGAGGACCCCGAGGTACTTCCAGCCGGATCCCGCCAGGTGCGCCAGCAGCAGGAGGTTGCAGCCGAGCGCGGCCAGCTTGTTCGGGCTGGTCCCGTACTCCACCAGCCGGCCCGACATCGCCCACAACATCAGCACGTCGACAGCCACTGCGGCCACGATCATCACCAACTGCATCCAGTCGAGCGTGCGGCGCGGGGACTCGGGCCGCCGCGCCGAGACGGTGAACAGCACGAGGGCGGCCACCACGATGAGCAGTCCGTCGAAGGAGATCAGCACCCCACGGTCGAGGTCGACGAGGCGTCCGCTCACCATCACGACGATGAGGAAGCTCACCAGTGCGAGCGTGAGGATCGGGATGAACACAGCGGTGAGAACCGGCGCCATGTTCTCCATCACGGACTTCTTGCGCTCCACCAGCCAGGCGCACACCAGCAGCGCGCCGGCAGCCCCCACCGGAATCACCCAGCCGAGGACGGAGTCGATGCCGGTCAGACCGACCGCCCGGAAGATCTGCGCCACAAGGGCGGTCACCGCCCCACCGACCAACGCGACGAGCACGTAGTAGATGGCGGCCTCGCCCACGAAACGCACCCAGTCCATCCACGCCATCACCGACCGCCACCGACTCCCCAGGTAGGCGATGCCCAGGCACACGGTGAGGGCCACGGGAAGGTGAACGGTGGTGAGCAGGAGTGTCTGCTCGGGTGGATGCGACGGGTAGGAGTTCACCAGCAGCGCGCTTGCCGCGAATGTCGCGACGAGGGTGATCAGCCCGCTGCGCGAGCGCGAACCGGAGCGGATCAGCAGATGGACGGCCAAGAAAGGCAGCACCAGCAGCACGAGATTGCGCTGGTAGAAGTCCGGCGCCCTGTCGGCCCCGAGCAGCAGATAGGGCAGGCGCGCAGCCAGTCCGGCCAGCAAGCCGAGACCGAGGGTCACCGGCAGTTCCCACCGGGACGGCAGACTGCCGGCCGACGTCGGCTCGGTGGGGGTGAGCACCAGCTGACGCCACAGCCGGTCGCCGTGGACTGCGCCGTACTCGCGGGCCATCTCGTCCTGGGCGCCCATCCGCCGCACGGCGATGAGGAAGGCCTCCTCCGGGCTGAGCCCGACGACCCGCAGGTCGTTCACCTCGCTGAGCAGGTGGTCCTCCAGCTCGTCGACGTCCTCGGCGCTCACACCGGGTCGCGATGCCATGAGCGTGCGCCACTCGGTCAGCGACGGAGTCAGCCCGTCCAGCGGCGAGTTCGGGTCAGCGGAGGGGACCTCGTGGTGGCTGCTCACAGTGCCCCCACAATGCCGGGGACACCATGGGGGCCGGGCAGCAGCCCTTCCAGAGTGTCGACCACCGTGCGCCACTGCGCGGCCTGCCCGGTCAGCTCCGTCTGCCCGTCCGCCGTGATCGCGTAGTACTTGCGCCGTCGGCCGTTGGGGGCCTCCCCCCACCGCGCGGAGACGAAACCCTGCCTCTCCAGGCGGTGGAGCAGCGGGTAGAGCATTCCCTCGCTCCACTCCAGCTGGCCACCCGAGGCCGTGGTGATCCGACGAAGGATCGAGTATCCGTAGTCCTCCCCGTTCGACAGGACACCCAGGACGATGGGCGTGGCCGAAGCCGCCACCAGGTCTTTCGTCAGTCTCATCGTGACCTCCTCGCGCCATGCACACGTGCCGCCCGGTTGTGCCATCCGGCGACTACCTAGTTGCTCCAGGTATCCGTCAACATAGCAGTGTTAGGTAGCAAAGGCACTGCCGCGCTCTGCCGAACCGGGCATCCCGCGACGGGCGAGGAGACAGGCAACTCGGAGCAGAGATCTGGACCAGAGAGATTCGTGGCGGACTGCTCGTCAGCCTGCCGCGAACTGCTTGCGCCCGCACGGACCTCGTGGTTCAGTGAGGGATCTCACGGCCTGCGGTCCGTACCGGGGCCGAGAACCCCTGGAAGGCGGTTCCCATGAGCATCCCCAATTCCCCGACAGACGCCAGCAACTATCCGGCGCGACTCCAGGTCGACTACCCGGAGAAGCTCAATCGGCTCACCAGCTTCTTCCGTCTGCTGTGGATCATTCCGATCGCCATCGTGCTGTCCGCCTTGTCGGGGACCGCCACGTCGACGGTCAGGGTGGTGAACGAGAGCGGGCAGGTGCTCTCCCACAGCAGTGACCAGCGCCGGCGGTATCGTCGCCGGTCTGTTCTTCGCGACCTTGGTGATGATCCTCTTCCGGCAGCGCTATCCCCGCTGGTGGTTCGACTTCGCCTGGCAGTTCCACCGCTTCTCGGCGCGCGTGTCCGCGTACGCGCTGCTTCTCACCGATCGCTATCCCTCCACCGAGGACGAGCAGTCCGTCCACCTGGACCTCGACTACCCGGATGTGCGGCGCGACCTCAACCGGTGGCTTCCGCTGGTCAAGTGGATCCTGGTCATTCCTCATCTGGTCGTGCTGTTCTTCCTGGGCATCGGCGCGGCGGTCGCGGTGATCATCGCCTGGTTCGCGATCCTGTTCACCGGGCGGTACCCGCACGGACTGTTCGACTATGTCGTGGGCGTCGGCCGGTGGGGCCTGCGCGTCAACGCGTACGCGGGACTGCTGATCACCGACAGATATCCCCCGTTCCGGCTGAGCTGACGAGCTCGCCGAAGCCAGCGTCCAGGATCATCGATCCGTACCGAAAACGATCGTTCCCGAAAAGGCCTCATGAGAGCCACTGGATCGGTCCAGAGGATTTCCAGGTCCCTCTGGTGAGGGGGAACGAGGCCGGAAGAGGGTCTGGGCTGGTTGCCTCGACGGTGTTCGTGCCCCTCCGGGAGTCCGTCGTCATGGCCGATTCACGTGGCCGTGGTGCAACCCGTGAACCCCGGGACCGCAGCAAGTTTTCGGCGCGGCAAAGCCGCGACGAACCCCCAGAGGGGGCCTGAACTCGCGAGGACCGGACGGGGCACGCGCAGCGTGACGGGTTGCGCGTAGGACACGGCCGGCCACGATGGAGACACCGGAGGGAAGGAAACCTCGACAAACACCGCCGGGCGGCGCGAAGCACCACCCGACCACGCCGGCCCACGGCCGGCCCATCAGGGTGCGAGGCAGACCGCCCCGCCGGACCCCTGCCCCGCACCTACCCGAGCAGAGCCAGCAACTTTGCCGGCGATCTTCCCACCATCACTAGCAGATATAACTGAAGCTACTTACGGACGACTTCTGCCTGCTCGTCGACGGCGCCTCGCGGGATCGAATTCGTGACCCACGCCTACAGGCACACCTGCCAGCTTCACCATGAGATCAGGACGGTTGGCTGATCAGCGATGGATGCTCGGGCAGATGGGCGGAGGCGATCTCCCCACGCAACAACCGACCCACCGTCGCCCGCGACAGGCCCGTCGACATCGCAATCCGCGCCTGGGACATGTCCTCACCCGCCAACCGCCACACCGACTCCGCCTGACCCGCCGACACCGACGTGGGCCGGCCCACCCGCTTGCCCGACGCGCGGGCAGCAGCCAACCCCGCAGCCGTCCGCTCACGAATCAGATCACGCTCGAACTCAGCCATCGCCGCCGTGATCGCGAACACCATCCGACCCTGCGGCGTCGTCGTGTCAATCGAGGACTGCGTCACACACCGGAACTGCACACCCATGTCCCCCAGCTGCCCGATCAACCCCACCAAATGAGCCAACGACCGGCCCAACCGATCCAACTTCCACACCAACAACACATCACCACGCGACAGGTCAGCCACCAGCCGGTCCAGACCCGGCCGAGACGCCTTCGCCCCCGACGCGTGATCCACCACCAGATGCTCCTCGTCAACACCAGCCCCCCGCAACGCATCCAAC
>JBAQVA010000013.1:0-1762 GCA_049297835.1 Propionibacterium sp.
GGCCCGAGAGGGCCGGGTCGGATGCGCTCGCGGTGGTCATGGCGCCAGCTTAGGAGCGCAGGAGGATCCCGCGGGGGCCTGCCAGATCCTGCTGCGGACCCACCGTTCCCGGTGGTGGCAGCCGGCGTCTGCGCCGCCGATCGTCTCAGTGAGCGACCTTTTCGCGCAGGGCTGGACGCGCGCGCCCCGGCATGTGAGCATTCACGAAAGAGCATTCACGCACGCTGTGAGAGGGACGCACGGTGACGAGGGCAGCAACGGTGACCACGGTCGCGCACCGGTCCGACCCGGAGTTCGCCGCGCTGGTCGCCGCGATCGAGGCCCTGCGCGTCCAGGGTGCCCGGGCACCGCAACCGCACTACGAGCCGGCCCTGCGCCAGATCCTCGGCATCCCGGCCGGGATGCCGGCGATGAAGGCCCGTCCCTATGTCGTCAAGGCGGTGCTGTCGTGCGCCAGCCGGCTGGAGGCACGCGAGGGACGCGCCTTCCTCATGGCCGCCGGCTTCTCCCCGGCGGCCCCGCGCAGCTCCGGTGCCCGGATGAAGTCCGCCGCCCAGGCCCTCGGCGTCTCCGAGCGCACCGCCTACCGGCGGGTCGCCGCGGCCACCGGCGCCATTGCCTCGCTGCTGCTCACCGCGGCCGACGCGCCGGCACTCCAGGAACGCGACTGGGCCATGATGCGGGTGAATCTGCGGGTGGACCTCAGCGATGACGAGCCCTCGATGGTCTTCGTGCAGACCATCCGGGCGCTGCGCGACGGGCTGGACCACATCGACGACCTGGTCTCCTTCCCGCGGCTGGGCGACCGGAAGGTCCGGATCCGCGCGCTCGAGGGATGTTCCGTCGAGCGCTGGCGGGACCTGGGGCACGGCGCGTCCGCGCTGACACTGGGTTTCGCCCCGCCCCTGGCGCTGGACGAGCGTCGCCGCTTCGCCATCTCGATCCGGCTGCCCGCCCGCGACGCCCTGGAACCGGTGATCGGCTTCCTGCCCCGGGCCACCAGCCTGGACGCCAACATCAGACTGATCTTCGGCACCAGGCACCCGGCGAGCCTGGAAGTGGTCGACGGAGTGGTGCCGGTGGGCAGCTTCCCGCAGGCCGTCGCGCCGCGGCCTCTCGATCCCGACGTCGACGACTACGAGCACACCTTCGCCCGGATGACTCCCGGCCGCAGCTACGCCGTCCGCTGGACATGGCCGCCCGAGCCCGGGTCGGCCGCCACCCTGCCCGGCTGAGCGAGCCGGCAGGGACCCGCGCCGCTTCCCCGCTCACCCAACGGTAGGGGCGTCCCACTGCCCTGCCAGTTCGGTGTCATTAGGCCCGTCCGGAAGCCCGGCCGGGCACTGCACGGGCGATATTTTCGCCGTGGACGCGGACTCTCGACTCGGCACGGCACACCCGCTGTGCTGGGGTGAGCTGCCGCTGGCCGACATCGCGGAGAGCGCCTGGCGGCTCACCGCTGCCGAGAGGCGCCGGATGCATCACACCGCCGGCCGGTGCCCCACCCGTCAGGCCCCCTACGGCCACGCGGACCCCGATGCCGAACTCGTCGCGCACGCCTGCCGGGTCTGCGGCTGCCTTGACCTGGTGCACGAGCTGATGAGTCTGGTGGTCGACAGGATCCGGCTGCACCGCCAGCACCATCCCACGACCCCGATCGCCAATCCGGGCGCCTACGCCGAGCGGACGATGCGCACCGAACTGGTGGAATGGCACCGCAGCGCGCGGGTCTCGCAGGGTTTCCCCGCCAAGCCCTCACGCA
>JBAQVA010000014.1:0-2204 GCA_049297835.1 Propionibacterium sp.
CGCTGCACCCGGGCCGGAACCCGCTCACGCGCCGGCCGGTGGATGGTCCGCAGCCCGTCCAGGTCCCCGAACCACCGCGAATCCGGGCGGTCGGCCGGGTTCGGCCACGTCCGGCGACGACGGCACCACGGACTGGGTCGTGGTGAGCCAGCTGCGCTCCGCAGTCTCGGAGATGATCACCCGCGAGCAGGACATCTGGGAGCGCGAGCACCTGCGTCCGATGCCCGCTGAGGACCGGCAACTCATGGGCCGATCGGTCATCTCCCGGGCGGTGCACGAGCATGCCGACCAGCTCAATCGCAGCGGCCAGGCGCTGTGGACGCTGGCTGTCGAGCAGCGCTACACGAAGGCGGTCCAGGACGCGGTCTTCGGCTACGGACGCATGCAGCCCGTCTTCGAGATCCCGCAGGCCGAGAACATCGAGATCCATGGCTACGACTGCGTGCTCGCCCAGTTCGGGGACGGGCACCGCGAGGAATTGACGCCGGTGGCCGATTCCGACGAGGAGCTCGTCGCGGCCGTACGTTTCCTCGGCGAGACGGCGGATCCTCCCCGCCCCTTCGACGACGCGCATCCGAGCATCACCGTCGCGATCGGCAACAGGTTCAGACTCCATGCCATCGGCTTCGGCCTCGCGGATCGTCCGTCGGTGATCATCCGCCAGCACCTGCTCACCGATGTGAGCGTCGAGGCCCTCGCGCGCGGCCAGATGATGCCCAGCGAGGTGGCCGAGCTGCTCCGACTGTGCGTCCGGGCCCGCCGCTCCATCGTCATCTCGGGCGACCAGGGGGCGGGCAAGACCACACTGCTGCGTGCGCTGGTCGATGCCATCCCGGTGACCGAGCGTTTCGGCACGCTGGAGACCGACTACGAGCTGCTCACGCACCTGCAGCCCAGACGGCGCAACATGGTCGCCCTGCAGGCCAAGATCGGCCTGGGCGAGATCGTCGACGGGCGCCGGATCGGCGAGTACACGGTGGCCGATCTCATTCCCGAGGCGCTGCGGCAGAACCTTTCCCGGCTGGTGGTCGGCGAGGTCCGAGGCAATGAGGCCGGCGCGATGCTCCAGGCGATGCAGTCCGGGGCCGGCGCGCTCACCACCATCCACTCCCACTCCGCCTCCTCGACCATGGATCGCCTGGCGGCGCGCGTCGCCGAGGGCGGTGTGCTGCGACTCGACGAGGCCTACCGGCAGATCGCCTACAACATTCACCTGCTCGTCCACGTGGCCCTCGTCGACGACACCTGGCGCGGCGGCCGTCGGCACCGTCACATCAGCGAGATCAGGGCGCTCACCGGTGCCATCGAGGGTGACCGGCCGACCACCCAGCTGGTCTATCGCGCGGCCCGTGACGGCTCGTGCGAGAGCTTCCAGCCGGGGGAGAGGCTGCTGTCCGAGCTGGAGCCGTTCGCCGGTGAGGAGGTCGGGCCATGCTGAACGATCTGCTCGTGCCGCTCGGGGTCGCGGTCTTCATCCTGGGCTGTTTCGTCGTCGCAGAGGGTGCGCGGCGCACGGAGCGGGCGGTATCCCCAGAGTCATCCACAGTTCTGTGGACAACTCTGAGGGGCCGGTGGACAGCCACGACGCGAAGCCAGCGCATCCGACTGGCCGTGGCTGCGGTGTCGGGCCTTGTCACACTGTCGGTGACGGGTTCTCCACTGGCTGGGCTGGCGGTGCCCTGCCTTGTGCTCATCCTCCCCGCCCTGTTGTCCACACCGGTGAATCACGAGATCGAGATCCTCCAGGCGCTCGACCGATGGGTTCGCCTGCTCGTCGGCTCGGTCTCCACCGGGAAGTCGGTGCCGGACGCCGTTCGGGCGACCCGAGGGCAGGTCGCACCGCTGCTCAGCCGACCCGTCACCGAGCTCATCGCCCGGCTCGATGCCCGATGGCCCACCGACGCAGCGCTCCGGGCGATGGCCGATGACTTCTCCAGCCCCGACGCGGACGCCGTCATCGCGGCCATGGTCGTGGCCACCGGCCGTGGCGGCACAGGCGCGACCGCGGCGCTGCGTGCCCTCGGCGATCACACCCGGCGCCGTCTCCAGAGCCTGCGCGAGATCGAGACCGAACGCGCGAAGCCGCGGGTCGTGGTGCGCCAGGTGACCCTCATCACCCTGGTGGTGCTCGCCGGTGTCGCGGTGGTCAACCCCGACTACCTCGCCCCCTATCGCACTCCGACGGGCCAGCTGCTCGGGCTGGC
>JBAQVA010000015.1:0-5223 GCA_049297835.1 Propionibacterium sp.
CGTCTGGACGGAATAGGCGGCGGGCCCGGCGAGCCCGGCGCCCAGCGCCACCACCAGAGCGGCAGCGGCGAGCAGGCGGGGCAGGCGATGGGCCATCAGCAGGCTCGCGCCGGCGACCAGCCCCAGGACCAGCACCGCCCATCCGAGCACGGTGTACAGGCCACCGGCCTGCTGGAGCAGCACGAGCGCCCAGATGCCGCTGACCACGCTGGCCAGGGCCAGTGCGCTCCTGGCCAGCCACCGCTCGCGGTGAGCCCAGCAGACTGCCCCGCCCAGGGCGAGCGCGCCGCCGATGCCCGGGGTCAGCGCCACCGTGTAGTAGTCGTGGTAGATGCCGCCCATCAGGCTGAACACCGCAGCCGTGACGAACAACCAGCCGAACCAGGCGACCAGGCCGCCGCGCAATGCCCGCACGCCGATCGCCCGCTCCTGGCCAAGACCCTTCAGCCGCGACCCGAGCAGGACGAACGAGGCGATGCCGAGCACGAGCGCTGCGGGGATGAGCCAGGAGACCATTCCCCCTGACACCCCGGAGAACATCCGTACCAGGCTCTCGCCGCCCACCCCCGGGCCGTTCTGGTTGCCGCCGACCGAACCGACCTCGGTCCCGGTGAGCCGCCCCACGCCGTTGTACCCGACGATGAGTTCGAGCAGCGAATTGCTCTGCGATCCGCCGATGTAGGGCCGGCTGCTGGCGGGGGTGAGCTCCACCACCGCCACGTACCAGCCGGAGCTCACGATGACTGCCCCGAGGGCGATGAAGAGATCGCCGATCTTGCGCTTCCAGCTCGCCCGGGTGGCGACCAGGTAGACGAGCGCCAGGACGGGCAGCAGCACGAAGGCCTGCAGCATCTTGGTGAGGAAGCCGAGGCCGACCGCCACCCCCGCGGCGAGCATCCACCGGCGCGAGGCGTGCTCGCTGGCCCGCAGGGTGCAGTAGGAGGCGAGCACGAGGCTGAAGACGAGCAGGGCATCGGGATTGTTGAAGCGGAACATGAGCGTGGCCACCGGGGTGAGCGCGAAACTCGCGCCCGCGGCCAGTGCGGTCCAGTGCGCGAAGCGGGCCGGTCGGGCCACCGCCAGATGCTCGCCCAGGGCGGGCCATCCTCGCAGCACGGTGCGGCGCACCGAGGCGTAGAGCAGCGCGACGCTGGCCACCCCGAGCAGTGCCTGCGGCACGAGTATCGACCACGAACTCAGCCCGAACAGCCGCACCGACAGCCCCATCAGCCACAGCGAGGCCGGCGGCTTGTCGACGGTGATCGAGTTCCCGGCGTCCGAGGAGCCGAAGAACCACGCGGTCCAGTTCTGGCTGCCGGCCTGCGCAGCGGCGCTGTAGAAGGAGTTCGCGTAGCCGTTGCGGTCCAGGGCCCACAGGTAGAGCACGGCGGTGCCGACCAGCAGGGCGGCCAGGCTGACCAGGCGTGGCCAGTCGCGCCGCGATGCCGTCGGGGCCGCTCCGGCCGCGGGCGCCGCGGGGGGTCGGGGATGGTCAATCACTGATGCGGTCATGCTGCCATGAGACGTCGCCCCTCTGTGCGGGATCTGTACGTCGTCTGTGCCTGGTCTGCGCGATCCGGGCGCCGCCGGAGCGCCCGCGGCAGCTCTTCCGAGACCTCCCATGACGACGTATCGTTGAGTATCGGTATCAGTATTTCGAGTGCTCGGTGAGCACTCGTTCACCACCACGAGGAGCCAGAGATGACCGCACCATTCAGCGTCGACGGATTCGGGAGCCCCCGCAAGCACCGCCCGGGGGCGTCCTCGCAGAGCAGTCCATTCTTCCTCTGGGACACCATCGAGGAGCAGCTGCGCAAGTTCACCGGGACGCACCGCTCCGGGCGTGCCTCACGTGGCGACGTGCGGGCGGCGGTGCTCGCCCTGCTCGCCGAGGAACCGATGCACGGCTACCAGATCATCCACGAGATCGAGACGCGCAGTGCCGGGCTGTGGAAGCCCAGCGCCGGCTCGGTCTACCCCACCTTGCAGATGCTCGCCGACGAGGGACTTGTCGAGGCGCAGGAGAGTGAGGGCAAGAAGGTCTACGAGCTCACCGACGCCGGCCGCCAGGAGGCGGACGCCGGCAAGGACAAGCCGGCGCCCTGGGCCACCGCCGCCGACGAGGAGATCCCCGAGGCGATGGTGCTGCCGCGCGCCGCGGCGCGTCTGGCGCAGGCCATCGGCCCGGTCGTCCGCGGTGGGACGCCGGTCCAGGCGAAGGCCGTCACGGAGGTCATCGACGAGGCGCGGCGCAAGATCTACACGATTCTTGCGCAAGACTGAGGGCGGGCGCCTTCGTCCCGTTCCGGGCGCCCGGGAGGTCCGATGAGCGACGACCGACGACTTCACGCCCGTTACCGGCGGGTGCTGGGCTACTTCGCCCGGCTCTTCGCCCGGCTGTGGTTCTTCGACGCCGTCCTGCCGCGGATCGGCCTTGGGCGCCTGTCGGCCCGGGGACGCGATGCCCGGCTCAGCAGGGCCGCCGCCGACTTCCACGACCTGGCCGCCGATCTCGGCGGGCTGCTCATCAAGGTCGGGCAGTTCATGTCGACGCGCCTGGACGTGCTCCCCGCCAATGTCACCGACGAGCTGGCCGGGCTCCAGGACGAGGCCCCGGCCGTGCCCTTCGACCGGATCCGCGCCCGGTGCGAGTCGGAACTCGGGATGACCCTTGACCGGGCCTACGACTGGTTCGATCCCCAACCCCTGGCGGCGGCCTCGCTGGGCCAGGTGCACAGGGCCCACCTCAAGAGGCCCGAGGCCGGCGACGTCGGTTTCAGCCGCGTGGTCGTCAAGGTGCAACGGCCCGGCATCGAACAGGTCATCGACGTCGACCTGTCGGTGCTGCGAAGGGTCGCCGGCTGGCTGTCCCACTATCGCCCGATCGCCCAGCGCACCGATGTGCCGGCGCTGGTCGAGGAGTTCGCCCGCTCCACCGCCGAGGAGATCGACTACCTCCACGAGGCCGCCAATGCCGAGCGTTTCGCGGCGAACTTCGCGGCCGACCCCACGATCGGCTCCCCCGAGGTGGTCTGGGAGCGCAGCACCCGGAAGGTCCTCACCCTCACCGATGTGAGCGCCATCAAGATCAGCGACGACACGGAGCTGCGGGCCCACGACATCGACCCGGCGCAGGTCGCTGCCGCGGTGGCCGACTGCTACATCTCCCAGGTCTTCGACGACGGCTTCTTCCACGCCGACCCGCACCCGGGCAATCTGTTCGTCACGCCCGTCCCGCGGGCGGTCCAGGAGCAGATCGGCCGGTCCTGGCGGCTCACCTTCATCGACTTCGGGATGATGGGCCAGGTACCCGAGAACCTGCGCGGTGAGCTCAAGGAGGTCGTCGTCGCAGTCGGCATGCGCGACAGCCACCGGCTGCTGCGCTGCATGCAGCACCTCGACATGCTGCTTCCCGGTGCCGACATGGCGCTCATCGAACGGGCCGTCAGCCAGCTCTTCGACCGCTTCGGCGGGATGAGCCTGGCCGACATGCGCACCATCGACCCCCACGAATTCGTCCAGTTCGGCTCCCAGTTCCGCGAGCTCATGGCCTCGATGCCCTTCCAGATGCCGGAGAACCTGCTGCTGCTCATCCGGGCGGCGTCCCTGATGAACGGCCTGTGCACGGTGCTGGACCCCGACTTCAACCTCTGGGACCCGGTGGAGCCCTATGCCCACGAGCTGGTGGTGGGTGAGAGCGGTTCGCGCACCCGGCTCGTGATGGACGAGGCGCAGAGCCTGGTGGGAACCACTCTCGGTCTGCCCCGGCGGGTGGAGCGCGTGCTCACGATGATCGAACGGGGCCAGTTCAGCGCCCAGACACCCGCGGCGATCTCCCAGATGCGCCGACTGGAGCGTGCTCTGGGAAGGGTCATCTCGGCCGTCGTCTTCGCCGGTCTGCTGATCGGCGGCATCCTGCTGAGGGTGGACCAGCCGGTCTGGGGAACGGTGCTGATGGCCGTCTCGTTGCTGCCCCTGGGCAGGGCACTGCTCGGTGGGATGGGACGCCCACCCGGCGCCCCCTGAACAGGATGGGACGCCCACCCGGCGCCCGCTGAGCCGGACCCGGACAGGAGTTCACCCGGTGTTCATCGCCTGCCGGGGCCGCACTCACCTCCCTGTCTTCCGGGCGACGTAGCTGTGGACCATGACAGTTTCTGTCACGCGTACCGGACCCGTCATCGCTGCCACCACGGACAGGCGCCGGCTGACCACCCGCTGGTTCGTCACAGCGGTCTCGGTCGCCCTGTTCGTCGCCGCCGTGACACTCGTCTCGGGTGGGCTGCGTGCGCTCGGCGCACCACCGCTCCCCCAGCTCGTCGGCCCGGTGACCGGGTCGGTCGCCGCGCTGGCGACGGGGCTCGTGGCGACGCTGCTGTTCGGCTCCTCGACGATCACGACGGCCCTCACGGTGGCGGTGCTCGCCTCGGGTGCGATCGGCATCGACCAGGCGATCTGGATCGTGCTGGGCTCCGGACTGGGCACCTCGCTGCCCTGCATCGCGGCGGCGGCGCGCTTCGCCGGCCGGCCGGCGGAGTCCGCCAGGGCACTCACCGCCGCCACCGTCCACGATCTGCAGCAGCTGCTCGCGCTGGCGGTGCTCGCCCCTCTCGAGCTGTGCTTCCACCTCTTCGCCCGGTGCGCAGCCCTGGTCGCCGGAGGGTGGCCGGCGGTCACGGGGCATACACCCGCCGCGAGCGCTGCCATCGCTTCCGCCCCGGCGAGCACGGGCCAGCTCCCCGTCGTACCGGCTCGCCTCGCGAGTGCCTCGGCGGCGCTGGCGACCAGCCGATTCCTCGCGGTGACGGGCATCCTCGCCGGGGTGCTGCTGTGCGTGGTGGCGGTGCGCACCGCAGGTCACTTCCTGCAGATCTTCATGGTGGGACGAAGCCGCCCGCTGCTGGTCCGCGCCCTGGGCGCCCGTCCGCTGAGGGCGCTGGGGGCCGGGGCCGGATTCGGTCTGTTCACCCAGTCGCCGGCCGCCGCAGATGTCATGCTGGTGCGCTTCGCCGGGGCGGGCACCGTCACACCCGCCCAGGTCTGGTGGGTGACGCTCGGCACCAACCTCGGGGTGCTTCCGGCCGCTGTCGGCGCCACCCTCATCGCCGGCGGCGCGACCAGCTCACCTGCCGTCCAGCTGTGCGTGGCCCTGGTGGTCTACCAGGCGGTCAGCGCCCTGCTGCTGGCCCGGGCGCCGGGCCTGCACCCACTGGTGCTGCGCAC
>JBAQVA010000016.1:0-1628 GCA_049297835.1 Propionibacterium sp.
TTCCGAGTCTGCCAGGCCCGGCCGGGGACGGTCAGTGCTGATCATCGCCCGCCGGCACCCGGACCCGGCTGGAAGCCGAGCCGCCGAGGGCGTATCGTTCCTATCGCTAACAAGAATCATTCGCACCTGCATCCGGGAGCCACACCCGGCGTCGTGCCTCGGCCGGACCGGCCGTCGCCGGGGCGCCGGTGGAGGACGGGTCGGCAGGGCCAGGAGGAGCAACCGATGGGCACACGTGGACGAGTGGTCCTCGCCGCAGCGATGGCGCTGGGACTGGCGGCGCTCAGCGCCTGCGGGTCCAGCACCGGGGCGAGCAGCGCGGCCACCGGGACGGCGACGGGCGAGGGCACCGTCAATGTGGTGGCGTCGACCAATGTCTGGGGCGACGTGGCACGCCAGGTCGCCGGGCAGCTGGAGGGCACGACCGTGCGGGTCACCTCGATCATCAGCGATCCCAATGCCGATCCCCACTCCTACGAGGCAAGCACCCAGAACCAGCTCGCGCTGTCCAGGGCACAGATCGTCATCGAGAACGGCGGCGGCTACGACGACTTCGTCACGACCATGCGCAGGACCTCGAACAATTCCTCGGCGAGCGTGCTCAACGCCGTCGACATCTCCGGCAAGAAGGCATCCGCGGGGGGCGAGCTGAACGAGCACGTCTGGTACGACTTCCCGAGCGTGGACAAGGTGGCCCAGCAGATCGCCAGCACCCTCGGCGACCGGGATCCCGCCAACAGGGCCACCTACCAGGCCAACGAGCAGGCCTTCGAGCAGAAGGTGCAGGCGCTGAGCACGTCCGCGGAAGCCATCAGGAGTGCCCACCAGGGGGCGTCGGCGGCCATCACGGAGCCGGTGCCCGTCTATCTGCTGGATGCCTGCGGTCTGGTGAACAGGACGCCCGAGGGATTCAGCGAGGCGGTGGAGAACAGCACGGACGTCTCGGCCGGGGTGCTCAAGCAGACCACGGACCTGTTCGACGACAAGCAGGTGAAGGTGCTGGTCTACAACGAGCAGACCAGCGGGGACAGCACGACCGCCGTGCTCACGGCGGCGAACCGGAACAGGATTCCGGTGGTCCCCGTCACGGAGACCCTGCCGGGCGGGAAGGATTACCTCTCGTGGATGCAGTCCAACCTCGACGCGCTGGCGGCGGCGCTCGGCTGATGACGATGACCGACGATCCAGTGCTCAGCCTGCACGGGGCAGAGCTCAGCTACGGCGCGCGGACGCTGTGGTCCGGGCTCGACCTCGATGTCCGTCCCGGGGAGTTCGTCGCCGTGCTCGGCGCGAACGGCTCGGGCAAGACCAGCCTGCTCAAGGCGATACTCGGGCTCCATCCCTTGTCGGCGGGGGTCCTGCAGGTGTGCGGACACCCCGTCCAGCGCGGCAGCGATGACATCGGATATGTGCCCCAGCAGCGCCGGCTCGATGGCAGCACGCCGCTGCGGGCCCGCGACCTGGTGCGTCAGGGTGTCGACGGGCACCGATTCGGTCTCGTCCGTCACACCGGCGCCGTCCGGGCCCGCGTCGACGACGCGCTGCGTCAGGTGGGCGCCGAGGAGTTCGGGAACATGCCGGTCGGCCTGCTCTCGGGCGGCGAACAGCAGCGGGTGCGGGTGGCGCAG
>JBAQVA010000017.1:0-1979 GCA_049297835.1 Propionibacterium sp.
CCACAGCTCCGTTCGCCGACGAGCTCACCGCGCGACTGGACGCCGGCGATGACCTCGCTACGGCCTGGGCCGCCGCCGCGAAGGCCGCCACCAAGGGCGCGGAATCCACCGCCGACATGGTGGCCCGCAAGGGGCGCGCCCGCACGCACGGCACGGCCTCGCTGGGCCATCAGGACCCCGGCGCGGTCTCGTTCGCGCTGCTCATGTCGGGATTGGCCGACCGGCTCGCGAACAGCTGATAATCACGCGAAGGGTTGTCGCGCCCGGCCCCGGTCAGGCGCGGCACCCCCCGCATCGTCGATGAGGAGAATGCATGCTCTGGGTTGGAACCAGCTGGAAGATGAATGGCACGCGCGCGTCGTCACGCACCTATGTGGAGGCGCTCAAGCAGGCCGACCACAGCGCCTGGGACGGGGTGCAGGCCTTCATCATCCCGCCGGCCACCGTGCTGGCCGAGGTCAGCGAGCTGCTCGGCCCCGACTCCGATGTGCTGCTGGGCGCGCAGAACGCGCACTGGGCCGACGCCGGCGCATGGACCGGTGAGGTCTCC
Organism: Propionibacterium sp.; assembly: GCA_049297835.1. Classification (GTDB taxonomy): domain Bacteria; phylum Actinomycetota; class Actinomycetes; order Propionibacteriales; family Propionibacteriaceae; genus Propionibacterium. Next base: position 551 of record JBAQVA010000017.1, read on the forward strand.
GTGCCGCAGGTCGCCGACGCCGGGGCACAACTGGTCGAGGTGGGCCACTCCGAGCGTCGTGCGAACTTCGGTGACACCGACGAGGTGGTCAACAAGAAGGTGCGCGCGATCATCGGTCACGGCCTGCGTCCCGTGCTGTGCGTGGGCGAATCCCAGGAGGTCTTCGACGCCGGCGACTCGGTGAAGTTCATCACCGATCAGGCCGATTCCGCCCTGCAGGGCGTCGACCCCTCGTCGGTGGTCCTGGCCTACGAGCCCATCTGGGCGATCGGCGAGCATGGACGCGAACCGCAGCGCGACGACCTCCTGCGTGCCTTCGACGCACTGCAGTCGCGCTACGGCGACGCGGTGACCGCAGTGATCTACGGCGGCTCCGCGAATCCGGGCAATGCCCGCGAGCTGCTGGGGATCCCCGGCGTGGAGGGCCTGTTCATCGGGCGCGCCGCCTGGACCGGCCCCGGCTATGTGCAGATGCTCGGCATCGCCGGCGAGGTGGCCCGCGCCCACCAGGGATGATGTGATGTCGGGCCGGTGACCCCGGCCCGACCGAAATCCGGTTGCGTGCCTTGGATAGCCTGAGCCCACAACCGGCAGCCGGGGCGGACGCTGGCAGCAGCACTCACCCGCCCGGCGTCGGCGGGCGATTCGAGGGACGAACACTGAGGGGCAACACGGCAATGAGCGTCAGCAGTTCTCACAACGGTGTCGAGAAGCGCCATCTGGAAGGCCAGAAGGAACGCCAGCTCGCCATCGCCGAGATGGTGATCAAGCAGGGCACCATCAGCGTGGAGGACCTTGCCGCGCTCACCGGCGTCTCGTCCATGACGATCTACCGCGACGTCGCCTCGCTCGAGGAGAGCGGCGTGCTGCAACGCCACCGCGGCCAGGTGGTGGCGGTCGCCAGCGGGCTGCACGAGGCCGACGCCGAGTTCCGGGTGGAGCAGAGCTCCCAGGAGAAGCAGTGGGTGGCGGCCAAGGCCGGCCAGTTGGTCACCCCGGGCAGCTCGATCATGCTCGACGATTCCTCGTCGGCGGTGTGGCTGTTGCGTTCCCTGGCCGACCTGTCGTCGGTGTCGGTGGTGACCAACTCGCTGCTGGTGGCCAATGAGGTGGCCGAGAACCGTTCGACGAAGCTGTTCGTCACCGGCGGCGAATACCAGGCCTGGGCGCACGCGCTGATGGGCCCCACCGTCGTGCAGAATGTGCGCGCCATGCACGCCGACATCTGCTTCCTGTCGGCCTCGGGTATCTCCGACCTGGCCTGCTTCCACCCCTACCAGGAGGTGGTTGAGGTGAAGCGAGCCATGTTGGAATCCGCCGAGGTGCGGGTGCTGCTGCTCGACCACACCAAGTTCCACCGGCGCGCCCTGTTCAAGTTCGCCGACCTCACCGAGTTCGACCATGTGGTGCTCGACTCGGGCACCCCGCA
>JBAQVA010000018.1:0-3490 GCA_049297835.1 Propionibacterium sp.
GGTCTGCTTCGCCTTTTGTCGGCCGCGCCCCATCTGGGTCGACCCCCTCGCTCTGTCACTCGCGGCTTGTGCCGCGCCAATGTTGGTCAACTTTCGTGACTGCAAGGCTACCCAATAGTGAGGGCCGGAACCAATTGGGTCCAGCTCAGCGGCCCGGGTGCTCGCCCACCAGCTCGACGTCCGCCGGCTCCCCCGGGCGTGCGTCCACCTCGCCACAGACCCAGGCGTCCAGGCCGGTGCTCCTGAGTACGCGCAATGCAGCGTCGACCTGCTCCGGCGCGAGCAGCGCCACCATGCCGACACCCATGTTCAGGGTCTCCTCGATGTCGTCCACGGAGAGCTCGCCCACGCTCCGCACGAGCTCGAAGACGGGCCCGGGACGCCAGCTCGGGCGGTCGATCCGCACATGCAGGCCCTGGGGCACCACGCGCACCAGGTTGTTGGCCAGCCCGCCGCCGGTGATGTGGCTCATCGCGTGCACGCTCACCTCGCGCAGCAGGGTCATGATCTGCCCGGCATAGACGTGGGTCGGCTCGAGGAGCTCCTCGCCGAGACTGCGGGCCAGGCCCTGGGGAGTGGAGTCGAGGGCGAGCTTCGCGTCGGTGAGCAGCACCTGACGCACCAGTGAATAGCCATTGGAGTGCAGCCCGCTGGAGGCCATCGCCACTGCCACGTCGCCGGCGCGCACCCGATCCGGGCCGAGCAGCTCGTCGGCCTCGGCGACACCGGTGGTCGCGCCCGCCATGTCGAAGTCCTCGGGACCCATCAGACCGGGGTGCTCGGCGGTCTCGCCGCCGATGAGCGCACAGCCGGCCGAGACGCAGGCGTCCGAGATGCCCTTGACGATCGCCGCGATCCGCTCCGGGAAGACCTTCCCGCAGGCGATGTAGTCGGTGAGGAAGAGCGGTTCGGCGCCGCAGACCACCAGGTCGTCCACGAGCATCCCGACCAGATCCCAGCCGACGGTGTCGTAGACGCCCAGCTCGCGCGCCAGCGCCACCTTGGTGCCCACTCCATCGGTGCTCGTGGCGAGCACCGGATGGCGGTACTTGGACAGCGCCGAGGCGTCGAAGAGGCCCGCGAAACCACCGATGCCGCCCATCACCTCCGGGCGGCGGGTGCGTGCGACATGGGCCTTCATCAGCTCCACGGCACTGTCGCCGGCATGGATGTCGACCCCCGCGCGGGCGTAGGCGCTCTGCTTCACGAATGCTCCTGGTCGTCTGGACGGGGACCGGATGGTGACCCCGTGTCGGTGTGGTCGTGCCCGGGCGCATCGGCCGCGGTGAGCTGCGGTTCCCGGTCGGTCTCGGAATTCTGGTAGCTGCCGCACGCCGGGGTCTCCCGGGCGTCCAGGCCCATCTCGCCCGCCGCACCGTGGGGCACCGGGATGGGATAGACGCCGTCGAAGCAGGCCCGGCACAGCGAGTCCTCGGGCACGTGGGTGGCCGCGACGAGCCCCTCCAGGCTGACATAGGCCAGCGAGTCCGCGCCGATCGCCCGGCAGATCTCCTCCACCGACAGCCCCGGCGCGATGAGCTGGGCACGGTTTGCGAAGTCGATGCCGTAGAAGCACGGCCACTGGATGGGCGGGGAGGAGATGCGCACGTGCACCTCGGCGGCGCCCGCCTCACGGAGCATCCGCACGAGCTGACGCTGGGTGTTGCCACGCACGATCGAATCATCCACGACGACCAGCCGCCGGCCCTCGATGACATCGCGCAGCGGGTTGAGCTTGAGCCGGATCCCGAGATTGCGGAGGGTCTGGGAGGGCTGGATGAAGGTGCGCCCGACATAGGAGTTCTTGACCAGTCCCATGCCGTAGGGGATGCCCGACTCGTCGGCGTAGCCGATCGCCGCCGGCACTCCCGACTCCGGCACCGGGATCACCAGATCGGCGTCAGCCGGAGCCTCCCGGGCCAGGACCTTGCCCACCTTGACGCGGACGTTGTGGATCCTCCGCCCGGCGATGATGGTGTCGGGACGGGCCACGTAGACGTACTCGAACAGGCAGCCCTTCGGGCGGGCCGGGGCGAAGCGGCTGGAGCGCAGCCCCGCGGCGTCGATGGCCACCATCTCGCCGGGCTCGATCTCGCGCAGGAAGGTGGCACCGACGATGTCGAGGGCGGCGGTCTCGCTGGCGACGACCCAGCCGGTCTGCATCCGCCCCAGCACCAGGGGGCGTACGCCCTGCGGATCGCGTGCCGCGAACAGCGTCGTCTCGGTCATGAATGCGAGGCTGAAGGCCCCCACCAGCCTCGGCAGGAGCTCCATCGCGACGCTCTCGATGTCACCCTGGCGGCTGGCCATCAGCGCCGTGATGAGGGAGGTGTCGTTCGTGGAGTCCATGGTCTTCTTGTGCGGAACCTCGTGGGCGTCCCCGGAACGCTCGCGGAGCAGGTCCTCGAGCTCGTCGGTGTTCGTGAGATTGCCGTTGTGGGCCAGCGCCAGGCCGCCGTTGGGGGTGGCCCGGAAGGTGGGCTGGGCGTTCTGCCAGACACTCGCCCCGGTCGTGGAGTAGCGCGTGTGCCCGATCGCCAGGTGGCCCTTGAGGGAGTTCAGGGTGCCCTCGTCGAAGACCTGGCTGACCAGCCCCATGTCCTTGAAGACCATGATCCGCGAGCCATTGCTCACCGCCATCCCGGCGGACTCCTGACCGCGGTGCTGGAGGCCGTAGAGCCCGTAGTAGACGAGCTTGGCCACCTCCTCGCCGGGTGCGAAGACCCCGAAGACCCCGCACTCGTCGTGCGGTCGATCATCCTCTGGATCAGGATTGGGGCGGACACCGCGACGCAACACCACGCCGACAGCCTACCGTCCGCCACCGAAGCGGGCCGCGGCCGACCGCGCCGGGCCTCAGCGCAGGTAGACCACCGCGTTGTTTCCGCCCGAGCAGCTGACCAGGCCCGTGGAGGCGGCGGTGCAGGCCATCGTGTAGCTGCTGCCGGTGACCGGGCTCGAGACGACCAGGCTGGCCGAGGCAGGCGAACCGGCCGCCCGGTAGGCGTCCGAGACGCGGCTGGCGAACTGGCAGCTCGTCATCGAATTGACTGCGACATTCTGGCTGCAGCTGGAGGCCGAGGCGGGGAAGCTCGCGGCGACGGAGGGCGACGGGCTGCTCGGCGTCAGCGAGCTGTGGGGCGCGCCGGACGAGGATGCCGGGGTGCTCGGGGCGATGCTTCCCGTCACGGCACTGCTCGGGGCGGCAGCCGTGCTACTGGTGCCACCCGCCGAGCCCGGGTGCGGGGAGAAGCCTCCCCCGAGCCAGCTGAAGGCCAGCAGCAGGAGGACCACCAGATGGATGACCCAGACCACGAGGAAGCTCACCCAGTAGCGCAGCACGGGCAGCCCCTGCCGTCTGGCCGAGGACGCGGCCGCGGCGGCCGGGACCGCACCGAACGGGCCGAGGACGATCGTCACCAGCGCGATGAGCCCCAGCCCGGGAGCCTTCGGATCCGGCGACGGCTCCGCGCGGCCCGGCGCCGTGGAT
>JBAQVA010000019.1:0-4403 GCA_049297835.1 Propionibacterium sp.
GGATGGGCACGCTCATCGCCGCCCAACCGGCCGATCTCGACGAATCAGTGGCGGCGCGCCGGGCCACGTTGGTCATCGCGAGCCTGCGCGGACTGCTGGCCGATCTGCTGACCACCGGTGACAGTGAACGCGTGCACGACGCGGCGGAGCACTACCTGGCCTCCCTGGAGGAATGACCCGGTGAGATGCGGCCGGTCGGTGTGAGTGGCCATCTGTGCGCCGACTGGGGACATCATGACGGCCAGCGACATGCGCACCTCACTGGCAGTCGTCGCATGAGTGGTGCCAGGCGGTGCGCGCGAGGGTGTCGATCTGACTGAGGATCTGCAGAGGGCTGTTGCCGAGGTCAAGTGGATACTCGACGATTCGCACCGGGGAATTCCTGACCTGTCTCTCGACCGGCGCGGAATCGCCCTGGGCATAGATGAGCCATGCCCGATTCAGACGGAGCGCGGTGCAGTAGGCGAGCATCTGGTACTGGTCGGCGTTTGGGTAGTTTCCGGAGCCGGCGGCCTTGTACTTGGCGTCGAAGACGAGGACGGGGCGTCCACCGAGCACGTGCGCGACGTCGACTCGCATCGGAATGTCGCCTTTCGTCCTGCCTGGCCGGGGCTCGTCCAAGGAGCTCGGGTACTGGGCGTGGGTGGTGCCGGGAAAATGCCGAAGTGCTTCTGCCAGGGCGGTTGTGACGAAGTCTTCGAAGACCTTCCACATCGACACGACGAAGGCTGCGACGGGCACGCCGCCGGGACCGGCCTGTGCGGAGACGTTGCGAAGGATGACCTCTGCGAGTCGGAGTGCGGGCTGGCAGCGCTCGTTGAGCCGGCTGGGGAACCATCGCGGAGGCAGTTCGCGCGGGCGGAGCGGCGTCACACCTGGCAGCCGGGCATCGAGGTGCGCGAGCCGCGCTCTCATGTCGACTCCAATCCGAGGAACGCCGAGCATCCGTCGCAATGCCGACCGCAGAATGCGGTTCTCGGCGATGTCTGGGGTGAACTCGTCGTGACTCACCTCGAGAGGAATCATCAGGCCCGGACGCCGGGAGATCTGGTCACCCATCCTGATCCGTCCACGGACGGTGCGCAGCGACTCGTCCACGGTGCGGTAACCATGCGGCACACCGCGCGCGAGCGCCCGTTCGGCGAGCCTGGCCAGCGATTCGGCGAGGGCTGCCCACAGCTCGGGTTCATCCCCACCGCACACCTCCTCGGGGCGGAAGCCGGGGTCTGCCGCGTACCCGAGCAGAAAGATCAGCTTGGAGACGCCCACCGACTCCTTGGGGTTGACCTGCACCTGCAGGTCCGAGGAGCACACTGCGCCCACCCGTCCGCACGGCAGGAGCAGCCACTCGTCGCCTCCGCGCGGCTGGACTTCCACGAGCCCGGTGTCCGCGAGGGCGGAGGCGGCCGCCTGGTCGAGGCGAACCACCCGTCCGTGCTGGTCGAGTTCGTCGAGCACCACGGAAGTCTGCGTGGGCGGGCCCGCCGTCGGGGCACCGCCGGGGGCGAGGTGGAGGGTCGAGCTCACTTCGCGGCCGAGGAGATGGTCGCCCGCAGGGCCGGGAGCCCGAAGCGCTGGTGGACTTCGTCGCGGGTCAGCTGACCGTAGTAGTGCTCCTCCAGCAACGGGAGGATGTCGTACTTCCAGATTCGCTCCAGCCCCCGCTCGTCCGCGGCCTCCGGCTTCATCAGGTAGGACGGCCCCACTCGCAGGTCCCGATCGTGATCCTCGATCGCCGTGTTCAGTGCCCGGAGCAGTTGTGCCCTGTCGTCGTGACATCCATTCGCCTCGAGAAAACGCGGCAGCACGTCGCGCACGGGTTCCGTGTCCGGATGCAGTTCGACGAAGGCGAACCGGCGGCGAAGCGCTGAATCGACCAGGGCAATCGAGCGATCGGCGGTGTTCATGGTTGCGATGATGAACAGATTCCTGGGAAGTCTGAAGGCCTCTGTCGGGTGATATTGCAGGCGCATCGACTCGTCGCGGTATTCCAGCAGGAAATACAGTTCCCCGAAGACCTTGGCCAGGTTCGCGCGGTTCATCTCGTCAATGACGAGGACGAATGGCTCGCCACGATTGTCCTCCTGCGAGGCCTCGGAGGCGATTTCGCGCAGTGGCCCGGGTTGCACCGTGAATGTCGCCTGTCCCGACGTCGTCTCGGACGGCCGGAAACCCTCGAAGAAGTCTTCGTATGAGTATGAGGGATGGAATTGCACGAGTTGCGCCCTGCTGGGATCCTCGCCCACCAGATGGGCAGCGAGTGTCTTCGCCAGGAAGGTCTTGCCCGTGCCCGGAGGCCCATACAGGACGATCTGCTGGCGCGCTTGGAGCAGGTCGACGATCTCCTGGAGTTGGTCTTCCTGCATGTACAGCGAGTCCGCCAACGACTGGTTCATGGCGGGAAGCCGAGGCACCGGGTCGGGTCGGGGCACCGGTCGGGGCTCAGGCTCCGCGGCCGGAAGCAGAGCAGCCAGCGGGGCAAGGGCAGCGGTGAGGTCGACGACGGTGCCCTGCTGGGCCAGGAGTGCCGTGATGGAGGGGTCGAGCTCCCTCCTGGAGCGCTGCGGACCCCACGCCACGGGTCGCACGAGGGTCGTGCCATCCTGCGTCCGGTATTCCGCGTCGCCACTGATCTGGCCCACGTGGAGCTCGTCGCCGGCGATCGTCGCAACGATGTCGTCGACCTTCATACGCGAGAGGAAGTCGAAGTATTCGGTGGACAGCGCTTGTCTCTGGGCGTAGTCGACGTGTTGGTATCCGGAATTCACCGCTGCCCTGATGGCCGCGGCATCGCTTCCGGGAGCGAGTTCGGGGAGATGCGTGGCACGCACCGACACGCACTCGTCGTCGTGCCATTGCGACACCAGACTTGTGCTGTCCTGGGGAGGGCGCACCAGCCAGGCTCGTTGCCCGGGCGAGGGCGCCGCTTTCCATTGGGACAGCCAGGGCTCGCGGTAGTAGTCGACCTTTCCAGGGCCCACCGGTTTCTGCAGCACCATCGTGATGTCGTACACATCGCGGTCGAGATCTCCGCTGGGGGAGTCCAGCTTTCCGGAGAATGCCTTGACGATGTTCTTCCGGTCCTCGCGCCACAGGACCTTCGTGAATGCTTCGGGGTGAACGAGATAGCACAGCTCGGAGCGGGCCGAGGGAATCGTGTCTGAGGGCAACTGCTCGACGAACTCGTGCCAGGCCCAGGGATCCTGCCAGGCCCTGTCCCGGCGTGCGTGTTCCAGGTTCCACCATGCCGAGAGGGTCTCCACGACGGTCACGAGGGACTTCTGCAGATGGGTCTTGAGGGTGAGGCCACCGCCCAGCACGTGGTGGTCCATGGCCGCGGAGATCTCCGGCGGCAGAGCCACCGGCCTCGTCATGAGTGCCAGCACCTCGTTGATGCGGGTGCGCTTCGAATCCGGTTTCCAGTCGTCGGCGGGAAGCAGCAGAAGGCTGAGCATCTCGGCGGCGAGCTGGATACCGTCATCGCCGGCATGTGCGAGCAGGCCCATCATGGAGCCGGAGCCCCGGTCTGGTTCCACCACCAAGGCCTCACGCAGGGCCGCCACGGTTTCCGCTCCCCAGATGGGGCGTCCGGGAGAGAACACCGACCCGCCTCGTCTGAGCCCCTCGGTCACCATGGAGCGGGCCGTGACCAGCATGGCGCCCTCGCCCGGTCGGGTCGGTCTGAGGTCTCCTGCGCTGGCATTGATGGCCTGCGAGGGATCTTTCATGACTGCCTTGCGCAACTGCTCCCACCGTAGGTGGCTCTCGTCCGCTGCGGCCTGCAGGCTGTCCGGCGACGGACACTCCCGCAGCGCTTGACGGCCTGCCGAAGTGATCCGGAAGGTGCCGGCGGCTCCGGTGAGCACCCAGCCGGAGCCGTCGAGGCGTTCCATGCGGGACCGCAGATCGGCCTCGCCGCTTTCCGTGTCCGATCGGGTCAGCGTCCTGTCGTCGTCGGCGGGCAGACTTGCAGCGACGACACGTTTCCACAGCTCGTCCCACTCCAGGCCCGACGGCGCCTTCTCGAGCTCGACCATCACCTGTCGCAATCGATCGGAGACGAGCTTTCTGCGCCCATCGAGTGGAGTCTGCGTCAACTGGGTCATTCTTCCCCTTCTTCTCGGGACTCTCTTCGGAACTCGCGTTGCTCACGGACGACATGGGTGGCGCGAACGGCAGGTGTCACTGGACGCCGGCGCCTTTCCGGGCGGGGAGAGCAGCGGCTGCCAGCTCGGGGCGGGGATCGGTGTCACGGCCGAGCAGGACGTCCCCGACTATCCGCAACAGGGGCAGCCGGTCGAGCAGGCCGTTGCCCAGCTGGTCGGCGAAGAGCAGCGCGAGCCTGGTGGCATCGATGCCCTCGACGCTCTGCTGGAGGGCGGCCATCTCGCGACGTGCCTGGT
>JBAQVA010000020.1:0-2627 GCA_049297835.1 Propionibacterium sp.
CATAGCCTGCACTCGGCGTCGCCTGGCGCGCCCGAGCAACCATGAGAGGTGCATCGTGACCGAATCGCAGACCCCGACCGGCCCCACGGATCCGGAGAGCACGCGGCGCGACGGCCCGGACCGCGCGAGCTGGCGCGCCTTCGGCCCCTATCTGTCCGAACGGCAGTGGGGCACGGTCCGCGAGGACACCGCCCACGACGGCAACTCCTGGGCATCCTTCCCACATGACCAGGCCCGCTCGCGCGCCTATCACTACGGCGAGGACGGCATCGCCGGATTCAGCGACGAGCAGGCCCGGATGTGCCTCGCGCTGAGCCTGTGGAACGGGCACGACCCGATCCTCAAGGAGCGGATGTTCGGCCTGGTGAACGACGAGGGCAACCACGGCGAGGACGCCAAGGAGTACTGGTTCTACCTGGACGCGACGCCCAGCTCGTCCTACCTCAAGGTGCTCTACAAGTATCCGCAGGCGGCCTTTCCCTACACCCGGCTGGTGAACGAGAACCGCGGGCGCGATCGGCAGCAGCCCGAGTTCGAGCTGCTGGACACCGGCATCTTCGACGAGTCCCGCTACTTCGACGTCGTCGTGGAGTACGCGAAGCAGAGCCCCACCGACATCGCGATGGTCGTCACGGCCCACAACCGGGGCCCCCAGGAGGCGGAGCTGCACCTGCTGCCCACCCTGTGGTTCCGCAACACCTGGTTCGACGACTCGACCGCCGCCCGCCCGTCGCTGGCGCTCGCCACGGATGCCGAGCTGCCACAGGTGTCGGTGCACCATCCCGAACTCGGCGAGTGGACCCTGCGTTTCGAGCACGGGGCCGAGCCGCTGTTCTGCGACAACGAGACCAACAGCGAGCGACTGTTCGACCAGCCGAATGTCACCCACTGGCCCAAGGACGGGATCAACGACCACGTCATCTCGGGGGCCCCGAGCGTGAACCCCGCGCACAGCGGCACCAAGTTCGCCGCCTGGCACCGGCTGAGCATTCCTGCCGGTGGCTCGGCGCAGGTCAGCCTGCGGCTGACCAGGAATGACACCGAGCCTGCCGATCCGCTCGGGTCGATCCCGGAGCTCGTGGCCCGCCGCCGCGAGGAGGCTGACCTCTTCTACGCGCCGAGGACCGCGGGGCTGGGCCCCGAGCACGCCCGGATCGTGCGCCAGGCGCTGGCCGGCATGCAGTGGGGGATGCAGTACTTCGGATACCCGGTGGCCCAGTGGATCCACAGGCGGGGGCAGCAGCCCTTCCACGACATCGACGGGCGCAACGGCCACTGGGCCCACATGCTCTCCTCCGAGGTCATCTCGATGCCCGACCCCTGGGAGTACCCGTGGTTCGCCGCCTGGGACCTCGCCTTCCACGCCATCCCGCTGGCGGAGGTGGACTTCACACTCGCCAAGGAGCAGCTGGAAATGCTGCTGACGAGTAGGTTCATCCATCCCAATGGCCAGATCCCGGCCTACGAATGGGACTTCGACGACGTCAACCCGCCGGTGCACGCATGGGCCTCCCTGGTCGTCTACGAGCTCGAGAAGTCGATCACCGGGGTGGCCGACGTGGACTTCCTGCAGCGCGTCTTCAACCAGCTGCTGCAGAACTTCACCTGGTGGGTGAACCGCACGGACCCGAGCGGGCGCAATCTCTTCGAAGGCGGCTTCCTCGGCCTGGACAACATCGGGGTCTTCGACCGTTCCTCGGCGCTGCCGACCGGCGGGCACCTCGAGCAGGCCGATGCCACCGCATGGATGGCCGCCTATGCGATGACCATGATGCGCATCGCGCTCGAGCTGGCGGGTCACGACCCGGCGTACGAGCCGATGGTCGAGCGCTTCTACGAACACTTCATGCTCATCGCCACCCAGTCCCACGGCAGGGACGCCGACGACGTCGTCCTGTGGGACCGGCAGGACGGCTTCTTCTACGACGCACTGAAGCTCCCGGACGGGCAGCGCATCCCGCTGCGGGTGCGCTCGCTGGTCGGGCTGCTCAGCCTCAACGCGTCCAGTGTGATCGGTCGTGCCTCGCTGGACGCCATGCCGGAGCTGCGCGAGGCGATGGGCTCCTTCACCGACCGGTTCCGGGACTTCCTGCCCACGGCCGAGTACATCCGCACCACCGGGGCGGCCGGCGATGAGCTGCTGGCGTTGGTCCGGCCCGACGACCTGCGCCGGGTGCTGGCGCGGATGCTCGACGAGTCCGAGTTCCTCTCGCCCCACGGGATCCGCTCGCTGTCCCGCTTCCATGCCGAGCACCCGTACACCTTCTTCGTCGGGTCGACGCCCTACACGGTCAGCTACGTGCCGGGCGACTCCACCTCACCGATGTTCGGGGGCAACTCGAACTGGCGCGGGCCGCTGTGGTTCCCCGCCAACGCGATGATCGTGCACGCCCTGCGGACGCTGTACTACTTCTACCGTGACGACTTCACGATCGACTGCCCGACCGGGTCGGGCCATGAGATGACCCTCGACGAGGTGGCGGACGAGATCGAGCGGCGGATGGTGGGTATCTTCCTGCCGGACGAGAACGGCGACCGGCCCGTGAACGGCGGTCACCCGATGTGGCGCGACGAGCACTGGCGCGATCTCATCTGCTTCTACGAGTACTTCCACGGGGATGACGGGC
>JBAQVA010000021.1:0-5041 GCA_049297835.1 Propionibacterium sp.
CCCTCGGTGGGGTGCGAATGGGCTTGTGGGGTGAGGAATCGTTGGAGACCCCGCTGCGCCGCGCGGCCGGCCATGCCCACGTAGAAGGAGCTGGCGACCATGTCCAGCGGTGCCAGCAGGAGCACCGAGCACAGCACCACCGCGATGGCCCCGGCGGGGGTGATCGCACCCGAGCCCAGCCGCCAGGCGGCGAGCGCGGCCGAGAGGGTCACCATCGCCAGCGAGAAGACGGCGTCCGAGACGAACAACACGAGCTGGTTGCGCGCCAGCACCGCCATCGTGGCACGGCGGCTGCGCTCGCCCGCCTCGGCGAGCTCCCCGGCGACGCGTCCCGCGGCATTGTGCACGGTGAGGGTCTCCAGACCCTGGATCGACTCCAGGTACTGGTTTGCCAGCCGGCCGCGCAGCTCACGCGAGCGCCGGGCGGCCGTGCGCGAGAGGGCCCCGACGCGCGCGATCACCCAGGGGACGAGCGGCACGGCGGCCGCGAGGATCACCGCGATGACCGGATCGACGCTGACGGCGAGCACGGCGAGCACGCACAGCGGTGCGATCCCGGAGGCGAACTGACGGCCGACGAAGCCCTGCCGGAACTGGGTGAAACGCTCCACGGAATCGGTGAACAGCGCGATCCGCACACCGGATCCTTCGCCGCCGGATGCGCTGGAGGCGTTCGCCCACCAGTGCTCCAGCAGTCGTTCGCGCAGTGGCTGTTCCTCCCTGACGGCGCTGGTGCGGCAGATCCACTGCACGAGGACGCTCGCCACGAGTTGTCCCGCGCCGGCCGCCACGGCCAGCAGGAGGGTGCCCGGCCCCGGCGCGTCGACGACCAGCCGCGCGAGCGCGACGAAGAAGATCGCAGCCGCCACCGAGCCGAACAGCTCGAGACCTGCTGAGACGGCCACCCGCCGCCGCCCGAGGCTCGTGGTGAGCCGGGGAGCCGGGCCTGACGGACCACCGTGGGGGTGGCCAGGGGCGCCCGGATGCCCCGGATGACCCGGGTGGGCCGCAGCGCCGGGATGCCCGCCGCCCGGAGCCGACGAGGAGCCTCCGGGATCGACCCTGGCTCCGGGACGGACGACGCGAGCGGCTGCCGCCGGATGATCGCCTCGTCCGGGCGGGGCGCCTGCCGCGTTGTCTTCCACGGGATCCGAGTCTTGCCGCAGGCTGTGTCCGGCACAAATGCGGCGTCCACAACCGGGGACTGCACGGGAGCTGGGGGCTGTCGGCGCGCCGGGGCTCACACCGGCAGGACAGCCGGCGTTGACCGGCGGCACAGCCCGTCCGCACAACCTGGGCACCATGAACGCCTCCCACGTGCTCGTGCCGGTCGCCGAGCGTCCGGCACGCTCCGCCACGCCGGAGGCCAGCACCCGGACGTTGCGCTCGCGGATCGCGTCGTTGTGGTCCCAGCTGTGGCGCTTCGCGCTCATCGGGGTGGTGAGCACGCTGGCCTTCTACCTCATCTATGCGGCACTCCGGGGATGGCTGGGGCCGCAGGCCTCGAATCTCATCGCCAATGTCGTGACGGCAGTGGCCAACACCGCGGCGAACCGCCGGCTCACCTTCGGCGTCACCGAGCGCCGGGGCCTCGTCAAGGACCACATCGGTGGGCTGATCACCTTCGGCTTCGCGCTCGGCATCACGAGCGGCTCGCTGTGGCTGCTCCGGAATCTGTTGCCGGGCGCCGGGCGCCCGGTCGAGATCGGCGTGCTGTTCGTCGCCCAGTGCACCGCCACGCTGTTCCGCTTCGTGGTGCTCAAGAGGCTGATGGGCGGACGCAGCCGGGGTGCGACAGCGCCGCCCTCGGACACCACTCCCGACAGCTCCCCGGGGCTCACGAGGACTGCCGGGCGGCCTGGGCCCGAACCGCGTTGAAACCAGCCGGACACCCGGGGCGAGGGCCGCTCCCGCAGTCGCCCAGGATGCCTTACCAGCAGCGGGTGCAGGCAGCCCCGGAGTGACCGGGCACATCCGATCCGAGTTAAGTTGACGATTCAAAGACTCTCTTCTGCCCACGCACAGCAGACCCACAGCCAGCCCGCGGACTCTGGACTCATTCCACTCACCACGGAAGGCGGTCGACATGGCTACCCCACCCGCAGTGCGCGCCGCCCGGCGCACTCTCGCAGGAATCATCAGTGCCGCAGTGATCGCCACCGGCGCCCTGACCGCACTCCTCGCCCAGTCGTCGAGCGCCACCACGAGCCATGCGACACGGCAGGCATCCGCGAGCACCGCGACGTCCGCCAGCACGGCCAGCGCCTCGTCGGCGGCCTCCGAGAGCTCCGACTCCGAGAGCTCCAGCAGTTTCACCGCGACGAGCGCAGCCTCGTCGTCCACCCAGCAGGCGCAGACCACCACGAGTGGTTCCTGACGCAGCCCCTCACCCCCGCAGAAGGAGCTCCCCCATGACGACCCCCAAGGCCCCGCCAAGCCCGACACCGGCCGGCTTCCAGGCCCTCGGCATGCACCACGAGATCCTTGCGACCACCCCCTCGGCCCTGCCGCGCGCGCTGGCCGTCGCCCTGGGCCAGCTGGCGGCCCTGGACGCCACGCTCTCCCGTTTCCGGCCTGACTCCCAGCTGAGCCTGCTCAATCGCGCGGCCTCCACCGGGGACGCATCATCCCTGGTCAACGGGCTGTTCGTCGAACACCTCCGGGCGGCCGGGCGAGCAGCCCGGCTCAGCGGCGGACTCGTCGACCCCACCGTCGGCGCGGCCCTGGTGTCCGCGGGCTACGACGCCGACATCGACGACGTCCGGGCCAGGGACGGGCACCCGGCGCCACGCCCCACGTCAGTACCGGGCTGGCGACGGGTCGTCTGCTCCCCGGAGGGCCGGGTCAGCGTTCCCGCGGGAACGCTTCTGGACTTCGGCTCGGTCTCCAAGGCACACGCAGCCGACACGATCGCCGCCCTGCTCACCCGTGAGCTGCCCGGCGGCTTCCTCGTCAATCTCGGCGGAGACATCGCCACTGCCGGGCCGGCGCCCGAAGGCGGCTGGCAGGTCGGCATCGAAGCCGCCGACGGCGGTATCCGGCAGGTCGTCGCGCTCGGCGACCAGGCGATCGCCACCTCGTCCACCCGGCTGCGCCGCTGGGCCACCGACTCGGGGCCCGTGCACCACATCATCGATCCGCGCACCGGGCTGCCGGCCCCGGACGTGTGGTCGCAGGCGAGTTGCATCGCCCACGACGCGCTCGAGGCCAACACCGCCTCGACATCGGCCATCATCCTCGGCGAGCAGGCCCCTGCCTGGCTCGCCGAACGCGGTGTCGCCGCACGGCTCGAACGCGCGGACGGCACGGCTGTGCTGGTCGGTGCCTGGCCGGCGGCCGAGCCGGACGGCGCGCAACCGGTGTCGACGGCCGCGGCAGCGAGGGAGGTGGCGGCATGCTGAGCGGCTCGTCCTTGTGGTAAATCTCCCGGGCCAGCGGGGTCGTCACGCTGGCCCTGTTCACCGCCGTGGTCTGCCTGGGCATCGTCACTGCGGGGCGCCGCCGGCCGCAGGGACGCACCGCCACCGTGGTGATGGGCCTGCACCGGTGGCTGCCAGTGGGCACCCTCGTCTTCCTCGCCGTGCACATCGTGACCGCGATCGTGGACGGCTACGTGACGATCGGCTGGCTCGCCGTGCTCGTTCCCTTCGCCTCCCGCTACGAGACGCTGCTGGTGGGCCTCGGCACGGTCGCGGTGGACCTGCTCGTCGTCATTCTCGTGACGAGCTATCTGCGCCATCGCATCCCGGAACGCGCCTGGCGTGCGATCCACTGGGCGAACTACGCGCTGTGGGCCTTCGCGGTGGTGCACGGCATCGCCCTGGGCACCTCGAACCAGCCCCTGCTGCGCGCCCTGAGCATCGCGTCCTCCCTCGTGGTCGCGGCATTCGTCGTCTGGCGCCTGGTCACCTCGCACGCCGACCGGTCACGCCGGGTACTCATCGCCAGCCAGGAGTGGTCATGACCGACATCATCAACCTCATCGAGTCCGCCGGTCTCACCGGTCGGGGCGGGGCGGCCTTCCCCACCGCGACGAAGCTGCGCGCCGCCGGCCTCAACCGCGCCCAGCTCATCGTGAACGCCTGCGACGGGGAGATCGGCGCCGCCAAGGACGCCTGGGTGGTCGCCACCAGGCTGCCGGAACTGGTCGAGGGCACCGAGCTGCTGCGTCCCGCCGGCTCACCGGCGCCCCTGTTCGCGGCGCACCGCGACTCGGTCACCGCCCGGATCCTGGCCCGGGAAGGCCTCCCGGTCCTGGAGGTGCCCGACCGCTATGTCTCCTCCGAGGAGTCCGCACTCGTCTCCCTGGCGCACGGGTGGACGGCCCGGCCGATCGCCAAGACCGGACACACCGCCGAGGGCTTCCGCGACGGGCGCGGCCGGCGGGTGCATCCCACCCTCGTCCTCAACGCCGAGACCGTCTGGCGGGCCGCCCAGATCGCCCGTCGGGGCGCCGACTGGTTCAGGGCCCAGGGCACCGCGGCCGAGCCCGGCCCCCGGCTGGTCTCCGTCAGCGGCAGTGTTCGCAGGCCGACCGTCGTGGAGACGGCCGCCGGGACCCCGCTGACGGAACTGCTCGAGGCGGCGGGCGGGCCGGATCCGGCGGCCCGGTATCTCGGGATCGGGGGGCTGGGCGGTGTCGTCGTCGGGATCGGCGAGGCGCTCGGCGCGAGCTGGCAGAGCTCGTCGCTGGCGCGCTTCGGCGCCTCGACCGGCCCCGGCATCCTCACCGTCTGGGACCCGGCCCAGGATCCGCTCGACACCGTCTCGCAGCTGCTGGCATTCGGCGCGAGCGAGTCCGCCGGCCAGTGCGGGCCGTGCATGTTCGGGCTGCCGGCCCTGGAGACCCTGTGGTCGCAGTTCCGGATGCGCCCGGACCGCCGGACCGAAACGAGCCTCGTGCACGGCATCGAACGGGTCGAGGGACGCGGCGCCTGCCACCACCCCGACGGCGTGGCGCACTTCCTGCGTTCGGCGGTACGCGTCTTCGGGCCGGAGCTGATGGCCGGCGCCGGCCTCGACGACGAGCTCGGGCTGAGGC
>JBAQVA010000022.1:0-15877 GCA_049297835.1 Propionibacterium sp.
GACCTGCACCCGGCCCAGCTGATCGGCTCGCTGCAGGGCAGACTGCTCATCGAGTGGTCGCCGGACACCGTGAACTGGGCCAAAGCGGGCCCCGGGGCAACGCACTTCCCGGTCATCGAAATCGCCGACCCGCAGATTGTCGAATTCCCGGGCTACGACAATGTGCTACTCACCTACGGTCAGCTCAAGGAGATGGTCACCGACTCCCGCTGGATCCGCTGGCAGACGGCGCTCAGCGCCGTTCAGGGCATCTATCTCATTGCCGACAGCAAGGACGGACGGCTCTACGTGGGCAAGGCGGACGGCGGGGAGAGGATCCTCGGCCGCTGGACCAGCTATGCCCACGACGGCCACGGCGGAAATGTCGCCATGAAGCAACTCGTGGACCTCGATCCGAAGCAGCCGAGCCGCTACAGGTTCAGCCTGCTGAGGGTTTTCGGTCCCCAGACCCCGCAGGCCGAGGTGGACGCCGCCGAGTCGCACTACAAGGAGGCGCTGCTCACGAGGACCTTCGGGCTCAACCTGAACTAGTGGCGGCTCAGCTGCGGGGCGACCGCCGGAAACCAGCGCTCAGAGCAGCGCACCCGGGCGGTAGGCGGCGGCATCCGGATCCGCCTCGACGAGCGGCGTCACCGCATCGATGACCGCCTGGACCTGGTGGCGGGCGGCGCCGGTCAACTCGATCGGCGTGCTCACCAGCTCGGCGAGCTCGTCGCGGGACAGCCGGAGCCGCTCGTCCGCGGCCAGCCGGTCGAAGAGCGGATTCACGGTGGCGCCGGTCTCGCGCAGCTCCAGCGCGACGGACACCGCGTTCTCCTTGATCGCCTCGTGGGCGTCCTCCCGGCCGACGCCCTTGCGCACTGCGGCCATCAGGATCTTCGTGGTGGTGAGGAAGGGCAGGTAGTGGTCCAGCTCGGCCTGGATCATCGCCGGGAAGGCGCCGAAGTCGGCGAGCACCGTGAGGAAGGTCTCGAAGATCCCGTCGATCGCGAAGAAGGCGTCGGGCAGGGCGACCCGGCGGACCACCGAGCAGGAGACGTCGCCCTCGTTCCACTGGTCACCGGCCAGCTCACCGATCATCGAGAGCTGACCGCGCAGCACCACGGACAGGCCGTTGATCCGCTCGCAGCTCCTGGTGTTCATCTTGTGCGGCATCGCCGAGCTGCCCACCTGGCCGGGCTTGAAACCCTCGGTGACAAGCTCGTTGCCGGCCATCAGCCGGATCGAGGTGGCGAGATTCGAGGGAGCGGCCGCGGTCTGGACGAGCGCGCTCAGCGCGTCGAAGTCGAGGCTGCGGGGATAGACCTGACCGGTGGAGCGCAGCACCTGGGCGAAGCCCAGGCCCCTGGCGATGCGCTGCTCGAAGTCGGCGAGCTTCGCCAGGTCCCCGCCCAGCAGGTCGAGCATGTCCTGGGCGGTGCCCATCGGCCCCTTGATGCCGCGGGCCGGGTAGCGCCTGATGAGCTCGTCGACGCGGGCGTGGGCGATGAGCAGTTCGTCGGCACAGGTGGCGAAGCGCTTGCCGAGCGTGGTGACCTGGGCGGCCACATTGTGGCTGCGCCCGGCGATCGGCTGGGCGGCGTAGCGGGCGGCGAGCTCGGTGAGCCTGGCAAGTGTGGTGACGATGCGGGAACGGACCAGCTCCAGGGAGTGCAGGACCTGCAACTGCTCGATGTTCTCGGTCAGATCGCGGCTGGTCATGCCCTTGTGGATGTGCTCGTGGCCGGCCAGCGCGTTGAACTCCTCGATGCGGGCCTTCACGTCGTGGCGGGTGATCCGTTCGCGTGCCGCGATGGACTCCAGGTCGATGTCGTCGATGACCCGCCGGTAGTCCTCGATGACCCGGTCCGGATCGTCCCCGCCGAAGTCCACGCCGAGATCGCGCTGCGCCTCCAGGACGGCGATCCACAGCTTCCGTTCCTGCACGATCTTGTGCTCCGGCGACCAGATGTGCTTCATCTGGTCGCTCGCGTAACGGGTGGCGAGCACATTGGGAACGGGCATCTGGTGGTCTCCTCGGGTGGTGGACGGTTCAGCCCAGTCGGGCGGCGATGGCCGTCAGGCGGGTGGGCGCTGCGATGTCGTGGCGGCAGAAGCCGGTGTCGAAGCCGATCTGGTCGATGTGGGCATAGGCGCGTTCCCGGGCCTGCTCGAGGTCAGCGCCCCGGGCGACTACCACGAGCACCCGGCCACCGGCCGAGACGAGCCGGCCGTCCCGGTCCAGCGCCGTGCCGGCGTGGATGACGTGCACATCGGGTGGTTCGGGGGCGAGCACGATCTGCCCGCCGGTGCGGGGCGCCGCCGGATATCCCTGCGAGGCCAGCACGACTCCCACGCAGGCGCCGGGACGCAGCCCCGCGGCGGGGGCCTGCGCCAGGCGGCCGGTGGCCGCGGCGAGCAGCACCTGGGCCAGACCTCCGTCGAACAGGGGCAGCACCACCTCGGTCTCGGGATCGCCGAAGCGGGCATTGAACTCCACGACGCGAGGCCCGGCCGCGGTGAGGGCCAGGCCGACGTAGAGCAGCCCGGCGAAGGGCGTGCCGAGCTCGCGCATCCGGGCCAGCGTGGTATGAACGACCTTGTCCATGACGGTCTCGACGGTGCCGGCGGGCAGCCACGGGAGTGGTGCGTAGGAGCCCATCCCGCCGGTGTTGGGGCCCGTGTCGCCCTCCCCCACGCGCTTGAAGTCCTGCGCCGGGAGCAGCGGCCGGGCCGCCGTGCCGTCGGTGACGACGAAGAGACTGAGCTCGGGGCCGTCCAGGTATTCCTCGATGACGACCTGCCCGCAGCTGCGTGCGTGGGCGAGCGCCGCGGCTCGGTCCTCGGTCACCACGACGCCCTTGCCGGCGGCCAGGCCGTCGGCCTTGACGACATAGGGCGCACCGAACTCGTCGAGCGCCGCCGCGGCCTGGTCGACGTCGGTGCAGACCCGGGCGCGCGCAGTGGGCACCCCGGCAGCCGACATCACCGATTTCGCGAAGGCCTTGCTGCCCTCCAGCTGGGCTGCCTCACGGCTCGGCCCGAAGCAGGCGATGCCCGCGGCACGGACCTGGTCGGCGACGCCCGCCACCAGGGGGGCCTCGGGACCGATGACCACCAGGTCGGCGCCGATCCGGACAGCGAGAGCGGCCACCGCCTCGCCGTCGAGGATGTCGAGCGGGTGGTTCGTGGCGAACTGTGCGGTGCCCGGATTTCCGGGCGCCACGTGCACCGCGGCCACCGTGGGGTCTGCGTCGATGGCCAGCGCCAGGGCGTGTTCACGGCCTCCGCCACCGACGACGAGAACGGTCAGTGAATCCGAATCAGGGGCAGCCACGGCTGAAGTCTACCGACGCGCTGCCGGTGGCTGGTAGGTCACTGCTTCGCGAGGTACTTCTGCGGGTTGGCCTTGAACGCATCGGCGCAGTGGGTCGAGCAGAAGTAGTAGGTGGTGCCCTCGTACTCGGTCGATGCGCCGGCCTTCTCCGGGTCGACGCTCATGCCGCAGACGGGGTCGGTGACGCGGGCCGATTCGCCGTGGCCGGCCTTCGAGTGGTGGAACATGGGATGTCCTTCCTTGGTGTCCGCCGGGTCGGTCCCTCCGACCTCGACGACAGCTTCTGTCACCGGGGCAGCTGCGTCCCCGGCGATCACCGGGGCCCGGAAGCCGCGCAGTCTGTTGGCGTTCGCGACCACCGACAGCGACGACGCCGCCATCGCCGCGGCCGCGACCATCGGGCTGAGCACCACCCCGAATGCCGGGTGGAGCACGCCGGCGGCGAGCGGAATGCCGATGCCGTTGTAGAAGAACGCGAAGACCAGGTTCTGGTGGATGTTGCGCATCGTCGCGCGGGACAGGTCGACGGCGGTGACAAGCCCGGACAGCGCGCCGGAGATCAGCGTGATGTCCGAGGACTCGATCGCCACGTCGGTCCCGGTGCCGATGGCCGAGCCCACGTCCGCCCGGGCGAGGGCCGGAGCGTCGTTGACGCCGTCGCCGACCATCCCGACGATCTTCCCCTCCCCCTGCAGACGCGCGATCTCGCGGGCCTTCTGCTCGGGCGCCACCTCGGCGATCACACGTTGCACGCCGACCTGGCGGGCGATCGCCGCCGCCGTCCGCCGGTTGTCCCCGGTCATCATGACGACATCGATGCCGCGCGAACGCAGGGCCGCGATCGCCGCGGCGGAGCCGGGCTTGACGGTGTCCGCGACGGCGATCACGCCGGCCGGGGCTCCCCCCACGGCGACCAGCACGGGCGTCCTGCCGTCACGCGCCAGCCGCTCGACCGAGGGACGCAGCTGCTCGCCCGCCACCCCCGCGCCGCTGAGGAGACGCTCGTTGCCGACCAGCACCTCCCGGCCGTCGACGACCGCGCGGGCCCCCTGGCCGGTGACCGAGGTGAAGCCCTCGGCGCCGGGAACGCTGATCTGCCTGTCCTCGGCGCCGGCGACGATCGCCGCGGCGAGCGGGTGCTCGGAGAAGGCCTCGACGGCTGCGGCCGTGGCCACCAGCTCCGCCTCGGAGATCTTGCCGAGGGGGACGACGTCGGTCACCCTCGGCCTCCCCTCGGTGATCGTCCCGGTCTTGTCGAGCACGACGGAGTCAATCCTGTGCGCCGTCTCCAGGGACTCGGCCGAGCGGAAGAGCACACCGTTCGAGGCGCCCTTGCCGGTGCCCACCGTGATCGACATCGGCGTGGCGATGCCCAACGCGCAGGGGCAGGCGATGATGAGCACCGAAACGGCCGCGACGAGCGCGAACACGACCCTGGGCGAGGGCCCCAGCAGCGCCCACACACCGAAGGTCCAGATCGAGATGACGATCACGGCCGGCACGAAATAGCCGGCCACCCTGTCGGCCAGACGCTGGACGGGGGCCTTGGAGCTCTGCGCCTCGCGGACCAGCCGGATGATCTGGGCGAGCATGGTGTCCGCCCCGACCTTGGTGGCGACGTACCGGAAGGCGCCCTTCTGGTTGATGGTCGCCCCGATGACGGTGTCCTCGGCCGCCTTCGACACCGGGATCGGCTCGCCGGTCACCATCGACTCGTCGACCGCCGACGAGCCGTCGATCACCCTTCCGTCGACCGGCAGCTTCTCGCCGGGACGCACCTGCACGATGTCGCCGACCACCACCTCGTCGATGGGCACCTCGGCCTGCACGCCGTCACGCTCGACGCGTGCGGTGCGGGGACGCAGCCCCACCAGCGCCCTGATCGCCTCCCCGGTGCCGGCCTTCGCCCTCGTCTCGAGGAGCCGGCCGAACAGGATCAGCGTGATGACGACACCGACGGTCTCGAAGTAGACGTGCTGCGAGTCCGCGGGGAAGAATCCCGGGACAACGGTCACCGCCAGGCTGTATCCGAAGGCGGCGACCGTTCCCAGCGTGATCAGTGAGTTCATCTCCGCCGAACGGTGCGCCAGCGCCAGCCAGCCGGTGCGGTGGATCGGCCACCCGGCGTAGACCATCACGGGCGCCACCAGCACCAGCTGGACCCAGCGCTCGGTGAGCAGGGCAGGCACCCAGCCCGCGCCGAGCATGTCGGCGGCCATCGTGGCGAACAGCACCGGGGCCGTGAGAATGGCGGCGAGCAGGGTCCGGCGGGTCAGGTCGTGCAGCTCCCGCGTGCGCTCGGCGGACTCGACCTCACCCTCCTCGCCCGACAGTGCCGGGGACCCGGGCAGCGCCGCGGCACTGCGCCCCGGGGATGCCTGGGGCTGCGCGGATGGCACCGGCTGCTCCGCCGGGCCGGCGGGTGTGGCCTCGTGCACCACGAGGGTGCCCGTCACCATGTTCATCCCGCAGGCGAAGCGGTAGCTGCCGGCCTCAGTGGGCGTGAACTCGACCGGCGTCGTCTCGTGGGCGGGCAGCAGGGTGTCGATCCTGAAGTCCGGGAAGACGACGTGCGAGGTGCACTCGCCGGTCTCCTGCCGGTCGAACAGCAGGCGCACCGGTGTGCCGGCCTCGACGTCGATGAGGTCGGGCGTGTAGCCGCCCTTCACGACGATCCTGGCGACCTGCGCCCCGCCCTCGCGCTCGGCGCGGTGGGCCTTCCTGGGGCCGAAGAAGAACCATGCGATGAAGACGGTCAACGCAACCATCACGAGGACGACGCCCACTGCTGCGAGATCCACGATTGCTCCTCCCACTCGGTTCGTCCAGGGCTCCTCGGGCCGGCAGGCGGGACCATCGCCTCGGACGGTCGGGCCTGCTGCCCGGCCCGCCCACCGGGCGACGCGCCTAGTGGACGGCGGCCTTCGCAGTCGAGAGCAGCTCGGAGGGATCGAGCCACATGGAGGGGTACTCACCGCTCCAGCGCACAACCCCTGCCTTGTCGACAACGACGAAGCCGTGCCCCGGCATTCCCGCATGCATGCCCTTGCCCAGGGTTCCGTAGGCCTTCGACACCGTTCCCGTGTCGATGAGGAAGGGCGTCGTGACGCCGTACCCGGACGCCGCTGACGCGATCTGGGCCCTGGTGTCCATGACGATCGGCAGGACGGCGAAGCCGGCTGCCGAGAAGTCCGACTGTTTCTGCTCGATGGCCTTCATCTGTGACAGGCAGGCGTCGCACCCGGCACCCTCGCTGAAGTAGAGCACCACCGCCTGCTTGCCGCGGAACGAGGCCAGCGAGATCTCCTGCCCGGCGGTGTCCGGCATGACGAAGTCCGGGGCCGCCTGCCCCACCAGGGACGAGCCGCTCTGCGCCGGGCCCGCCGCCTTCGTGCCTGCGGAACGACCCAGCGCGGTGCTCACGACGAGCGTGACGGCGAGCGCCACGAGCAGCACGCCACCGCCGATCGACAACAGCTTCCTGCGCCGCGAACGGCTGCGCTCGCGCGCCTGGTCGTGCCTGAGCTGCGCGAGATGCTCGCGCGCAGCGGATCCGTGTTGCGAGCCCGTCCGGCTCGGCTGTGGTGAATGGCTCATGACGATGCTTCCTCCGCATACGGGACGGACGGTCTGTGGTCCTCATCGGGTGTCTCCTCCGGTTCGCCGGCCTCACCGGGCGGGCCCGCCACGCCCCGGTCACGCCGCCCGGACAGCGTCGCGACGACGAAGACGGCGGTGAGCGCCAGCAGGGCCGCGCCCTGCAACCACTCGGGAATCGGTGCCACCCACGACTGCACGGTCGCGAAGCGGGCGCCCAGCCAGCTCTCGAAACCGCCGACGAAGCCCGGACCCGAGGTCATGGTGCCCCTCGCCGCCAGGGCGAGGACCAGGACTCCCATCACGGCGAAACCGAGCGCGACGACGATGTTGAGCACGCTGGTGCGCAGTGTGTGCCGGCCCCACCGCAGGATCACCGGGCGGGGACGCAGGAAGGCCCGGTCGGCCAGCCCGGCGGCGTCCCAGACGAGCGCCATCACGAACAGCGGGAAGGCCATCCCGAAGACATAGGCGAGCCCGAGCACCCCGCCGCCGATCGCGGACCCGGACAGCGCGGACAGCGTCATCACCCCGGCCAGCACCGGGGCGCAGCAGCTCGACGCGATGCCGGAGAAGACCCCCAGGGCGAAGAAGCTCGCGCTGTCCCCCCGGCTCGTGTCGGGCGAGGAGATGAAGGAGGGCAGCGACCACATCCGCCCGCTGAAGGCGAGCACCCCGAGCGCCAGCATGAGCAGCCCGCCGAGTGTGTAGAGCAGCCCGTGGTAGCTGGCGACGGTCTCGGCGATGAGGCTCATGCCGATCGTGATCGGCACCATGACCACCGCCAGGCCGGCGGCGAAGACGAAGGTGAGCGGCAGCAGCCGCCAGCGCCTGTTCTTGACGGCCCCGGCGAGATAGCTCGGGAGCAGGAAGACGATGCAGCACGGCGCGAACAGGGCGACGCCGCCTGCCAGGAATGCGGCGATGATGCCGCCGGTGGTGAGCAGCGAACCCATCTATGCGACCGCCCGGGCGGCGGCCGCCTGACCGACGCGCTTGCGGAACAGCTTCTCGCTGAGCCTGCCGTTGCTGACGAAGCGATCCTCGACGAGCACCAGGGGGAGCATGCTCGCCCGGTGCCGCTGCACCAGGGCCACGCCACGCTCGGAGCGCGAGGAGACCACGGTGAGGTCGAGCGGGCAGTCCTCGGCGACCCGGTCGATCACCTCGCGGGCCGCCTCGCAGAAGTGGCAGGCCCGGGCCTCGACGAGGGTGACCCCGATGCGCTGCGGACCACCTGCCCACTGCGCCGACGGACTCGGCTGCTTCCCGGCGTCCAGGAGTGTCGTCATGGTAGGGATTCCTTCCTGTTCAGGGCACGTGCCGTGCACACAGATGCCCTGACCGTAGGAGCCCCGACCGGAGCCGCCATTGAGCGCAGATGAAGAAGCGATGAAGATGACCTGCTCCCCGCGCGGCCGGGCGGACGGCGAGCGCTCAGCTCGCGGCGGGCAGCACGATCGTGAAGGTCGACCCGGCGCCGGGGCCCTCGCTCGCGGCGCTGATCCGTCCGCGGTGGCCGTCGACGATCGCCCGGGCGATGGCCAGCCCGATCCCGAAGCCGCCGTGATTGCGGTCCCGCGCCTGGTCCACCCGGTAGAAGCGCTCGAAGACGTGGGTGAGCTGCTCGGGGGCGATGCCGATTCCGGTGTCGCGCACCGCGATCACCACGTGCCCGGCATCCGGGCTGGTCACGGCCACGTCCACCGAGCCGCCCGGGTCCGTCGCACTGAGCGCATTGGTGAGCAGGTTCGCGACCACCTGGCCGAGCCGCGCCCGGTCGACCACCACGTCGGGAGCCGGCTGCCGGTCCAGGTGGAGGGCCACCCCCTTGGCGCGGTAGCGCAGCGCGAGGCCCTCCACGGTCTCGGCCACCAGATCGCCGGCGGAGCCCACCTCGAACTCGAACTGGAGGGCGTGCTCCTCGGCCCGGGAGAGCAGCACCACGTCCTCGCTCAGCCGGGTCAGCCTGTCGACCTGGGCGTTGAGCACCGGCAGCGAGCTCCCGGTCGCCACCACGCCGTCCTCGATCCCCTCGACCTGGGCCCGGATGGTGGCGATCGGGGTGCGCAGCTCGTGGGCGAGATCGGCCAGCAGGCGGCGTCTGGTCTCCTCGGTGGTGCGCAGCCGCCGGGCCATGTCGTTGAAGGCGACGCCGAGGGTCTCGAACTCCGAGCCGATGTCGAGCCGGGGCAGCTGGACCGTGTAGTCCCCCTCGGTGATGCTCGTCGCCGCGGACTCCAGGCGCGACAACGAGGCATTCATCCGGGCGGTCAGATAGCGGAAGACGAGCAGGGCGACCGCGACGGCGATGACGATCCCGGCTCCGAGCGAGACGGTGCTCGCGAAGCGGAAGGCCTCCTCGGCATGCATGACGACGGTGCCGGGGTCGCTCAGATCGGCCCGGGCGAGGTGCGCGTGGAAGATCATCGGCCCGACGACGGCGCTCACCAGGAAGATCGCCGCGGCGACCGCGAGCAGGGTCACGGACAGCGCGACGAAGAAGCGGGTTCCCAGCGAGCGGCTCCTGCGGCCCGGTGCCCGGCTCACCCGCCCTCACCCATCCGGTAGCCGACGCCGCGGATCGTCTGGATGTAGCTCGCATCGGCTGCCCGCTCGCCGAGCTTCTTGCGCAGGTGCCCGATGTGCACGTCGACGAGCTGGCTGTCGCCGCCCCAGCCTGGGCCCCACACCGCCTCCATCAGCTGGTCCCGGGTGAAGACCCGCCGGGGGCTTGCGGCCAGGTGGGCAAGCAGGTCGAACTCGGTGCGTGTCAGCTGCAACTCGTCCCCGGCCAGGCTCACGTCCCTGCTCGACAGGTCGATCTCGAGTTCGCCGACCCGCAGCCGGCGCCCGGCGCCCGCGACGGGAGCGCCGGTGCGCGGGCGGCGCAGCACGGTCCTCACCCGGGCGACGAGCTCGCGGGGGCTGAACGGCTTGGTCAGGTAGTCGTCGGCGCCCACCGAGAGCCCGATGAGCTTGTCGACCTCCTCGGAGCGGGCGGTGAGCATGATCACGTAGCAGTCGGTGAAGGTGCGCAGCACCCGGCACACCTCGACGCCGTCCATGCCGGGCAGCCCGAGGTCGAGGATGACGACGTCCGGCACCGACTCACGGATCATCTCGACGGCCAGCACGCCGTCGGGCGCGCAGCGCACCCTGAAACCCTCGCGGCTCAGGTATCCCGCGACGACCTCGGCGAGATCCTGTTCGTCGTCGACCACCACCGCGGACAGCGTGCCCGGTGCACGATCCGCCGTGCCGCCGGCCGCAGGGATGCTCATGGGCCCATGATCCCATCCGGGGAATCCGGCACGGCGGGCGCCGGCTCAGACGAGCTCGTGCACCATGACCGTCTGCTCGCGACCGGGGCCGACCCCGATCCCGCTGATCCGGCAGTGCACCCGCTCCTCGAGGAAGTGGACATATGCCTGGCAGTTCTTCGGCAGCTCCGAGAAGCTGCGCACCCCGGAGATGTCCTCGGTCCAGCCGGGAAGCCGGTCGAAGAGCGGCGTGGCGACCGCCAGCTCGGACTCGGTCATCGGCCACACGTCGGTGCGTCGGCCGTTCACCTCGTAGCCGGTGCACACCGGGATGTGGTCCCAGCCGGTCAGCACGTCGAGCTTGGTGAGGAAGATGTCGGTGAATCCGTTGATCTTCGCCGCCTGCTCCACGACGAGCGTGTCGAACCAGCCGCAGCGACGCGGCCGGCCCGTGGTGGCGCCGAACTCCCCGCCGTCGGCGCGCAGGCGTTCGCCGTCCGCGTCGAGCAGCTCGGTCGGGAAGGGGCCCTCCCCGACCCTCGTCGTGTAGGCCTTGGCGATGCCGACCACCCGGTCGATGCGGGTCGGCCCGACGCCCGAGCCGGTGCAGGCGCCGCCGGCGGTGGGGTTGGAGCTCGTGACATAGGGGTAGGTGCCGTGGTCGACGTCGAGATGGTGCGCCTGGGCGCCCTCGAAGAGGACCACCTTGTGCTCGTCCAGGGCATCGTTGAGCCGACGCCCGGTGTCGATGATGAAGGGCTTGAACTCCTCGGCGTGGGCGAGCAGCTGGTCGACCACCTCATCGGCGTCGATGGGGCGGTGGTTGTAGATCTTCAGCAGGATCTGGTTCTTCTGCTCGAGGCTCGCCTCGACCTTCTCGCGCAGCCGCTGGGGGTCGAGCAGGTCCTGGATGCGCAGGCCGATGCGGTTGACCTTGTCGGAATAGGCCGGCCCGATGCCGCGCCCGGTGGTGCCGATCTTCCGCTTGCCGGCGAAGCGCTCGGTGACCCGGTCGAGCGTGCGGTGATAAGGGGCGATGATGTGCGCATTGGCCGAGATCAGCGGCCGGGCGACGTGCACCCCGCGGCTGTCCAGCGCGTTGAGCTCCTCGCTGAGCACGTCGAGATCGACCACGACGCCGTTGCCGATGACGGTCGTACAGTTCGGGTTGAGGATGCCCGAGGGCAGCAGGTGGAGCACGAACTTGTCGCCGTTCACCACCACTGTGTGGCCGGCGTTGTTGCCGCCGGAGAAGCGAACGCAGTAGTCGACGCGCTCACCGATCTGGTCGGTCACCTTGCCCTTGCCCTCGTCGCCCCATTGGGCGCCAACAACGACGATGCCTGGCATGTCATTCTCCCCGCTCGGCTGGCCGGACAAAGGAGCCCGAACAGACATCAAGCCCGTTGCGGGCATCGGGTGATGCACCGTGCAAGCGGGCTCTTGCAGTCAGATTCTAGCGAATCGGGACGGGTGGGCGGTGCCGGCGTTCGAGGGCCAGTCAGGTACCGGCCGCCCACAACGGTGCCCGCAACGGCATCGTGCGGGCCCGGAGGACTCCCTCCCGGACCCGCACGAGCCGTCAACGGACGCTGTGACCGGCAGCGATCACTTGTCGTCGAAGGGCAGCCCGGCCGGGCTGTCGGAGAGGTTGACCAGGATGTTCTTCGTCTGCTGGTAGGCGTCGAGGATCATCTTGTGGGTCTCGCGGCCGATGCCGCTCTCCTTGTAGCCGCCGAACGGTGCGCCGGCCGGGAAGGAGTTGTACTGGTTGACCCAGACACGACCGGTGCGTACCCGGGTGGCCACCCGGATGGCGCGCTCGAGGCTGCGGCTGAAGACTCCGCCGCCCAGGCCGTAGTCGGAATCGTTGGCCATTGCGACGACGTCGTCCTCGTCCTTGAAGGGGATGACGACGCCGACCGGCCCGAAGATCTCCTCGCGCGCGACCCGCATGTCGTTGGTGCCGACCAGCAGGGTGGGCTCCATGTAGACGCCCTTCGCCAGCTCGCCCTGGGTGGCGCGGGAGCCGCCGGTGGCGATCTCGGCGCCCTCGCCCTTGCCGATCTCGACGTAGGAGAGGATCTTGTCCAGCTGGGTCTGGTTGATCTGCGCACCCATCTGGGTCTGCGGGTCGAGCGGATCGCCGATCCGGACCTTCTTGAAGGAGTCGGTGAGCCGGCCCATGAAGTCGTCCAGCTTCGACTGCTGGATGAAGATGCGCGAGCCGGCGGAGCAGACCTGCCCCTGGTTGAACAGGATGCCCATCGCGACGCCGTTGACGGCGGTCTCGGGATCGGCATCGTCGAAGAAGACATTGGCGCTCTTGCCGCCGAGCTCGAGGGTGGCGGGAATGATCTTCTCGGCCGCGGCCAGGGCGATCTTGCGCCCGATCTCGGTGGAGCCGGTGAAGGCGAGCTTGTCGACGTCCGCCTGCTGCAGGTACTCACCGGCGCGGCCACCCGAACCGGTGACCACGTTGAGGACGCCCTTGGGCAGCAGGCCGGCCTCGTCGATCAGCCGGGCGAGCTCCAGGACCGACAGCGAGGTGGAGCTGGAGGGCTTGAAGACGACGGTGTTGCCCGCCACCAGGGCCGGCGCGAGCTTCCAGGCGGCCATCAGGAAGGGGAAGTTCCACGGCACGATCTGGCCGATGACGCCCAGCGGCTCGCGCAGGATGATGTTGAGGGTGTTGGGGTCGATCATCGTCGCCGCGCCCTCGTCGGCCCTCATGCACCCGGCGAAGTAGCGGAAGTGGTCGGCGGCCAGCGGAATGTCGGCGGCACTGGTCTCGCGGATGGGCTTGCCATTGTCCAGCGACTCGACCGTTGCCAGGAACTGGGTGTTCTTCTCGATGAGATCGGCGATGTCGAGCAGGACCTTGGAACGGGCCTGGACGGTGGTCTGCGACCAGCTCCTGAACGCGACGCGGGCAGCCTTGACCGCGTCGTCGACGTCGCTCCTGGTGGCGTCGGGGATCGAGGCCAGCGGGGTGCCGTGCGCCGGGTCGAAGGCATCGAGGGTGGCGCCGTTGGACGCCTGCCGCCACTCGCCGCCGATGTACATCCCGTAGTTGGTTGTTGACAGGGCAAAGGGTTCTGCCATTGCTGCTCCTTCGTTGGAACCTTGGACGGGCGACGCTGCGGACGGGCCGTCGCGTCACCTGGGTCGACCCCACGCTGGCAATGCGTCCGGCCGAGTGATTCTCACGTTAGCGCGCCCGGTTGGGGAAGTGAGAGCCACATCGCCCCGAGCCGGGGCGGAACTGCCCCACCCCGCCGCCAGCGGCCCGCACGGTTAGGGTCGAGCAGTCCGGAAGGGGACGGGATGAGGATCATTGCAGACGTCGACACCGGCATCGACGACGCGCTGGCGCTGGTTCAGCTGGCCTCCGCCCCCCAGCTGGAGCTGGTCGGGGTGAGCGCGAGCACCGGGAACACGACGGCCCCGGCCGCGGCCCGCAACTCAGCGGCGGTGCTGGCATTGTGCGGGCGCGAGGACGTGCCGGTCCACCTCGGCGCGCCGGCCCCACTGGTGCTTCCCGCGGTGACCACGCCCGAGACGCACGGCGCGGACGGTCTGGGCCACGCGGTGCTGCCGCGGGCGGGTGCGGCGCTGCGCGACGACGACTTCCTCGAGGGCCTGTGGCTGCCCGAGCTGCGCTCACATCCCGGGGAGACGACGCTGCTGGTGACCGGGCCGCTCACCGATCTGGCGCTGGCGCTGCGGGCCGAGCCACGGCTGCCCGAGCTGGTGGGCCAGGTGGTGATCATGGGCGGCAGCTTCAACCACCCCGGCAACACCACCCCCACCGCGGAGTGGAACAGCTGGTGTGATCCCCATGCCGCGGCCGAGGTCTACCGGGCCTTCGAGGGCCGGCCCGCCGAGCGGCTGCCGCTGGTCTGCTCGCTGGCCGTGACGGAGTCCGTCGTGCTGCGCCCGGCAGATCTGGACTCCCTGGCGGTGGCCGCCGGCGCCCGCGCACCGGGGCTGTCCGCCGCGACGCCCCGTGACCGGCCGCCGAGCGACACCGGCTCGCCGTTGGTCGACATGATCGCCGACGCGCTGCGCTTCTACTTCGAGTTCCACTCCGACTGGGGATACGGCTACCTGGCCCAGGTGCACGACCTGCTCGCCGCCCAACTGGCCATCGGCGAGCTCGGCTGCCACGCGACACCGGCCTGGGTGGGCGTGGAGACCGACTCCGAACTCACCCGGGGAACCACGGTGGCCGATCTGCGCCATCTGTGGCAGCGTCCCGCCAACGCCCGGATCGTCGACCGGGTGTCCCCCGCGGAGAGCCTGGATGCCTTCACCCGCGCCGTGCGGCGGCTCGTCCGCCGGGCCGGCGCGACCGCAGCGCTCAGGCCTGCGTCGCGGTGACCGGCGCGCCCTGCCGGGCGATCACCTGGAGCGCTGCCTGGTAACTCGGCTCCCGGCGCTTGATCGCGCGGATGGCCCAGGCGGTGATCGGCATCACGGCGTACTGCACGGCGATCTTGTACAGATATCCGACGACCGTGTAGTTCGCCCACTGGCCCCATCCGGACAGCCCGATGACCGGTGCCGCGATGGTGCAGAAGAGCACGGTGTCGACGAGCTCGCCCAGACCGGTCGAGCTGGCCAGCCGCGCGTAGAGGCCCTTCTCCTTGTGGCGGCGCTTGCCGACCCACATGATGAGCGAGTTCACGCTCTGCCCGCCGGCGAAGCCCACCATGCCGGCCAGCACCACCTGCCAGACGGGGCCCAGAGCCGTGACGATCGCCTGCTGCTTGGCGTCCGCGAAGTCCCCGGAAAGGCCGGGCAGGGCGATGATCAGCCAGTAGACCCCGGCGCTCACCGCGTTCACGATGAAACCCATGGTGATGGCGATCCGGGCGGCGCGGGCGCCGTAGATCTCGGTGATCGAGTCGCCGAGGATGTAGCTGAGCGGAAAGATGAAGAAGGCTGCGTCGGTGATCACCGGGCCGAAGGCCACGCCCTTCGAGGCGCCGATTCCGGACAGCACGATCACGACGCACAGCATCGCGAGCATGACGGGATAGATCGAGGATCCGGTGTCCGCGTAGACGACGGGCGCGCCGCGCGAGACGGTGTTGGTGCTGGTCACGGGGCACGAGTGTAGGCGTCAGCGGGCCGGCGGCTGTTCGCCGCCCGCGACGGACGCTGCCCGCGGCCGGACTCAGGAGATCCGGACTCAGGAGATGGTGACGGTGGTGTTCTCCGGAAGTTCCTCGTAGAGCCACTTGGCATCGTCCACGGTGAGCCTGATGCACCCGGTGGAGGCCTTGTGGCCGAGCTTGAGAGCCTCGGAGGCGATGTAGTTCCCGTTCTCGTCGATCGGCACCGAGTGGAAGAGGTACTCCCCCCAGTTCTTCCAGGAGACCCAGTAGTTGGCGCCCATGCCCTCCGAGCCGTTGAAGAAGGTGGTGCCGCGGTTCTGCACCTGGAAGCTGCCGGTGGGCGTGGCGTCCCCGGTCCCGCTGGAGCAGATCATCGTGTAGATCACCGTGGACCCGCTCATCACGTAGACGCGCTGGTCAGCCAGCGAGACGTGGACGCTCAGCTCCTGGTATCCGGACAGCTCGGGTTGCGTCCCGCCCGACGGCGAGACCCAGTCGAAGGCCTGCGCCGAGCTGCTGGCCGACGCCGAGGCGCAGGTCGATGGGGACGCCGAGGCCCCGCCCGCGCAGGCCGCGGA
>JBAQVA010000023.1:0-11792 GCA_049297835.1 Propionibacterium sp.
CTCACCGGCGCGGGCTTCTTCGGAGCCATCATCGGTGGCCTCCTCGGCGGCCTGGTGGCCTACTGGTTCACGACGCTCAATCCGCCCCGCTGGCTGCGCGGTCTCATGCCGGTGGTCATCATCCCGCTGGTCGGCTCGACCGTCACCGGCGGGCTCATGTACGTGGCGCTCGGGCGCCCGCTCGCGGCGCTGACCAGCTGGCTGAACAACGGCCTGTCCGGCATGACCGGGGCCTCGGCGATCGTGCTCGGCGTGATCCTCGGCCTCATGATGTGCTTCGACCTCGGCGGCCCGGTCAACAAGGCGGCCTATCTGTTCGCCACGACCAATCTCGACGTGGCCAACACCGGCTCGCTGAAGGTGATGGCCGCGGTCATGGCAGCAGGCATGGTGCCGCCGCTCGCCCTCGCCCTGTCGACGGCGCTTCGCCCGAAGCTCTACACCGCTGCCGAGCGCGAGAACGGCACGGCGGCCTGGCTGCTCGGCGCCTCCTTCATCAGCGAGGGCGCCATCCCCTTCGCGGCGGCGGACCCGTTGCGCGTCATCCCCTCGATGATGGCCGGCGGGGCGGTCACCGGCGCGATCTCGATGGGCCTGGGCGCCACCTCGAAGGCCCCCCACGGCGGCATCTTCGTCTTCTTCGCCATCGACAGGCTGTGGGCCTGGGTGCTGGCCATCGTCGTCGGGACGATCGTCAGCGCCGTGCTCGTCTCGGTGCTCAAGGGTGTGGCCCGGCGCGCGAGGACGGAGGGGACGCCGGCATCCGAGCAGCCTGCGGCGGGTGCCTGAGCCGGTCCGGAAGGCTGTGGTTCTGGGTCCGTCCGGCCGGAATAGGACGCCCCGGTCTAAAGTTGAGTCAAGTGGACTCAATCCCTAGATCCACCAGGAGTACGACTCAATGGACACTGAAAAACTCACCACGATGAGCCGGGACGCAGTGACGGCCGCAGTGCGGCTGGCCCTCACTGCGGGCAACCCGACCGCCGAACCCTCGCACCTGCTGCACGCCATGCTCATGGTCCCCGACAACTCGGTGGGCCCCCTGCTCACTGCGGTGGGTGCCGATCCCGCCACGATCGACGCCGAAGCGCAGCGCGCCCTCAGCGCGCTGCCCTCCACATCCGGTTCCTCGGTCACCCAGCCCCAGCTCTCGGGCACCTTCGCACGGGTGCTGGCCGAGGCGGAGACGCGGGCCGGCCAGCTCGGCGACCGCTTCGTGAGCACCGAGCACCTGCTCATCGCGCTCGCGAACGTGAAGAGCGACGCCTCGGCGATCCTCACCAGGGCCGGCGTCACGGCTGACACGCTGGAGAAGAGCTTCAACGACTCCCGCGGCGACCGGCGCATCACCAGCCCCGAGGCCGAGGGTGGCGAGTCGGCGCTGGACAAGTACTCCGTCGACCTCACCGCGCGCGCCAGGGACGGCAAGCTCGACCCGGTGATCGGGCGTGACGCCGAGATCCGCCGGGTGGCGCAGGTGCTCTCGCGGCGGACCAAGAACAACCCGGTGCTCATCGGTGAACCAGGCGTCGGCAAGACCGCCGTCGTCGAGGGGCTGGCGCAGCGCATCGTCAAGGGCGACGTTCCCGACTCCCTCAAGGGCCGTCGGGTCGTCTCGCTCGACCTGGCCTCCATGGTGGCCGGCGCGAAGTACCGTGGCGAGTTCGAGGAACGCCTCAAGGCCGTCCTCAACGAGATCAAGGAGGCCGAGGGGCAGGTCATCACCTTCATCGACGAGCTGCACACCGTCGTCGGCGCCGGCGCCTCCGAGGGCTCGATGGATGCCTCCAACATGCTCAAGCCGATGCTGGCCCGCGGCGAGCTGCGGCTCATCGGCGCCACCACCCTCGACGAGTTCCGCGAGCACATCGAGAAGGACCCGGCGCTGGAGCGTCGTTTCCAGCAGGTCTTCGTGGGCGAGCCCTCGGTCGAGGACAGCGTCGCGATCCTGCGCGGCCTGCGCGAGCGCTACGAGGCGCATCACAAGGTGCGGATCACCGACTCGGCGTTGGTGGCCGCGGCCCAGCTGTCGAACCGCTACATCCCCGGCCGCCAGCTTCCCGACAAGGCCATCGACCTCATCGACGAGGCGGCCAGCCGGCTGCGGATGGAGATCGACTCGAGCCCCGAGGAGATCGACACGCTGCGCCGCCAGGTGGACCGGCTCACGATGGAGCAGTTCGCCATCGAGAAGGAGGACGATCCCGCCTCGAAGGCACGGCTGGAGCGGCTGAACAAGGAACTCGCCGACGCCAAGGAGGAGCTGCGCGGCCTGGAGGCCCGCTGGAAGGCCGAGAAGGAGGGCCTCAACAAGGTCGGCGAGCTGAAGACTCGGATCGACGCGCTGCGCACCGATGCCGAGAAGTACACCCGCGACGGCGACCTGGCCAGGGCCAGCGAGATCCTCTACGGCGAGATCCCCGGCCTGGAGAAGCAGATGGACGAGGCCGCTGCCGCCGAGCAGGACAACGCCCACTCGTCGATGGTCTCCGAGGAGGTCACCAGCTCCGACATCGCCGAGGTGGTCAGCGCCTGGACCGGAATCCCGGTCGGCCGGATGCTGGAGGGCGAGAGCGAGAAGCTGCTCGACATGGAGAACCGGCTGGGCAGCCGGCTGATCGGCCAGCATGCCGCCGTCAAGGCGGTCTCCGACGCGGTGCGGCGCGCCCGCGCCGGCATCTCCGACCCGAACCGTCCGACCGGCTCCTTCCTCTTCCTCGGCCCCACCGGAGTCGGCAAGACCGAGCTGGCGAAGGCCCTGGCCGAGTTCCTGTTCGACGACGAGTCCGCGATGGTCCGCATCGACATGAGCGAGTACATGGAGAAGCACACCGTCTCCCGCCTGGTCGGCGCCCCTCCGGGCTATGTCGGCTACGAGGAGGGCGGCCAGCTCACCGAGGCGGTGCGCCGTCGTCCCTACTCGGTGGTGCTGCTCGACGAGATCGAGAAGGCCCATCCCGATGTCTTCAACATCCTGTTGCAGGTGCTCGACGACGGGCGGCTCACCGACGGCCAGGGCCGCACGGTGGACTTCCGCAATGTCATCCTCATCATGACCAGCAATCTGGGATCCCAGTTCCTGGCCGACCAGTCGCTCGATGCGAAGACCAAGCACGAACGGGTGATGGAGGTCGTGCGGCAGGCCTTCCGCCCGGAGTTCCTCAACCGGCTGGACGAGATCGTGCAGTTCGATCCGCTGTCGCGCGAGGATCTCGACAAGATCGTCGGGATCAGCCTCGACCGGCTCAACCGCCGGCTGTCCGAGCGGCGCATCCACGTCGGGACGACGCCCGCCGCCCGCGAATGGCTCGCCCGCGCCGGCTTCGACCCGGTCTACGGTGCGCGCCCGTTGCGCCGGCTGATCCAGACCACGCTGGAGGACGCGCTCGCCAGGGCCATGCTCAACGGCACGGTCGGGGACGACCAGACGGTGACCTTCGACGTCGACGATTCCGGCGACGGCGTGCACATCGTGTGATCCGCGCATCGCAGGGCAGTGTCGCGCGGGTGGTCTTGCCACTCGCGCGACACTTGTCTGCGTGGCACATGACAGTGAGTTCTCGCCGGACACCCTTCACGTGATGCCCGACAGCCACGTCCCGGGCGCCTTCGTCGTGCACGGCGGGGGAGTCGACCACTCATTCGTCGACCCCGACGACCCGACACGGGTCGAGTTCCCCTACATGGAGCGGATCACCGAGTTGTTCGACGCCTGGGCGCCGGCGGGGCAGCGGCTGCGGGTGGTCCACGTGGGCGGCGCGGGGATGACGCTGGCCAGGTATCTCGCACACACCCGGCCGACGTCGGCACAGATCGTCCTCGAGCCGGACGCCGCGCTGACCGCCGAGGTGCGCCGGGAGCTGCCGCTGCCGGCCCATTCCGGCATCAAGGTGCGTCCCGTCGACGGGCGGACCGGGCTGCGGGCGATGCCCGAGGACTATGCCGACATCGTCGTCGTGGACGCCTTCCACC
Organism: Propionibacterium sp.; assembly: GCA_049297835.1. GTDB lineage: Bacteria > Actinomycetota > Actinomycetes > Propionibacteriales > Propionibacteriaceae > Propionibacterium. Next base: position 3,973 of record JBAQVA010000023.1, read on the forward strand.
GCCTCAGCGTGCCCGGGGAGCTCGTCACCGGCCAGGCGCTGGGGGAGCTGGCCCGGGTGCTGCGCACCGACGGGGTGATGGCGATGAATGTCACCGACCAGGCACCGTTCGGGTGGACGCACCGTGTCCTGGCCGGGCTCGTCGAGGTGCTGCCCGTGCTGGGCGTGAACAGCGAGACCGCGACCTTCCGCGGACGCCGGGCGGGCAATCTGGTGCTCGTCGCCAGCCGTCATGAGCTGCCCCGGCGGGAGCTGGTGCGCAGGGTCGACACCGTTGTCTTCCCCTCCCGGTGGCTCTTCGGTGCCGAGCTGGACTCCTGGCGGGGCAGGGTCCGGCCCTTCGACGACGAGGCACCCCAGGACAGCCCGGTGCCCCCGGAGAGCCGCACTCACTTTCAATGAGTTCTCACCTGCGGTGAGGTTGGACACATTCCCGCCTCCGGCGGCGGCCGGCCGGGCTCACGCCCGGGCCTCGTCCGCTGCCCACACCCGGTCGCCCTAAGCTGGGGCCATGGCGAGACCGGGGCGCGCGAACAGGCATCGTCGTCCGGGCGCATTCGCCGTCGTCGTCTCGTGCCTGGTGGCCGCGGTGCTGGTGACGGCCGCAGTGGTGGCCTGGTCGGTGTGGGGCACCGAGTGGCGCTCCGCCAAGGAGACCAGTCAGGCGCTCGAGGACTTCCGGGTGGCCTGCGCCGCGAATCCGGCCGATCCTGCCGGCGACGTGATCGCCGTCCTGTCCATCCCCTCGCTGGATCTGCAGACCCCGGTCCTGCGGGGAGTCGGTGCCGGCTCGCTGGCCAGGGGCGTGGGCTGGTATCCGAACACGGCGAGCGCCGGCCAGTCCGGCAATTTCGCGGTGGCCGGCTACCGCATCACCAACGGATCGCCGCTGCGCCATGTGCTCGAGCTCAAGGCCGGCGACACGATCACGGTGCGTGACTGCACGCACAGCTACCGGTACACGGTCCAGACCCCCGCCAGCGCGCTCACCGTCCGCTCGGACGCAGGATGGGTGCTCGACGCGGTGCCGGGCCATCCTGAGCGGGTGCCCACCGAGGCCGTCATGACGATCACCGCGAACCAGGACCTGGTGCCGAGCCACGAGCGCGCGGTGCTCTTCGCCCAGCTGGCGACGTCCTGAGCTGATCGGCCGGCCGGCGCGATGCCGTTCCGGGGGCGGGCCTGCCGGCCGGCTGCCCGGCGCACTCCCACTAGGCTCTGCCCCATGACCGACCGCGAAGAGCTGCGCAACCACATCGTCCAGCAGGCCGTCGTCCGGGGGCACGTGGTGCTCTCCAGTGGCAGACAGGCCGAGTACTACATCGACATGCGCCGCATCACGCTCTCCGGCGTCGCCGCACCGCTGGTGGGGCGCGTCATGCTCGATCTGGTCTCCGACTGGGACTTCGACGTGGTCGGCGGGCTCACCATGGGTGCCGATCCGGTGGCCGCGGCGATGCTCCATGCCGCAGCCGCGGCAGGAGAGCCGGTCGATGCCTGCGTGGTGCGCAAGGACGCCAAGACGCACGGCCTGCACCGGCGCATCGAGGGCCCGGGCGTCGAGGGGCGCCGGGTGCTCGTCGTCGAGGACACCTCCACCACCGGCAATTCGGCGCTCACCGCGGTCCGGGCGCTGCGCGAGGCAGGTGCCGAGGTGATCGGCGTCGCCGACATCGTGGACCGCTCCGGCGGCGTCGTCGAGCAGGCAGTGACCAGCGCGGGGCTGCCCTACCGCTTCGCCTACAGCGCCGCCGACCTCGGCCTGTGAGCCCGGGCCTGTGCGCCCGCCGTCCGTGACCCGCTGTCCGTCGCCCGGCGGCAGCGGATGGGCTCACGGACTGCCGCTGTGTGGATCGGCCCATTACTGTGGTGACCAGCGGCGGCGTCCTGCCGTCGCACCACGGTCATCGGCGCCCGCGAGGGCGGAGGAGGCGGAGCCATGTCAGGCTTGCTGATCGTCCTTGTCATCCTGATCGTCATTGTGGCGGTCGTCGCGGGCCTGTTCATCGGGCCCTACAACTCACTCGTGAGGCTGCGCAACACCCTCCAGGAGGCCTGGCGACAGGTCGACGTGGAGCTCAACCGGCGTTACGACCTCATCCCCAACCTGGTGGAGACGGTCAAGGGCTATGCCACCCACGAGCACAACACGCTCGCCGACATCATCGCCCTGCGCAACCAGGCCCGCCAGCTGGACGCCGGCGCGGTGCCGAGCCAGGAGCGTGGCGCCGTGGAGACCCAGCTGTCCGGTGCGGTGGGGCATCTGATCGCCACTGCCGAGGCCTATCCGGAACTGAAGGCGGACGCCGGTTTCCGCCAGCTCGCCTCCCAGCTGTCCGAGACGGAGGACCGGATCGCCAACTCGCGGCGCTACTACAACGCCGTGGTGGGGGACTACAACACGAAGGTCGAGTCCTTCCCCTCCAACGTCAGCGCGAACATGTTCCACTTCGAGAAGGCCGCCTACTTCCAGCTGGACGATCCGACGATGCGCCAGACGCCCAACGTCGACTTCGGCGAAATGGGTTACGGCTCCGGTGTGCAGCGTCCCGGTGCCGCACAGGCACCGCAGATCCAGCCCGGCCAGCTGGACAATCCGGTCCAGCCGCCGGCCGCGCCGGCGGACGAGCAGGATCCCCAGCAGATTCCGCGCCGCGATCCCGGTCAGGGTGCCGGCGCCTGAGGCCGCGAAGACGGGAGGGCGCCCTGCCTGCTCCGGGTCAGGGTGCCTCCGTTCCCGGGTGTTACCGCCGGGTGCTGGCTCAGCGAGCGGTCCGGCTCGTCCCGGCGGCGGCGCGGCGCTTGCCGAGCCGCCACTCGACGAGCATCGGGATGACGGAGATCAGCACGATGAGCACGAGCACGGCGTCGATGTTGTCACCGATGAAGGTGATGTTCCCGAGCAGATAGCCGAGCAGGGTCACACCCCAGACCCACAGCAGGCCGCCGACGGCCGTCCAGATGATGAAGTGCCGGAAGGTCATCCCGGCGGCCCCGGCGACCATCGTCACGAAGGTGCGGACGAAGGGCACGAAGCGGCCGAGCACCAGCGCCTTCGAGCCGTAGTGGTCGAAGAAGGCATGGGTGTCGGCGAGGTGCTTGGGGCTGAAGATCTTGCCGATCCACGACGACCTGGGTTTGAACAACCAGCCCGAGACATAGCTGCCGACGTGGTAGCCCGCCACATTGCCGAGCACCGCGAAGACCGACAGGATCAGGCAGGAGACGACGTAGACCATCGGCTTGCCCAGATCGCCGAAGACGATCGAGGGGGGCGTCATCGCGATGAACATGCCCACCGTGAACAGCAGTGAGTCACCCGGCAGCACCGGGAAGATCGCGCACTCGATGAACAGGATGAGGGCGACGCCCCACAGGGCCCAGTTCCCCAGACCGTGGATGATGGTTGCCGGATCGAGCCAGCTCGGCATCATGGGGACCAGGACGGGCAGCTGCATCAGGAGATCCACCGCTCAAGGGTAGCGTGTGGCCCCGTGCCGTCCCTGCGTCCCGATCCCGATCAATTGCCCCCGGCCGACGTCGCTCTGCCCTCCGATGTCGTCTACCCGCGTGATCCGACCGCGGTCAATGTGGGAGTCGGCCCGGCCCCCCGCCCCTGGCCCGAGGACCCCCGGCTCGATCCCCAGCTGCTCGCCGAGGGCGATCGGCGCAATGTCATCGACCGCTACCGCTACTGGAGCGTCGAGGCGATCGTCGCGGACCTGGACACCCGGCGCCACCCGCTGCACATCGCCATCCAGAACTGGGAGCACGACTTCAACATCGGCTCCATCGTGCGGACCGGCAATGCCTTCAACGTCGCCGGGGTGCACATCCTCGGCCGTCACCGCTGGAACCGGCGTGGTGCGCTGGTCACCGACCGCTATCTCGACGTCCACCACCATCGCGACGTCGACTCGTTCGCAGCGTTCTGCCGGGACGAGGGGCTGAGCATCGTCGGGGTGGACAATCTGCCCGGATCCGTGCCGATCGAGGGCGTGGTGCTGCCCCGGCGGTGCTGCCTGGTCTTCGGCAGCGAGGGCAGCGGGCTCACCGACGAGCTCGTCGCGGTGTGCGCGCAGCTGGTCTCGATCACCCAGTACGGCTCGACCAGGTCGATGAATGCCGGTGCCGCCGCCGCCATCGCGATGTACCACTGGGCGCTGGGCCATGCCTCCGGACAGGCGGACGGCGGAGTGAGCTCGCCGCTCGCACCGGGAGCGGGCAAGGGTCCGGCACGGGACGGCTCGCTAGGATGACGCCATGGCAGGGGCCGGTGCGCGCAGAGGATTCGACGTGGGGGTTGACCCCCGCGCCCTGGCTGCGCGGGCAGCGGGGCTGCGCTCCCGCCTGATCCGTCAGGCGATCAGCGCCGCGGTGGGCACCATCGTCTCGCTCGTGCTGTTCGGGAGCCTGGGTTCGGGGTCCTCCGGCCGCACCTCCCCGATCCTGCTGCTCATCATCGTCGGCCCCGCCCTGTACGGCTGGATCCGGCTGGGGGTCGAGCTGGTCCGGCGTCACCAGACGCGTCGGGCGCTGGGCCTGGTCGAGCCGGGACTGGTGCTGCGGGTCGAGCGTCCCGGACTGGTGCTGCGCAACGAGGACCGGCTGGAATACCTGCCCTGGGAGCAGATCGCGGCGATCCGGGGTGTGCGGCGATTCGACCTGCCCGGCCCGGAGCTGCGCGTCGAGCGCGCCGACGGGACCCACTGGGCGGTGCCCTTCCTGCTGCTGGACGCGATGCCCGGAGGGATCGATGCGGCGGTGAGGGCCTACGCTGGGGAGCGGTTCGGCCTTGACATGGCCGCGTGTGACGACATTTGGTGACCGCGTTCACTTATCCGGGCCGATTTGAAACAATTGGGCGGGCTGACGCAGACGACCGACCGGTCGCTGTGGGCCCACCCATATGGCGACGAGCTAGAAGGAAGCACATATGCCTATTGCAACCCCCGAGGTCTACGCTGACATGATCGATCGCGCGAAGAAGGGTGGCTTCGCCTACCCCGCGATCAACGTCACCTCTTCCCAGACGCTGAACGCCGCGCTCCAGGGTTTTGCCGAAGCCGAGTCCGACGGGATCATCCAGATCTCCACCGGCGGCGCTGAGTATGCCTCCGGCCAGAAGGTCAAGGACAAGGTCACCGGTGCCGTCGCACTGGCCGAGTACGCACGCATCGTGGCCAAGACCTACTCGGTGAACATCGGTCTGCACACCGACCACTGCCAGAAGGACAAGCTCGACTCCTACGTCAACCCGCTCATCGCGATCAGCCAGGAGCGCGTTGACCGTGGCGAGGACCCGTTGTTCAACTCGCACATGTGGGACGGCTCGGCCATCCCCGTGGAGGAGAACCTCCAGATCGCCGACGAGCTGCTCTCCCGCACCCACAAGGCGCACATCATCCTCGAGATCGAGGTTGGCGCCGTCGGTGGCGAGGAGGACGGCGTCACCGGTGAGATCAACGACAAGCTGTACACCACCGTCGCCGACGGCCTGCGCACCCTCGAAGTGCTGGGCACCGGCGAGAAGGGCCGCTACATCACCGCCCTGACCTTCGGCAATGTGCACGGCGCCTACAAGCCCGGTCATGTGAAGCTGCGTCCGGAAATCCTCAAGGAGATCCAGGACGCGACCGGCAAGAAGTACGGCAAGGACAAGCCCTTCGACCTGGTCTTCCACGGTGGCTCGGGCTCCACTCCCCAGGAGATCGCGGACGCGGTGTCCTACGGCGTCATCAAGATGAACATCGACACCGACACCCAGTACGCCTTCACCCGCCCGATCGCCGATCACGTCTTCAAGAACTACGACGGCGTGCTCAAGATCGACGGCGAGGTCGGCAACAAGAAGACCTACGACCCCCGCTCGTGGGGCAAGAAGGCCGAGGCCGGTCTGGCCGCCCGCGTGATCGAGGCCACCAAGGAGCTCGGCTCCGCAGGCACCCACAAGGCCTGACAGTCAGCAACTCCTGAGACATTCCCTTCCCAGGGAGAACAATGGGCCGGCCCCTACGGGCCGGCCCATTGTGTTTTCCCACGCCCCCGGCTGTGCTGCGAGCACACCGCGAATTACCCGTTCCCGGAATTCGCGGGGCCTCCCGGATCGTTCAGGAATAAACTTTCTGGAAGCGCAGCTCGAGCTCCTCGAGGCTGTTGTACTTCGTCTCCGGAACGACCTTCAGGTAGAAGAACAGCGTCCCGACATTGAAGGCCGCAAAGATGATGTAGGTCAGCGAACCGCCGAGTTCTTTCATCATGATGGGGAAGACGATCGCGACGACGGCGTTGGCGATCCACAGCGCACCCACGGCCAGGCCCAGTGCGGTGCCACGGATCTTCGCCGGGAAGATCTCGGAGAAGAGCACCCAGTTGACGGTGCCGGACTGCTTGGCGAAGACGAACAGGCAGACCAGCACCAGGACGAGCACGGGGGCGAAGGCCGGCGCGCCGGAGATCTCGCCCTCGCCGTTCTGGAAGGGCTGGATGAAGAAGTGGAAGACGGCGGCCAGCGCAGTGAGGAAGAAGACGATCGTCGATGCCTGGTAGATGCCCACATGGCGCCGGGCGAACTTGGCGATCAGCAGGAAGCCCACGGCGGAGCCGATGAACGAGACCACCCCGGAGACCACATTGAGACTGATCGAGTCGGTCATCGAGAAACCGGCCGCGTGCAGCACCTTGGGCAGGTAGTACATCGCCGTGTTGATCCCGGTCAGCTGGTCGGCGACGCCCAGGCCGATGCCGATGAGCAGGAGCCGGCGGGTCCAGGCGGTGGCCCAGATCCGGGAGAGCTTCCACCTCTCCTGGTGCGCCTCTGCGCGCTGCACCTCGATCATCTCGTCCATCTCGGAGGCGATGTCGTCCGTGTGCTCGTCGCGGACGCGCTTGAGCGAGCCGATCGCCTGTGGAACCCGCAGCTGGGAGGCGTACCAGCGGGCGGACTCGGGCATGAAGCGGATGCCGAAGCCCAGCGCGATGGCGGGGATGGTGGCGAGCACCAGCATGTATCGCCAGGTGTCCCCGTTGCCGCCCGCCACGGTCAGTCCGATCACGTTCTGGAGCTGTTCCCAGGGATGGGTGCTCCCGGTCGTGAAGGCGCCGCTGGGGTCGTGGGCCACGACGGCCTCGGGGCCTCCGCGGTACTGGGCCAGCGCGGCGTTCATGGCGTAGGCGAGCAGCTGCCCGCCGACGATCATGAACTGGTCGACCGCGACCACGACGCCCCGGATGTGCTTGGGGGCCGCCTCGGACAGGAAGACCGGCACCGTGGCCGAGGCGCCCCCGACGGCCGTGCCGAGCACGAAGCGGAAGACATAGAGCATGGCGATGTTCACCGAGAAGGTGCATCCCAGCGCACCGAGGATGAAGACGGCGGCGAGCAGGGTGAGATTGTGGCGTCGCCCGTAACGGTCGGACAGCCTTCCCCCGAAGCTGGCGCCGAGGGCGGCGCCCAGGCACAGCAGCCCGCCGACCCAACCCTCCTCGAAGGTGCTCATGGCCAGGCCACCCGCAGTGTGGGGCAGATACATGTAGGGCAGCGCCCCCGCGATCACGCCGGTGTCGTAGCCGAAGAGCAGTGAGCCCAGGGTGGCGACCGCAGCCAGTGCCCACAGCGCACGCTTCTTGCCGGAGGGCGGAGTCTGCTCCACCAACTCCTCGATCTTGGCCGGCGTGTAGTCCTCCACCGACAACTCTGTCTTGCTCATTGGGTTTCCTTGCCGCTTGGCCACCCCCGTCGGTGAGCCGTGTCGTCGGTGGGAAGGCGAGTGTGCGACCGGCGCCACGCGGTGCCGACCGCCCTCGATTCTCGCACAGCAG
>JBAQVA010000024.1:0-7337 GCA_049297835.1 Propionibacterium sp.
GACGACAAGGGCGGGCTGGGCGTCCACCTCGCCGCCCTGCGTGCCTTCGGTGGCAAGCCTCCGGTCGGCGTGACGCTGCTCTTCGAGGGTGAGGAGGAGATCGGTTCTCCGACCCTCGACGACCTGCTCGCCGCTCACCCCGATGATCTCGAGGCGGACGCCTATGTGATCTGCGACTGCGGCAACTGGGAGGTCGGGCGGCCGGCCTTCACCACCTCGCTGCGCGGAGTCGTGGACTGTGTCGTCGAGGTGCACGCACTCGACCATGCGATCCACTCCGGTGAGTTCGGCGGCGTGGTCCCCGATGCCCTCACCGCACTGTGCCGGCTGCTCGCCACCCTCCACGACGAGCGCGGAAACGTGGCTGTCGAGGGGCTCGTGAGCGGTCATGCCGCCGAGCAGCTCGACTATCCGGAGGACCGGCTGCGGGCCGAGACGGGGCTGCTGCCCGGCGTGCAGTTCATCGGCGACGACTCCGCGGTCGACCGGATGTGGACGAAGCCCTCACTGAGCATCATCGGCCTGGACACGACGCCGATCGCGGTCAGTTCCAATGTGCTCATTCCCTCCGCCCGCGCGCGGATCAGCCTGCGTGTCGCGCCCGGCGACACCCAGGAGAACGCCCGGGACAGGCTCATCGCCCACCTGCGCTCCCATGCCCCGTGGGGCGTCCAGGTGAGCTGCTCGAACGCGGAGGCGAACAACCCCTCGGTGGTGCCCTTCGAGGGCCCGATCAGCGAGCAGGCCAAAGCCGCGTACACCCGGGCCTGGGGCGTCGAGCCCGTGCTCACCGGCACCGGCGGCTCGATCGGCATGATCGCCAGCTTCCAGGAGGCCTTCCCGGACGCCACCATCCTGTGCACCGCGGTCTCCGACCCGCACTCCAGGATGCACGGCATCGACGAGTCCCTGGACCTGGGCGACTGGTCGAAGGCCGCCATCGCCGAGGCCCTGCTGCTGGACCGGCTGGCCCGCTGAGCGTTCGTCGATCTGCCCGGGCCCGACGCCGCTGGGCCCGTCGGAGCTGAACGGACCGGCGAGTCGCCGCAGGGCTGGGACCCGGAGGGGAGGAGAGATGGCACAGGAGCACCACGAACACCTCGAGAGCCACGGACACTTCGAGAGCCATGTGGACCGGCTGGTGCGCGAGGCGATCGAGCGTGGCGACTTCGACCACAATCCACTGACCGGGAAACCACTTCGGCTCGGGCGACCCGGCGCCGAGAAGCCCTGGATCGTCTCGCGTCTGGAACGCGAGGACCTGCGCGGCGTGCTGCCGGCGCCCCTCCAGGTGCGGCGCGCAAAGCAGGACATCGGGCGCACCCTCGCCGGGGTGCGGACCGAGCAGCAGGCCCGCGAGATCATCGAGGCACTCAACGAACGCATCAAGGAGTCGAACCTGGACTCCGGCGCGCGTCCGAGGATCATTACCTCGCTGCTCGACGTTGAGGCGACCCTGACCACGTGGCGGGCTGCACGCGGCCGGGGAGACGCGAGGCCACAATGACTGGGGCACGGACGGTCGTGCAGACCTCGACCGGGGCCCGTGCATGACTGTGAGTCGACGAGAGCTGGGAGCATGCCTGTGATGAAGTCCGATGTCGAGATCGCCCAGGAAGCCGACCTGAGACCAATCTCCGAGATCGCCTCAGGTCTGGGGATCGCCGAGGACGAGTACGAACCGTACGGGCGCGACAAGGCAAAACTCTCCCTAGGCCTGCTCGACCGGCTCGCCGGCCGGCCTGACGGGAAACTCATCCTGGTCACCGCCATCAACCCGACGCCTGCCGGGGAGGGAAAGACCACGACGAACGTGGGTCTGTCCATGGCGCTCAATGCCATCGGCAGGCGTGCCATCTGTACCCTGCGCGAACCCTCGCTGGGCCCCTGCTTCGGCATGAAGGGCGGTGCCGCGGGCGGCGGTTATTCCCAGGTGCTGCCGATGGAGGACATCAACCTGCACTTCACCGGTGACTTCAACGCCATCGGGGCGGCCAACAATCTGCTGGCCGCGATGCTCGACAACTCGCTTTTCCGCGGAAACCCGCTGCACATCGATCCCCAGCGCGTCGTGCTGCGTCGGGTGCTCGACATGAACGACCGCGCGCTGCGCTCCGTCGTCATCGGCCTGGGCCGGCGCACCGACGGCGTTCCGCGCCAGGGCGGCTTCGAGATCACCGTCGCCAGCGAGGTGATGGCGATCCTGTGCCTGACCAGCGGCGTCGACGATCTCAAGGAGCGGCTGGGACGGATGATCCCCGCCTACACCCATGACCGCGAGCCCGTGACCGCCGCCGACCTGCAGGCCACCGGCGCGATGGCGCTGCTGCTCAAGGACGCTGTCAAGCCCAATCTCGTGCAGACGATCGAGAACACCCCCGCCATCATCCACGGTGGCCCATTCGCGAACATCGCCCACGGCTGCAATTCCGCCCTGGCCACCCGGATGGCCCTCAAACTGGCCGACTACACAGTGACGGAGGCCGGATTCGGCGCGGACCTGGGGGCCGAGAAGTTCCTCGACATCGTCTGCCCCTCGGCCGGTTTCGCGCCGGACGCGGTGGTCCTCGTCGCCACCGTCCATGCCCTGAAGTACAACGGAGGGGTGGCCAGGCTGCACCTCAGTGAGGAGAACCTGGCGGCCCTGGACGTGGGTCTGGCGAACCTCGAGCAGCACCTGGAGAATCTGCGCAAGTACGGGGTCAACGCCCTGGTGGCGCTCAACCGCTTCGCCGACGACACCGACGCCGAGATCGCCCTGGTCCGGGAACGCTGCGCCCAGCGAGGGGTGAAGGTGGTCACCTCGGAGGTGTTCGCGAAGGGCTCCGGCGGCGGTCTCGAGATGGCCCGCGCGGTCGTCGACGTCTGCGAACAGCCGCACGACTACCACCCGCTCTACAGCCATGCGCTCGGACTGCGCGAGAAGATCGAAGCCGTCGCCCGGGAGATCTACCGTGCCGACGGGGTCAACTTCACCGCACGGGCGGAGCGTCAGCTGGAGAACCTGACCAGGCTCGGCTTCGGGAAGCTTCCGGTCTGCCTCGCCAAGACCCAATACTCCTTCAGCGACGAGCCCCACCGGCTCGGCGCCCCGCGCGGCTTCGAGATCACGGTGCGTCATCTGGCAGTGCGGGCGGGCGCAGGCTTCGTCGTGGCGCTGACCGGGGACATCCTCACCATGCCCGGCCTGCCGCGAGTCCCTGCGGCGGTGGGCATGGACATCGACGAGGACGGCCGCATCACCGGGCTGTCCTGAGTCGCCAGCCCGGCCTGGTCAGGGCACCAGGGAGGCGCGCCGAGCCGCCGGGCGGCGGCTGTGGGCATCGACCGCGTCCTCGGCCTTGCCGAAGCAGCGGACCAGCGAGATCAATTGGTCCAGGTCGACCTCACGGGCCGTGTCGACGGCAAGACGCGGTTCCGAGCCCCACATCTCGGTCTCCATGTTGCGCTTCATGACGTCGTCCCAGCTGGTCTCCGGGATGCCGGGCAGCTGGCGACGGCGCTGCTCCACCCGCCGGCGGTGCTCGTCGCCGTCGGAGCAGACGGTGACCAGGAAGACGACATCGGTGCCCGTCTCCTCGGCCAGCCGGATCCACATGCCGCGGCCCTCGGCGACATAGTTCGCCGCGTCCACGATGACCTCGTGGCCCGCCTCCAGATTCTGTCTGGCGACGGTCTCCGCGACGTAGTAGGCAGCCAGGCCGGTGGCATCGTTGTGCCACAGGCCGGCTCGGGTCATCGCTGATTCGACGGCGTCGACCGAGACGAGCACCGCGTCGATGCGCCGCGCGAGTTGGGCTGCGAGCCGGGACTTTCCGGTGGCCTGCAGGCCCGCCATCGCGATGAGCATGGCCCAAGTCTGCCAGCGTGGGTGCCCGCCCGGCGAACGTGGCTCGACCCGCGGTTAAGATCGGCTCAAGCACGTCCGCTTGTGGCAAGGGAGGCACTGTGACGGAGCAGACCCGTTCCCAGACCGACGATTCCCGCACATCGCTGGGGATCGAACTGGGCTCAACGAGAATCAAGGCCGTACTCGTCGACGAGAGCGGCCAGGTGCTGGCATCCGGTGCCCATGGCTGGAAGAACAAGCTGGTCGACCAGATGTGGTCCTACCGTCTGGAGGACGTCTGGGATGGCGTCGCCGAGAGCTTCGCGGTGCTCGCCGACGACTTCCAGGTGCACCATCACCGGCCGCTGACCCGCGTCGGTGCCATCGGGGTCTCGGCCATGATGCACGGCTATCTCGCCTTCGACGCCGACGACCAGCTGCTCGTGCCCTTCCGTACCTGGCGAAACACCTGCACCCAGGCGGCCAGTGACGAGCTGTCCGGGCTGTTCGGTACGAACATCCCGCAGCGCTGGAGCATCGCCCACCTGCACCAGGCCGTCCTCGGCGAGGAGGAGCATGTCGGGCGAGTGCATTTCCTCACCACACTCGCCGGCTACGTGCACTGGCAGCTCACCGGCCGCAAGGTGCTCGGGATCGGCGACGCCAGTGGCATGTTCCCGCTCAATGCCGAGGGCACCGGCTTCGACGCGGTCAAGTTGGCCGCCTACGACACGCTGATCGACGACCACGACGTGGGCTGGAAGCTGGCGGATCTGCTCCCGGAGGTGCTCGTCGCCGGCCAGCAGGCCGGCGTGCTGAGCGCAGAGGGCGCCAGCCTCCTCGACCCGCTGGGGAATCTGGAGCCGGGAGCCCCCTTCTGCCCGCCCGAGGGTGACGCCGGCACCGGCATGGTCGCCACAAACTCGGTGCGTCCGCGTACCGGCAATGTCAGCGCCGGCACCAGTGTCTTCGCGATGGTGGTGCTGGAGCACCCGCTGACGGCCACCCATCCGCAGGTTGACCTGGTCGCCACCCCCAGCGGGGAACACGTCGCGATGGTGCACGTGAACAATTGCACCTCCGACCTCAACGACTGGATCGGGCTGTTCGGCGAGCTGCTGGGCGCGTCCGGAATCAGCCAGTCCTCCGACGAGCTGTACACCACGCTGTTCGAGCGTGCACTCGACGGGGAGCCCGACTGTGGCGGCCTGCTGTCCTACAACTACCTGTCGGGGGAACACTCCGTCGACGTCGAGCAGGGCCGGCCGCTGTTCGTCAGGAGCCCCACCAGCTCGTTCACGTTGGCGAACTTCATGCGCCTCCAGCTCTCCTCGGCCTTCGCCACACTGCGTCTGGGCATGGACGTCCTGCTCAGGGACGAGGGCGTCGCGCTGGACGCCATGTTCGCCCAGGGCGGCATCTTCCGCACGAAGGGAGTTGCGCAGCGGATCCTGGCCGCCGCGCTGGACACGCCGGTCTCGGTGGGCAGCAACGCCGGTGAGGGCGGCGCCTGGGGGATGGCGCTGCTGGCGTCGTACATGTTGTCGGGTGCCAGCAGACCGCTGGCCGACCATCTCGACGCGCTCTTCTCGGACGGCGAGGCCGAAACGGTCACGGCGGAGCCCGCCGAGGTCGAGGGATTCAACCGCTTCATCGAGCACTACCGGGCCGGACTCCCGATCGAGCGGTCTGCGGCCGCGGCCTTCACCTGGTGACCTCCGGCCTGCCGATCAGGTGCGGAAGCTGTGCACCGGGGCCGGCATCCGCCCGCCGCGCCGGGTGAGACGCTCGGCGCTCGAGGGGTTGACCCGCATCACCGGAGCCGAGCCGAGCAGGCCCCCGAAGTCGATCTCGTCGCCGACCACGCTGCCCGGTGCCGGGATGACGCGCACCGCAGTGGTCTTGTTGTTCATCATGCCGATGGCCGCCTCGTCGGCGATCATCGCGGCGATGGTGCTCGCCGGGGTGTCCCCAGGGATGGCGATCATGTCCAGGCCGACCGAGCAGATGGCCGTCATCGCCTCCAGCTTGTCAAGGCTCAGCGAACCATTGCGGGCGGCGTCGACCATCGCGGCGTCCTCGCTGACCGGGATGAACGAGCCGGACAGTCCGCCGACGTGCGAGCAAGCCATCAGACCGCCCTTCTTCACGGCATCGTTGAGCAGGGCCAGCGCCGCCGTCGTGCCGTGCCCGCCGACCCGTTCGACACCCATCGTCTCGATGATCTCGGCGACCGAATCGCCGATGGCCGCGGTCGGGGCCAGCGAGAGGTCGACGATCCCGAAGGGGACGCCCAGCCTTTCGGCCGCCATCGTGCCGACCAGCTGACCCATCCGGGTGATCTTGAAGGCGGCCTTCTTGATCGTCTCGGCCATCTGCCCGAAGCTGGCCTCCGGGACCTTGTCCAGCGCCCTCTTCACGACACCGGGGCCGGAGACGCCCACGTTGATGCAGCAGTCGCCCTCCTCGATGCCGTGGAAACCGCCGGCCATGAAGGGATTGTCGCCGACCGCATTGCAGAAGACGACGAGCTTCGCGCAGCCCATCCCGGCGGTCCGGGCGGCGACCTCACGGATGACCTCGCCCATCTCGGCGACGGCGCTCATGTTGATGCCGGCCTTGCTCGAGCCGATGTTCACCGAGGCGCAGACCAGCTCGGTGCTCGCCAGCGCATGGGGCAGCGAGGCGATCAGCCGCCGGTCCGCGGTGGTTCGCGACTTCTGCACGAGGGCGGAGAAACCGCCGACGAAGTCGACGCCCACGGCGGCCGCGGCGCGGTCCAGCGCCTGCGCGAAACACGTGTAGTCATTGGTGTGCGAGGCGGCGGCCACCAGCGAGATCGGGGTGACGGCGATCCGCTTGTTGATGATCGGGATGCCCAGCTCGCTCTCGATGCCCCGTGCGGTCGGCACCAGGTCGTGGGCGAGACCCACGATCCGCTCGTAGATCTTCGTGCAGGCCACCGCAGGATCGGGGTCGGCGCAGTCGAGCAGTGAGATGCCCATCGTCACGGTACGGATGTCGAGCCGGTTCTCCTCGATCATCTCGATGGTCTCGAGGATGTCGTGTGCGGTGTCCATGGCTCACAGCTCGTGCATCGCGTGGAAGATGGCCTCGGACTGGAGTCGCACCACGACCCGTTGCTGCTCGCCGACCCGGCGCAGCTCCGCCTGGATCGCCTCGATCGGCTGGGCGTTCTCGTCGAACTCGCACTGGGCGATCATGGTGAAGTACTCGCCCATGATCGTCTGGGAGATGTTGACGATGTTTATCTCGAGTTCGCTCAGGCGCGCGCTGACGGCTGCGACGATGCCGGTGTGGTCCAGGCCCGTCACGGTGACGATCGCAATCATGCGCCCAACCCTAGTGGGATGTCCTCTCCTGGCAGATTTCGCGGTGAGCGTTCGTCCCGGGGCGCGGTCTTCGGCACAATAGGGGATGGCTGACAGCGTTGTCCGGCGGGGTGGCGCAGTCAGCTGGCCTGGTCCGGTCAGCGGCCTCGGTCCGC
>JBAQVA010000025.1:0-10252 GCA_049297835.1 Propionibacterium sp.
GCACTGCGTCGCGGCCACAGTCGTTCCCGGGCAGGGACGGGTACGGCACGCGGGACGACGAGGGAGACCCGGATGGCAGAGATTCGCAAGCACAAGCCGCACAGCACCGCGATCGGCGACCAGGTGCGGGCAGCCATCGGCGGGATTCCCCGCCCCAGACGCCCCGACGAGGACTCCCGGGACGACCCCTTCTACGTCGAGGATGCACACTCGCCAACCGGCTCGGCAGGCCAGGCCGCGGTGCTGCCGGCAGCCGGGCAGCTGGGCGGATTCACACTGCGGGTGAGCGAGCGTTCCGGGCTGGTGAGCCTTGGCGCCGACCAGCTGCGCGAGATGGCGGCGGTGGTCCGCGACGGCGAGGACGAGGAGGACGACCTCGGTGAGGACGACGACCTCCCGGACCTGCCCGTTGACTGACGGGCCCATTGCCCGGCTTGTCCGGCCTGCGACTAAGCGCTGCGGCAACCGAGCGGCGGCAGCCCAGGACGGACCGGCGTCGCGCTCGGCCGGTGTGTCGGGCCCCGCTCAGCCCTTGGCGCGCAGTGCGTCGATGTCGAAGTGGTCGAGGGAGGCTGCGTCGACGTCCTGCGCGGCGTCCTCCCAGGGGTCGTGCACGGGTTCCTCGTCCTCGTCGCCAGCGAATCCCATGGACGGATCGTAGGGATTTGCGAGCTGACGGGTGTCGCCCTCCTGCACCTGCACGAGTGCGGCCTTGCTCATCACCTCGTCGGGCAGATTGCGCAGCACGTCCTTGATGTAGCCGCGCATGGCCTCGGTGAGCGGAACCTCGCGCTTCTCCCGCTGGGACATGTACCAGCGGTAGTCGAGCACCTCGTGGTACACCTGCGCGGGATCTCGCTTGTCCGCCAGGTCGGGCGGCACCATGTTCACCACCGGCTCGAAGCAGTCGGTGAGCCATTCGTGCGCCACCACGGCCTCGTCGACGTTCTGCTGGTTGGTCCGGGCCCGGTAGGTGTCGAGGTCGTTGAGCAGGCGTCGGGCCTGGTTCTCCTCGGTGTCGAGCCCGGTGAGCCGCATGAGACGCCGCGAGTGGTGCCCGGCGTCCACGACCTTGGGCTGGATGGTGATCCGCTGGCCGTCGGGGCTCGTCTGGATGTCCAGCTCGGCGATGTCGAAGCCGAGCGCGTTGAGCCGGCGGACTCGGCTCTCGATGCGGTACAGCTCGGAGCCGGAGAATTCCTCGATCCCGGTGAGCTCGTTCCACAGCTCGTGGTAGCGGGCATCGATGGTGTCGACGAGGTTCAGCGGGTCGAGCGATTCGTCGAGCAGGCCGCCGGCCTCCAGGTCGCAGAAGTCCCCGAAGATGTTGACCCTGGCGATGTCCAGGTCGTGGGCCCGCTGCCCGTCCGAGAGCCGGTCGTGCAGCTCGCCGGTCTCGGCGTCCACCAGATAGGCGGCGAAACTTCCGGCATCGCGGCGGAAGAGGATGTTCGACAGCGAGACGTCGCCCCACATGAAACCGAGCAGGTGCAGGCGCGCCAGCAGCACCACCATCGCGTCCAGCAGCCGGATCACCGTGTCATGGCGCACACCGGGGGAGAACAGGGAGCGGTAGGGCAGCGAGAAGTCCAGATGCTTGGTGAGCAGCACCGAGTCGAGCGGATCCCCGTGCTTGTCAATCCGCCCGGAGACCACTGCCACGGCCTCGACGGCGGGGGTGTCCAGCCGCATCAGGTCGTGCAGCAGCCGGTATTCACGCAGGGCCAGCTCCTGGTTGACCTCCTTCGCGGCGAAGACGCCGTCGCCCACCGTGATGAATCGCACCACGTGACGGGAGATGCCGCGGGGCAGCGCCACCAGGTGCTGGGCCGGCCACTCGGACAGCGGGGTGTCCCAGGGGAGCGGGATCAGCCTTGCATCGGGCTTGGCGGACAGGAAACGCGGCACGTCAACAGTCTGCCATCACGCAGCACTGCCGGCCCGGTCGAGCGCGGCGCGCACGTCGGTCAGCAGGTCGTCGAGCGGTTCGATGCCGACGCTGAGACGCAGCAGGTCGTCGGACAGCCCGGCTGCCGCCCGCGCCTCGGGAGTCATGCCGGCGTGGGTCATGGTGGCGGGGTGCGCGAGCAGCGACTCGGTGCCACCGAGGGATTCGGCGAGGTCGATGCAGTTCAGGCCGTCGATGAAGCGCCGCACCGCGGGGACGCCGCCGCGCAGCTCGAAGCTGAGCAGCGATCCGAAGCCGGACTGCTGGGCTGCCGCGAGCGCGTGCTGCGGGTGGTCGGCAAGTCCTGGGTAGTTGACGGTCCGTACCGCCGGGTGGGAGACGAGCAGGTCGACGACGGCCGCGGTGTTGCTCTGGTGCACCCGCATCCGCGCGTCGATGGTGCGCAGACCCCGCAGGGTGAGCCAGGAGTCCCAGGCGCCGCCGGTGAGGCCGAGTGCATTGGCCCAGTGGTCGATGAGCTCCACCCGCTCGGTGGTGGAGGCGATCACGGCACCGCCCACCACGTCGGAGTGGCCGTTGATGAACTTGGTCGTGGAGTGCAGGACGACATCGGCCCCCAGGTCGATGGGGTTCTGCAGGAGCGGCGAGCAGAAGGTGTTGTCCGCGACGACGACGGCGCCGGCCTCGTGGGCCTCGGCGCTGACGGCTGCGATGTCGGTGATCCGCATGAGCGGATTGGAGGGCGTCTCGATGAGGACGAGTTCGGCCGGCTCGCGCAAGGCCCGAGCGGCCTCGTCCGGGTTCGAGAGGTCGACGAAGTCGACGGTCAGCCGCTCCTTGGTGGCCAGGTGGTCGAGCAGCCGCCAGGTGCCGCCGTAGCAGTCGACCGGCGCGACGACGCGCCCGCGCGGGCCGGTGAGGGCCTCGACGGTGGCGGTGATGGCGCCCAGCCCCGAACCGGTGACCACGGCGCCCGCCCCGTGCTCGAGCCTGGCCAGGGTCTCGGCCAGCATCGCACGGGTGGGATTGGCCGAGCGGGAGTAGTCGAAGCGGGGCCGCTCGTCGATGCTCGGGAAGCGGTAGTTGGTGCTCGGGTACAGCGGGGGCACGACCGATCCGTACTGGGTGTCCGAGTCGAGCCCCGCCCGGACTGCTCGCGTGAGTGCGGCGATGTCATCGTGGTGATCGTTCATGTGTCCTCCTGTGGCGCGGTCGGCATCCCGGCCTGTCTGACGTCTGTCCGTGCCGGGGGCCGTTGACCGGCCGTGGGCACGGAACGCTGTGTGACAAGAACAGCTGGGCCCCGCCGTGGCGGGACCCAGCTGAGACTAGTGCAAATACCCGGACTCAGGAGATCCGCAGCGAGCTGATCTTGTCGAAGACGTGCATCTTGGCCGGGTCGACGTGCAGCCTGACGGTCTCCCCGCGCTGCGGGGGCGTCCGGGTGGTGACGCGGGCCACGACCTGCTGGCTGGCCTCCGCGACATTCTCAGGGTCATCGCTGCCCAGCGTGCCGTAGAGGTAGGAGTCGGCGCCCGTCTCCTCGACCGCGCTGATCTTCATGGCGATGCCCTCGCCGGTGGGGGAGACCTCGAAGGTCTCCGGGCGGATACCCACCACGACGTCGGAGCTCTGTGCCTGGTCGAGCACCTCGCGCGAGACCGGGATGACGTGGTCGGTGACCTGCACGCCGCCGTCGACGATCGCGCCGGGCATCAGGTTCATTGCGGGGGAGCCGATGAAGCCGGCGACGAAGATGTTCTTCGGGGTGTCGTACAGGGCGAGCGGACGGTCGACCTGCTGCAGGATGCCGTCCTTCATCACGGCGACCCGATCGCCCATCGTCATGGCCTCGACCTGGTCGTGGGTGACGTAGACGGTGGTGACGCCCAGGCGGGTCTGCAGGGCCGCGATCTGGGTACGCGTCTGGACACGGAGCTTGGCGTCCAGGTTGGACAGCGGCTCGTCCATCAGGAAGACCTGCGGATCACGGACGATCGCCCGGCCCATCGCCACCCGCTGGCGCTGGCCACCGGAGAGGTTCTTCGGCTTGCGGGAGAGCAGTTCCTCCAGCCCGAGCAGCTTGGCGGCCTCGAGGACGCGCGTCTCGCGCTCGTCCTTGTTGACGCCCTTCATCTTCAGTGCGAAGCCCATGTTGTCCGCGACGGTCATGTGCGGGTACAGGGCGTAGTTCTGGAAGACCATCGCGATGTCGCGATCCTTGGGGGGCAGGTCGGTGACATCGCGGTCGCCGATCCACACCGAACCGGAGTTGATTTCTTCCAGCCCGGCGAGCATTCGAAGAGAGGTGGACTTTCCACAACCGGAAGGCCCGACCAGAACCATGAACTCGCCATCGCCGATCTCGAGGTTGAGCTTGTCAACCGCAGCGTGATCGGCACCGGGGTAGACCCGGGTTGCATCCTTGTAAGTGACAGTGGCCATGTGAGTCAGCCAATCCTTTCCACGGGCAGGAACGTGCCCGACGATCCGTAGTAGAACGGGACGAATGACGGCTTCGTCCGCCACCAAGCATGACACAAGTCCCTGGCAAGGACATGCATCGACCCGGAATCTGCGGGTGCACAAGGTGAAAGACTCGTCAGAACAGTGACGGCGCAATGGCCACGGGAACCATGGCGGTCAGGACGGCAGGCCCCTGGCGCACCGGACAGTCGGCAGCGGGCGGATTCGCCCCGGGGAGGACGCAAGCACCATGACCATCGACCAGGCGGGCATCCACGAGCAGATCGAGGCTCTCGCCCCGGACATCGTCGCCGACCGGCGCCACCTGCACTCCCATCCGGAGGTCAGCCTCGAGGAGTACGAGACGGCGGCCTTCATCGCAGCCCGGCTGGATGCCCTCGGTATCGCACACCGCACGATCGGGCGGACCGGCGTGCTGGGCAGCCTCCCGGGCCGGGCGAAGGGGCCGCGCATCATGCTGCGCGCCGACATCGACGCCCTCCCCCTGCACGACGGCTGCGGCGCGCCCTGGGCCAACACGCAGACCGAGGTCAACCATGCCTGCGGCCACGACGGGCACGTCGCGGCGCTGCTCGGCGCGGCCGCCGTCCTGGCGAAGCACCGGGAGGACTTCGACGGGGTCATCGAGTTCGCCTTCCAGCCCGCCGAGGAGATCGGGGCCGGTGCGGTCCTGTTCGAGCGCTCGGGCGAGCTGGAAGGACTGGCCCAGGTCTTCGGGCTCCACCTGGTCTCCGGGCTGCCGGCCGGAACGGTCGATTCGACAGCGGGCTCCCAGTGGGCGGCCGTCGACAAGTTCACCATCGACGTCATCGGTCGCGGGGGGCACGTGGCCCAGCCCCATCTGGCCCAGGATGCGCTGGTGGCCGCGGCAAGCATCGTGGTGGAGACCCAGCAGGTGGTGGCTCGCGAGCTGGACCCCTTCGACCAGGCGGTGGTCGGCATCGGCACCCTCCGGTCGGGCGAGAACTACAACATCATCGCGAGTACGGCGCGTATCGAGGGCACGGTGCGCACCTTCGACGAGAAGGTCCGGGCGCAGGTGCTGTCGGCGGTGGAGCGCACCGCTCGCGTCGTCGGCGAGGCGCATCGCACTCGTGTCGAGTTCACCAGGGAGGCGTACACGGATGCGCTGAGCAATGACCCGGTGGCGGCCGGCCTGGCAGCCGAGGTCGCCGCCCGGGTGCCCGGGGTGGAGCGCGTGATCACCGACGGTCAGCCCAATGCCACCGGGGACGACTTCGCCCTCTTCCTGCACCACGCGCCCGGTGTGTACCTCAAGGTGGGCAGCGGTGGAACTCCCGAGACCGATCAGCCCCAGCACAGCCACGAGTTCGCGCTCAACGAGGCGGCCCTGCCGATCGCGGCGGAGTTGCACGTCAGCTACGCCCTGAGGTGGCTCGCCGACCATGCAGCCAGCTCCCAGGGTTGAGGCTCAGGCCGGATCCTGGTGTGAATTCGACCACGGTACCGCCAGGTAACCTGCAGGGGTGAGTGATCTGGCGGCCGACGAGCCGAGGGAGTGGTGGGACGATCCCGCGATGCCCTGGAAGCACAAGCCGGGCCGTCAGGACATCACCTGCCTCGTGTGGATGGGTGTGCTCGGCGTGGTGAGCATGGCCATGCTCCCGCTGCGTGCCTGGCTGCTCGGCGCCCCCGAGCGCATTCCGCTCATGGTCGCCCTCACCGGCAGTCGCTCGGGCACCGTCTCCCTGGGCGCTCTGGTGCACACCGGCCAGTACTCGGTCATCTGGTCGTTCGGCGCCCAACTCGTGCACGTGCCCTGGATCGTTCCGGTGCTCGCCGGAACGATCATGAGCTGCAAGTTCGACTGGATCTACTGGTGGGCCGGCAAGCTGTGGGGCCGCGGCATGATCGAGGTCTGGGCGGGGAAGTCCGAGCGTGCGCGCCGTCGCTACGAGCGGATGGAGCGGTGGGCAGGCAAGCTCGGCTGGCTCGGCATGGTCATCGCCTATCTGCCCATTCCGTTGCCCCTCATGCCGGTGGTCTTCGTTCTCGCGGGAGCCAGCGGAATGAGCCTGAAGAAGTTCATGGCCCTCGACCTGACCGTCTGCCTGGCCTGGCTGCTGGGCTTCATGGCGCTCGGCGCTGCCGTCGGAAGCCCCGTGGAGCGCGCCCTGGCGGTCTATGCCAAGGTGGCGAACTTCGTGACGATCGGGCTCGTCGTGGTGGTCGTCGTCTGGTCCTTCACCCGTTCCGCGAAGGCTGCCAGGACGCATCGCTGAGCAACGCAGCGAGCTGCCGGGACGCATCGCGGAGCAGCGGTGCGAGCCACCGGCCGGACCGGATCATCGCCCGAGCGCGGCTCGGTAACAGTCCTCGGCCCGCTGACTGAAGGCCACCAGCACGATTCGTTCCACTGACGTCGGTGTGGCGCGCAGGGTGTCCACCGCGATCGACGTGGCCTGTGGCATCGGCCAGCCGTAGACACCTGCCGAGATGGTGGGGAAGGCAACCGAGGCCGCCGGCAGCTCGTCGGCCACCCGCAGGCATTCGCGGTAGCAGCTCTCCAGCACCGCCGAACGGTCCTCGACGGCCGAATGGACCGGGCCGACGGTGTGGATCACCCAGCGGGCCGGCAGCTTGCCGGCGGTCGTGGCGACCGCCTGCCCGGCGGGAAGCCCGGACGGAAGGGTGCTCGCCCGGAGCGCGCGGCAGGCCCGCAGGATCTCCGGGCCACCGACACGATGGATGGCGCCGTCGACCCCACCTCCGCCCAGCAGCGACGAATTCGCGGCATTGACCACGGCATCGACCGCCAGCGTGGTGATGTCGGCGCGAACGATCTCCATTCTCATGCGCCCAGTCTCGTGCATGAGGCTGCGCGACCCGGCATGCTGGGACCTGGCATCCCATTGGGCGTTCGGAATCCGGCAGGTGGAGGAAGCATGAATCTGGAGAAGGTCGTCTTCGGCTTCTTCGTCACCCTGGCGGCATCGCTGAACTTCGGGTTCTTCTACGGGGCACTCGACGATCCTGCGGTGCACAACGGCTACGAGCTGGTCGCGGCGCTGGTCGTGAGCCTGATCACCACGGTGCTCAAGTTCGGCGACCGGACCCAGCTCGGTGCCGTCCACCTGGCCACCAGCCTGGTGGCGGATCTCCAGCTGGTCATGGCGGCGATCATCTGGGTCTGGGCCACCCAGATGGTGGCCACCGAGATGACTCCCGCGCACATGTCCATCATCGTCTCGATGTCGGGCGGCGCGCTGCTGGCCAATGTCGTCTCGGTCATCCTCATGGTCAGCGAGATCGTCCAGATCAGGCGCTGACCCCCGATGCCCGCGAGCAGCACCAGGACGCGGCACCCCGGGGTGCTCACCGACGTCTTCTATCTCATCGTCCGCAGGATGCGCTTCCCGCTCATCCTGCTCATCGGCATCTACGTCTTCTGCACCGTCGGCCTGGCCCTCATCCCCGGGGTGGACGCCAACGGCGCCGCCACCCGGCCGATGACGATGTTCGACGCCTTCTACGTGGTCAGTTTCACCGGCACGACCATCGGCCTGGGCGAGATCCCGCAGGCCTATTCGACCCAGCAGCGGATGTGGATGGTGATGACCATCTACCTCACCGTGACCGGCTGGTCCTACTCGCTGGTCAACATCCTCTCCCTGCTCCAGGAGAAAGCCTTCCAGAATGCGCTGCGCCAGGCACGTTTCAGCCGCCGGATCTATGGCCTGCGCGAGCCCTTCTACCTGGTCGCGGGCGCCGGCGAGACGGGGACCCTGGTCTGTCACGGGCTGGACCGGCTCGGTCTGCGCTTCGTCGTGGTGGAGCGCGACGAGGACCAGCTGGCCAGGCTGCGGCTGGAGGAGTTCCACACCGATCCGCCGCTGATCGTCGCCGATGCCAGCGCGCCGGCGGTGATGCGCGGCGCCGGGCTGCTGTCACCGCACTGCCACGGCGTGGTGGCGGTCACCGAGGACGACGCCACCAACCAGGCGATAGCGGTGAGCACCCGCCTGCTCGCACCACGGGTGCCCGTGCTGGCCCGCATCCGCGACGCGGAGACCGAGACCCATGTCGGGGTCTTCGGGGGCGACCTGGTCATCAATCCCTTCGAGCGGTTCGCGCGCCAGCTGGCCTCGGCGATCATTGCGCCGGAACGCTACCGGCTGCGGGCCACCCTCACCGGGCTGCCCGGCGAGCCGACGCCCGTGCACCACCAGCCGCCGGGCGGCAAGTGGATCATGTGTGGTTTCGGGCGCTTCGGGCATGCCGTCGTCGAGGAGCTGCGCGAGACGGGCATCGAGGTGACCGTCATCGACATCGTCCACTACGAGCAGGGCGGGGTCGACGTGCGGGGCACCGGCACCGACTCCGAGAGCCTGCTCGCGGCGGGGGTGCGGGAGGCCCAGGGAATCGTGGCCGGGAATGCCTCCGACACGAAGAACCTGGCCATCGCGGTGGCGGCACGAGAACTCAATCCGGAGATCTTCATCGTCACCAGGCAGAACCAGTCGGCCAGCACGCCGCTGTTCGAGGCCTTCACCGACGATCTGTGCATGGTGCCGAGCCACATCGTCGCCCAGGAATTCCTCGCGCGGATCACCACCCCGCTGCTCGGCCAGTACCTCCGGCGCATCGACCAGTACAGCGAGCGGGAGTGCGGGGGGCTGTCCGAGCAGCTCGCCCGCTACGGACGGGGGCGCATCCCGGAACTGTGGGACGTGGCGATCCGCTCGTCGCGCTCGGAGGCGGTCTGGGAGATGCTCTCGGCCGGCACCGAGGTGAAACTCGGCCATCTGCTCACCGATCCCGCCGATCGGGGACGGCGCGCCGAGGCGGTCGTGCTCATGATCCGGCGCGGCTCGGCCATCATCGACCGGCCCGATCCCGAGCAGGCGGTCCAGCCCGACGACCGGATCCTGCTGGCCGGGTCCTCCCGGGGGCGCCGCGACGTCGAACTCGTGCTGCGCAATCCGAATGCGCTGCGCTATGTGCTCACCGGTCAGGAGGGCAGCGGTGGGGTGGTCTGGCAGCTGGTCACCCGGCGGGCTGCGCGCCGGGGAGCGAGTTGAGGAGGGTCTCCAGCTCGCCGGAGGCGGTGCGCCAGGCGGCGAAGAGCATCGCCGAGTTGTGAGCGACGACGATGCGCCCGGATGCGTCGGCGACGATCATGCCGCCGTCACTGTGCCGTGGCGCGATCTCCTCGTCCAGGACATGGCGCACGGCATCCGCGGCGGACTCGTGCAGATGGGCGACGCGGGCATGCACCTCATGGGCTGCCACGCTCTCCAGGAAGGCCTCGCCCATCCCGGTGCAGCTCACGGCGACGGTGCCCCGGTGGGCGTACATGCCGGCCCCGATGACGGGGCTGTCCCCGATCCGTCCCACCGCCTTGTTCGTCATCCCGCCGGTCGAGGTGGCCGCGGCGAGCTGTCCGGACACGTCGAGGGCGACTGCCCCGACCGTGCCGTGGGCGGGTCCCCGGGTTCCGGTCCGCTTCGCCTCGGCCAGGCCATGACGTCTCTCGTCGGTGACGAACCACTCGGGCGCCTCGGTGACAAGACCCCAGGAGTGGGCCAGCTCGGCGTCAGGATCGGCGATGAAGACGTGCGGGCTGAGCTCGAGGACGGCGCGTGCAGCGAGCACCGGGTGACGGATCACCCGGCTGCCGGTCACCGCCCCGGCGGAACCGGAGCCGTCCATCACGGAGGCGTCGTGAACTGCATGGCCGGCGGCATCGAGGGTGGCGCCACGCCCGGCATTGAACAGCGGATCGTCCTCGAGCTGGCAGACGGCGGCGCAGACCGCCTCAAGCGCCGGACCGCCGGCCTCGAGTACGGACTCACCCGCCAGCTGGGCGGCGCGCAGCCCAGCCCGGTACTGGGG
>JBAQVA010000026.1:0-4362 GCA_049297835.1 Propionibacterium sp.
TCGACGTCTGCGAACAGCCGCACGACTACCACCCGCTCTACAGCCATGCGCTCGGACTGCGCGAGAAGATTGAGGCCGTCGCCCGGGAGATCTACCGTGCCGACGGGGTGAACTTCACCTCCCGTGCGGAACGCCAGCTGGAGAACCTGACCAGGCTCGGCTTCGGGAAACTGCCGGTCTGCCTCGCCAAGACCCAGTACTCCTTCAGCGACGAGCCGCACCGGCTGGGTGCACCGCGTGGCTTCGAGATCACGGTGCGTCAGCTGGCGGTGCGGGCCGGTGCCGGCTTCGTCGTGGCGCTGACCGGTGACATCCTCACCATGCCCGGCCTGCCCCGGGTGCCCGCAGCAGTGGGCATGGACATCGACGAGGACGGCCGCATCACCGGGCTGTCCTGAACCGCCCGGCCGGCGCTGCGTCAGGGAACGAGTGAGGCGCGCCGGGCCGGCGGGACCGCCGAGCGGCGGGTGCGGGTGGCCATCGGCTCCTCGGCCTTGCCGAAACAGCGCACCAGGCTGATCAGCTGGTCCAGATCCACCTCGCGGGCGGTGTCCACCGCAAGGCGGGGCTCCGAGCCCCACATCTCGGTCTCCACATTGCGCTTCATCACGTCGTCCCAGCTGACCTCCGGGATGCCGGGCAGCTCGCGGCGGCGCTGCTCCACCCGCCGGCGGTGCTCCGCGCCGTCGGAGCAGACGGTGACCAGGAAGACCACATCGGTGGACATCTCCTCGGCCAGCCGGATCCACATCCCGCGGCCCTGTGAGACATAGTTCGCCGCGTCGACGATGACCTCGTGGCCCGCTTCCAGGTTCTGCCTGGCGACGGTCTCGGCGACGTAGTAGGCGGCCAGCCCGGTGGCGTCGTTGTGCCACAGGCCAGCGCGGGTCATCGCCGATTCGATGGGATCAACGCTGACGAGCACTGCGCCGATGCGCCGGGCGAGCTGGGCGGCGAGCCGGGACTTTCCGGTGGCCTGCAGGCCCGACATCGCGATGAGCATGGCCCAAGTCTGCCAGCGTGGGTGCCCGCCCGGCGAACGGAGTTCGACCCGTGGTTAAGATCGGGTCAAGCACGTCCGCTTGTGGCAAGGGAGGCACTGTGACGGAGCAGACCCGTACCCGGATCGACGATTCCCGCACCTCGCTGGGGATCGAACTGGGATCGACGAGAATCAAGGCCGTACTCATCGACGAGGACGGCCGGGTGCTGGCATCCGGCGGCCACGGCTGGAAGAACAAGCTCGTGGACCAGATGTGGTCCTACCGCCTGGAGGACGTCTGGGACGGTGTCGCCGAGAGCTTCGCGGTGCTCGCCGACGACTTCCAGGTGCACCACCATCGCCCCCTGACCACCGTCGGCGCCATCGGCGTCTCGGCGATGATGCACGGCTATCTGGCCTTCGACGCGGAGAACCAGCTCCTCGTGCCCTTCCGCACCTGGCGCAACACCTGCACCCAGCCCGCCAGCGAGGAACTCTCCGGCCTGTTCGGCACGAACATCCCGCAACGCTGGAGCATCGCCCACCTGCACCAGGCCGTCCTGGCGGGGGAGGAGCACGTCGGGCAGGTCGCCTTCCTCACCACGCTCGCCGGCTATGTGCACTGGCAGCTCACCGGCCGCAAGGTGCTCGGGGCCGGCGACGCCAGCGGCATGTTCCCGCTCAACGCCGAGGGCACCGGTTTCGACGCCGCCAGACTGGCCGCCTACGACACGCTCGTCGGGGGCCACCAGCTCGGCTGGCGGCTGGCGGACCTGCTCCCGGAGGTGCTCCTCGCCGGTCAGCCGGCCGGTGCACTGAGCGCCGAGGGCGCCAGCCTGCTCGACCCGCTGGGGAATCTGCAGCCAGGTGCCCCCTTCTGCCCGCCGGAGGGCGATGCCGGCACCGGCATGGTGGCCACCAACTCGGTGCGTCCGCGCACCGGGAATGTCAGCGCCGGGACCAGCGTCTTCGCCATGGTGGTGCTCGAGAAACCGCTGACCGCGACCCATCCGCAGGTCGATCTGGTGGCCACCCCCAGTGGTGAGCACGTCGCGATGGTGCACGTGAACAACTGCACCTCGGACCTCAACGACTGGGTCGGCCTGTTCGGCGAGCTGCTCGGCGCGGCAGGGGTCACCCAGTCGGCCGACGAGCTGTACACCACGCTGTTCGGGCGCGCGCTGGCCGGTGATCCGGACTGCGGCGGCCTGCTGTCCTACAACTACCTGTCGGGGGAGCACTCCGTCGACGTGGAGCAGGGTCGTCCGCTGTTCGTCAGGAGCCCCACCAGTTCGTTCACGCTGGCGAACTTCATGCGTCTCCAGCTCTCCTCGGCCTTCGCCACGCTGCGGCTCGGTATGGACGTCCTGCTCAGGGACGAGGGCGTCGCGCTGGACGCCATGTTCGCCCAGGGGGGCATCTTCCGCACGAAGGGCGTCGCTCAGCGGATCCTTGCCGCCGCGCTCGACACTCCGGTCTCGGTCGGCAGCAATGCCGGTGAGGGCGGCGCCTGGGGAATGGCCCTGCTGGCGTCCTACATGCTCTCGGGCGCCACGACACCCCTGGCCGACCACCTCGATGCGCTCTTCTCCGACGGGCAGGCCGAGACCGTGCAGGCCGAGCCCGACGAGGTCGAGGGATTCAACCGTTTCATCGAGCACTACCGCGCCGGTCTGCCGATCGAGAGGAGCGCGGCCGCGGCCTTCACCTGGTGACCTCCGGCCTGCAGATCAGGTGCGGAAGCTGTGCACCGGGGCCGGCATCCGGCCGCCGCGCCGGGTGAGACGCCCGGCGCCGGAGGGGTTGACCCTCATCACCGGTGCGGAGCCGAGCAGACCCCCGAAGTCGATCTCGTCACCGACCACGCTGCCCGGCGTCGGGATGACGCGCACCGCGGTGGTCTTGTTGTTCATCATGCCGATGGCGGCCTCGTCGGCGATCATGGCGGCGATCGTGCTGGCCGGGGTGTCTCCGGGGATGGCGATCATGTCCAGACCGACCGAGCAGATGGCGGTCATCGCTTCGAGCTTGTCCAGGCTCAGGGAGCCGTCCCGGGCGGCGGCGACCATGGCAGCGTCCTCGCTGACCGGGATGAACGAGCCGGACAGCCCGCCGACGTGCGAGCACGCCATCAGGCCGCCCTTCTTCACCGCGTCATTGAGCAGCGCCAGCGCCGCTGTCGTGCCGTGACCACCGACCCGGTCAACGCCCATCGTCTCGATGATCTCGGCGACCGAGTCTCCGACCGCCGCGGTCGGGGCCAGCGAGAGGTCGACGATGCCGAAGGGCACGCCCAGCCGCTCGGCCGCCATGGTGCCGACCAACTGGCCCATCCGGGTGATTTTGAAGGCTGCCTTCTTGATCGTCTCGGCCATCTGCCCGAAGCTGGCGTCCGGAACCTTGTCCAGGGCCCTCTTGACGACGCCGGGCCCCGAGACGCCCACGTTGATGCAGCAGTCGCCCTCCTCGACGCCGTGGAAGCCACCGGCCATGAAGGGGTTGTCGCCGACCGCATTGCAGAAGACGACGAGTTTCGCGCAGCCCATCCCGTCGGTGCGCGCCGCGACCTCGCGGATCACCTCGCCCATCTCGGCGACGGCGCTCATGTTGATGCCGGCCTTGCTGGAACCGATGTTCACGGACGCGCAGACCAGCTCGGTGCTCGCCAGGGCATCGGGGAGCGAGGCGATCAGCCGCCGGTCGGCGGTGGTTCTCGACTTCTGCACGAGGGCGGAGAAACCGCCGACGAAGTCGACCCCCACGGCGGCTGCGGCGCGGTCCAGCGCCTGCGCGAAGCATGTGTAGTCATCGGTGTGCGAGGCCGCCGCGACCAGCGCGATCGGGGTGACGGCGATCCGCTTGTTGATG
Source organism: Propionibacterium sp. (assembly GCA_049297835.1). Classification (GTDB taxonomy): domain Bacteria; phylum Actinomycetota; class Actinomycetes; order Propionibacteriales; family Propionibacteriaceae; genus Propionibacterium. The sequence goes on from JBAQVA010000026.1 coordinate 3,851, forward strand.
ATCGGAATGCCCAGCTCGCTCTCGATGCTGCGAGCCGTCGGCACGAGATCACGGGCGAGCCCCACGATCCGCTCGTAGATCTTCGTGCAGGCCACCTCGGGGTCGGGGTCAGCGCAGTCGAGAAGTGAGATGCCCATCGTCACGGTACGGATGTCGAGGCGGTTCTCCTCGATCATCTCGATGGTCTCGAGGATGTCGTGTGCGGTGTCCATGGCTCACAGCTCGTGCATCGCGTGGAAGATTGCCTCTGACTGCAGCCGCACGACGACCCTCTGCTGCTCTCCCACCCGGCGGAGTTCGGCCTGGATCGTCTCGATCGGATGCACGTTCTCGTCGAATTCGCACTGGGCGATCATGGTGAAGTAGTCGCCCATGATCGTCTGGGAGATGTTGACGATGTTTATCTCGAGTTCGCTGAGGCGTGCGCTGACGGCTGCGACGATGCCGGTGTGGTCCAGGCCCGTCACGGTGACGATCGCAATCATGCGCCCAACCCTAGTGGGATGTCCTCT
>JBAQVA010000027.1:0-31600 GCA_049297835.1 Propionibacterium sp.
ACCAGCAGCAGCGTCGCAGGCAGCCGCATGACCGAGTCGCCGATGCTCCAGTCGCGCACCAGGAAGTCGTAGCTGATCGGGTAGACGAGCATGGTCAGACCGGTGGCGATGAGGATCCAGGCGGCGAGATTGTTGACATGCGTCCGGTCGGCATGGAAGCCGCGGGAGTGTTGGGTCCGTGCGCCGAGGACGGCGTAGGCGGCGGCAGCCGGGCCGCCGAGCCAGATGATGTACTGCGGGCTGAATGTCTTGTTGGTGACGATCATCACGAGGATGACCAGCTCCACCAGGGCGACCGCCTCGAGGATCCGTCCGTGGCCGCGCCACAGCCAGACCGCGTAGCAAAGCAGGGCGATGCCCAGCCCGACGACGAAGGAGATGTCGCTGGCCTTCAGCAGCGGGGGCACGGTGGGGCCCCAGATCTCGTAGGCCTGGTAGGGCGAGAGCGTGACGACGTAGTCGCCGGCGTGCACCGCCCTGGCCAGCATCGGGAGCGTCGACCAGATGGACTCGATCTGCAGGCCCCGGCCCTTCTGCCAGCTCAGCGGGGAGAGCAGCCGGGTCCAGCCTCCGTAGAGCAGTGACACAGCCACCAGGAGCACCCCGCCGACGACGAAGCCGGCGGTTGCCCGCAGCTTCTGCCGGCGTGGCCCCGGCATGAGGGCCGGCCACAGCAGTGCGGGCCACAGTTTCACCGAGGCGGCGACAGCAGTGAGGAAGCCGGCGCTGGCGCTGTGGCGGCGGAGCAGCAGGATGAGCGACCAACCGGCGAGTGCCGACGTGATGAGGTCGAAACGCAGATAGGCGGTCGGCCCGACCAGGGCCAGGAAGAGGGTCCAGAAGACCACCGCCTGGCCCTTCATCGCGCCGCCGGTGCGCCACAGTGACCAGGTGAACAGCGCGTCGAGCCCGAGCATGGACAGCGCGAAGACCACGACATAGGCCGCCTCGTGGCCCCAGCCGAGAAGATAGGGCAGGGCGAGGATCCAGATCACCGGAGTCGGATACTCCTGGAGGGTCTGGGAGGGGCCATGGCTGAACAGCACCTGGATGCGTTCGAAGTAGTACACGACATCGCCCTGGGCCCCGGGGGCGACGAAGGCCCAGATGGAGAAGACGAGCAGGCGGCAGGCGAACCAGAAGAACAGCAGGAAGCGCCCCGACTGCAGCCGCTCACGGGTGAAGGCCAGCGTAAGCTGCCGGGACACCCGGGTCGTGATCCTGGCGGGTGTCGCGGCCGTGGCACCATGGCACGCCACGGTCTGGACTGCCATGTTCCTCCCGGTCTCGCCAGCGCACAGCATGTCTGCGCCGGTGCAGCGTACCAAGGCAGCCTGGCAGGAGGAGCTGGCGACAGCCCGGCAGTGACGCACCGGGCAGTGTGTTCCGGTGGTCCGCGCGCCGCCGTCCCCGTGGACCGGTGCAGAGCAGGGTGGGTGTGCGACGGATCGGTGCAGGAAGGACAGCTGCTGTGCTGCGCCTGATCGTTTCCGAACCGGCGCTCCCGGAGGGATTCGAACCCTCGCACCCGCCTCCGGAGGGCGGTGCTCTATCCCCTGAGCTACGGGAGCTGAACTCGATGTGAGCTGCGAGCCATTGACCAGCCTAGCGTGTGAGTCGTCCCCGGGGCCACTCGGCAGGGCTCATCGGGCGGCGGATGTGCCGGGCCCTTGTGAGATCTGGAAAGATGGGCGGACGTGACCCACATGCATGTCGCCGGCTCGATCCACGCCGATGTCTCCGCTCCGGGGCCCCAGTGGCTGACCGAGCCGACGGACATCAATGCCCTGACTCCCGGGCTGTGGAGCCGAACGGTCACCCGCGACGGGGACGGTCGCCTCACGGTGGGGGGCATCGACGTGGTCAGCGCCGTGCGCGCCGAGGGCTCACCGCTGTACCTGTTCGACGAGGACGACTTCCGTCACCGTGCCCGCGAGTTCCGCAGGGCCTTCGACGGCTGGCACGTCTACTACGCCGGCAAGGCCATGCTCAACCGCACGATCGCCCGCCTCGTGATGGAGGAGGGCCTTCGGATGGACGTCTGTTCGGGCGGCGAACTGCAGGTCGCCCTGCTGGGAGGCATGGACCCCGCCCGGATCGGCATGCACGGCAACAACAAGACCATCGAGGAGCTGGAGCTCGCGCTGTCGAAGGGCGTGGGATGCATCATCGTCGACTCCCTCGACGAGATCGCCAGGATCGAGCGGTTGTGCTCGGCGGGTGGCTACCACGCGCGCGTCATGGTCCGCGTCACCCCGGGCGTCGAGGCCCACACCCACGAATACATCGCGACCGCCCACGAGGACCAGAAGTTCGGCTTCTCCATCGCCAACGGCCAGGCCATGGTGGCCATGGTGCGCTGTCACTACAGCCCCCTGATGGAGCTGCTCGGTGTGCACAGCCACATCGGCTCCCAGATCTTCGACACCGGAGGCTTCGAGGTGGCGGCCCGGCGCACCATGAAGCTGATGGCCCAGTTCGCCGATGCCACCGGCGTGCACCTGCCCGAACTCGACCTCGGCGGTGGCTTCGGGGTGGCCTACACCTCCGCCGACTCGCCGGCGAGCCCGGAGTCACTGGCCGGGGGCCTGCGCGAGATCGTCGAGCACGAGGCCAGGGCGCACAACATGGCCGTGCCCACCATGTCGGTCGAGCCGGGCCGCGCCATCGTCGGGCCCACGACGACGGCGATCTACACCGTCGGCACGGTCAAGGTGGTCGACCTGGACGGTGGCGGCCAGCGGGTCTACGTGAGCGTCGACGGTGGCATGAGCGACAACATCCGTCCGGCCCTGTACGCGGCGGAGTACTCCGCGGTGATCGCGGACCGCACCTCCCGCGAGGCGGGTGTGCTGTGCCGGGTGGTGGGCAAGCACTGCGAGGGCGGCGACATCCTGGTGCGCGATGTCTTCCTGCCCGGTGACATCGCCCCCGGCGATCTGATCGCGGTGCCGACGATGGGTGCCTACAGCCGTGAGATGGCAAGCAACTACAACCATGCGCTGCGCCCGCCGGTGGTGCGCGTGCACGACGGGGAACTGAGCCCGATGATTCGCCGTGAGACCATGGACGACCTGCTCAGACTCGACGTGGGACGCTGAAGGGGTGGAGATGGATCAGGACAGGAAGCGCATTTCGCCGCCGGTGAAGGTGCTGCGCGTCGCGCTGCTGGGTGCCGGAACGGTCGGGGGACAGGTCGCCACGATCCTCCTGGAGCACGCCGAGGACCTGGCGGCCAAGTCGGGATGCCATCTGGAGGTCAGCGGCATCGCGGTGCGTGACGCCTCGATCCCGCGGCCGGGCATCGACCCCGCATTGCTCACCGAGGACGCCGCCGGGCTGGTGGCGAACAGCGGCGCCGACATCGTCATCGAGCTGATCGGCGGGCTCAGCCCGGCCCGGGAGCTCATCATCTCCGCCATCGAGCACGGTGCCTCCGTCGTCACCGCGAACAAGGCCCTGCTCGCCACGCACGGCGAGGAGATCTTCGCGATCGCCGAGCGCAACGGCGTCGATGTCTACTTCGAGGCCGCGGTCGCCGGAGCCATCCCGATCGTGCGCCCGTTGCGCGAGTCCCTCGTCGGGGACGAGATCAAGGCTGTCATGGGCGTGGTGAACGGCACGACCAACTACATCCTCGACAAGATGACCACCGAGCACCAGGACTTCAACCAGGCGCTCGCCGCGGCCCAGGACCTGGGCTTCGCCGAGGCGGACCCCACGGCCGACGTCGAGGGCTTCGACGCCGCCAGCAAGGCCGCGATCCTGGCCAGCCTGGCCTTCCACTCCAGCGTCTCGAGCTCCGACGTCTATCGCGAGGGCATCACCGATGTCACGACCGAGGACATCGAGGCGGCAGCGGCGATGGACTGCGTGGTCAAGCCGCTCGCAATAGCGAAGATCGACCAGCAGGGACGCATCGAGGTCCGCGTCCATGCGGCGATGGTTCCGCTGACCCATCCGCTGGCGATGGTGCACGGCCCGAACAATGCCATCGTCGTGGAGGCGGCCAACGCCGGCCGGCTGATGTTCCTCGGGCCCGGTGCCGGTGGTTCGCCCACCGCCAGCGCGGTGACCGGCGACCTGGTCACCGTGGCCCGCAACCGGATCCGCGGTGTGGTCGGGCCGGCGCACTCCGTCTACCAGGCGCTGGCGACCGCGCCGATGGGACAGACGTGCACCCGCTACTACCTTCGATTCAAGGTTGCCGACCAGTCCGGGGTCCTTGCCGCGGTGGCGGGGCTGCTCGCCCGTCACCACGTCTCGGTGCACTCCGTGCGCCAGACCCCCACCGTCGACGGCGACAACCCGGCCACGGCACGCGTCTCGATGATGACCCACGTGGCCCAGGAGTCCGACGTGGCGGGGTGCGTCGAGGACTTGGAGAATTCTGATTTCGTCACCGGTTCGGTGCGTCTCATCCGCGCCGAGGGAGTCTAGGAGAGTCAATGCACATCGCGTGTCTCGATCTCGAGGGCGTGCTCGTCCCCGAGATCTGGATCAATGTCGCCGAGCGGACGGGTATCGAGGAGCTGCGGCTCACAACCCGCGACATCTCCGACTACGACGAGCTCATGAAGCACCGCCTGCGGGTGATGGCCGACCACGGGTTGACGCTGAGCACGATCAAGTCGGTCATCGCCCAGTTGCACCCGATGCCGGGTGCCGCCGACTTCCTGCACTGGCTGCGGGAGCGTTGGCAGGTCGTCATCCTGTCCGACACCTTCTACGACTTCGCGGATCCGCTGATGGCGCAGCTCGACCGTCCGACGATCTTCTGCCACAACCTGGTCGTGCGCGACGACGTCGTGGTCGGCTACCGGCTGCGCCAGCCCGATGCGAAGCGAGCGGTCGTGAAGGCGCTCAGGGGCCTCAATTTCACCACCCTCGCCACCGGCGATTCCTACAACGACACGGCAATGCTGCAGGCGGCGGACTTCGGTGCATTCTTCTGCCCGCCGGAGAATGTTCTCAAGGAATTCCCAGAAATTCCCGTGACAAGGGATTATTCCGGTCTTCAGGAGCTCTTCGAGCAGGCTGCCGAGCGTCTGGACGCGGCCGGCACGCGGTGATCCGAGCGCCCCGGTGAACTGGCCCGGGGCGCGGAGTTGCCCTGGGATGAATCGCTGATAGGCTTGGTCCATCGCACATCCGGTGAAGAACCGGTGTGTATTCACCTTTCATTTGGGTCCAAGGCCTCGGGCCGTTCGGACCGAAACCTGCACCTCTCCACAGGCTGTCACAGTCGTCCACAGGATGAACATGCCTGACACGGTGGAGGTCGCCGAGTTTCCCCCGTTCACCGACGCCGCCCCACGGCACCGTCATGGCAGTGGGGTTCCGATGAGGGTGCAACCGCGGCGGGCACGGCGTCCGGGCGCGGTATCGAAAGGACATCAGTGACTGAAATCACCGAGGCGCCCCGGACAACCGAGCTGGCCGGGAACTCAGACTCCACCTCCGCCACCCTGGGCGGCCTCAAGCTCCCCGAGCTGAAGCGCGTTGCGGCGCAACTGGGGATCAAGGGCGCGGGAAGCATGCGCAAGGGCGATCTGGTGACCGCCATCTCGCAGCGTCGTGGTGGCCACCAGCCGGAATCCGACGCGGGCCCGGCCCAGCCGGCGGAGAACACCGGGACGCGTCGCCCCTCGCGGCGTCGCACCGGAGCGCAGACCGAGCAGGCCGTCGACGCAACCGACGGTTCCGCCCCCACCTCGCACGAGCCGGCGACCGCGCGCGAGGGCAGGACGAGTCGTCGGTCCCAGGAGCACAGCGGCACCGAGGCCGCTCAGACCGCCGATCACAGCCCGGAAGCCGTCACCACCGCTCCCGCAGGCTCCTCGTCCGCGAGCGCGGACCAGGGACTCGACCCCATTGCCGCGCGGCTCGAGGCGGCCGCCAAGGCGCAGCGCGCCGAGCGTTCGGCCGGCGGCCGGGAGTCCCACGAGCACGGCGCCAAGAACGCGGGCGCAGGCCAGGAGAACAGGGCTGCGGCCCAGGAGAACACCACCGACGAGGTCGGGGCCCGGCTTGAGCAGCTGGGTGGTCCGCGGGGACGCGGCCAGCACAACGACCGCTCCACGTCGGCCGAGGAGGCTCCCGAGGAGCACAACCGTTCGCGCAATCGCTTCGACTCGGGTCGCCGATCCGAGTCCGGTCGGCGCGACGACTCCGGGCGCCGCGACGACGATGAGGGCGGCGGCCGTCGTTCCCGCAGGCGCCGCCAGCGCGACCGTCAGAACCGGCGCGGACGCAGCGGCGGCATGACGGAGCTCGACGAGGCCGTGGTGCACGAAGGTGACGTCCTCACCGATGTCGCGGGCATCCTCGACGTTCTCGACAACTACGCCTTCGTGCGCACCTCCGGGTACCTGCCCGCCTCCAGCGACGCCTACGTCTCGCTGTCCATGGTGCGCAAGTACGGCCTGCGCAAGGGCGACGTGATCACCGGCGCGATCCGCCAGGGCCACGAGGGCGATCGCCGGGAGAAGTACAACCCGCTCGTGCGTCTTGACACCGTCAACGGGGCCAACCCCGATGTCATGCGCAATCGCCCCGATTTCAGCAAGCTGACCCCGCTGTATCCCCAGGAACGTCTGCGGATGGAGACGACGCCGACGAACATGATCGGGCGGATCATGGATCTCATGGCGCCGATCGGCAAGGGTCAGCGCGGACTCATCGTCTCGCCGCCGAAGGCCGGCAAGACGATGGCGCTACAGGCCATCGCCAATGCGATCACCGCCAACAATCCCGACGTGCATCTCATGGTCGTCCTCGTCGACGAGCGTCCCGAGGAGGTCACCGACTTCCAGCGGGCCACGTCCGCGGAGGTGATCGCCTCCACCTTCGACCGTCCGGCCGAGGACCACACGACGATCGCCGAGCTGGCGATCGAGCGGGCCAAGCGACTCGTGGAGCTGGGGCGCGACGTGGTCGTGCTGCTCGACAGCATCACCCGTCTCGGCCGTGCATACAATCTCGCGGCACCCGCATCCGGTCGCATCCTGTCCGGCGGCGTCGACTCGGCAGCGCTCTACCCACCCAAGAAGTTCTTCGGCGCGGCGCGCAACATCGAGGACGGCGGTTCCCTCACCATCCTCGCCTCGGCACTGGTCGAGACGGGATCGAAGATGGACGAGGTGATCTTCGAGGAGTTCAAGGGCACCGGCAACATGGAGCTGCGCCTCTCGCGTCAGCTGGCGGACAAGCGGATCTTCCCGGCGATCGACGTGGAGGCCTCCGGCACCCGCCGCGAGGAACTCATCATGGGTCGCCAGGAACTCGACATCATCTGGAAGCTGCGCCGGGCTCTGTCGGGGCTGGAGAGCCAGCAGTCCCTCGAAACCCTGCTGTCGAGGATGCGCAAGACCCGGAACAATTCCGAGTTCCTGGTGCTCATCTCGAAGACCACACCCGGATCCGACTGATCGACGACCGTCCGGACGCCCGTGCGTGGGGCGCCGCCCGCCTCGCCTTCGAGGCAGGGCGGTTTCCCCGATGGGCTATGATGGCCGCCGATCCGGTTCACGCCCGTCGTACCAATGCGGCAGCGCGGTGCAGGCACCGCGTCCGGCGACCCGGACCACCCACAAGGAGAACAACCATGAAGAAGGCCACGCATCCCGCGTACCACGAGGTGAAGGTCGTCTGCACGTGCGGCAACGAGTTCGTCACCCGCAGCACCTTCGAGGGCGACGTCATGAGCGCCGACGTCTGCAGCAACTGCCACCCCTTCTACACCGGAAAGCAGAAGATCCTGGACACCGGCGGTCGCGTGGCTCGCTTCGAGCGTCGCTACGGCAAGCGCAAGGCCGAAGCCAAGTAGCCAGACGACACGGGCGCCGGATGTTGACATCCGGCGCCCGTGTCATGTCCACCCCGGACCGCGGTCCGGCCATCCCTGAGTTCGTCGTGTTCACGGATGTCCCGTGCCGGTGCGGGGACAAGCGTGATCCGCGGCGGGGACATGGGAGGACCGGAGATGTTCGAGAGCGCGCAGGGCCTGCGGGCTGAATTCAGCGAGCTGGAGGGCAAGCTCGCCGATCCCGATGTCATCAGCGATCCGGTGCGTTCGCGGCGGGTCGGGCGCCGGTACTCGGAGCTGACCGGGATCGTCCACGCCCTCGACGAGTACGACCGGCGCAGCGAGGACCTCGTGGCGGCCCGCGAGCTCGCCGCCGAGGACCCCGGCTTCGCGCCCGAGGTGGAGACCATCTCGTCCCGCCTCGACGAACTGACCGCACGACTCACCGCGCTGCTCGCCCCGCGCGACCCCAATGACCTCAACGACGCGATCATGGAGATCAAGTCGGGGGAGGGGGGCGACGAGTCCGCCCTGTTCGCCGCCGACCTGCTCGCCATGTACGTGCGATTCGCCGAACACATCGGCTGGTCGGTCGAGAGCCTCGAGTCGGAGCCCACGGACCTGGGCGGCTACAAGTCGGTCACCGTGGCCTTCCGCGGCCGCCACGGTACCCCGGCCGAACAACGGCCCTACGGCATGCTCAAGTTCGAGGGCGGAGTGCACCGCGTCCAGCGGGTTCCCGTCACCGAGTCCCAGGGCCGGATCCACACCTCCGCAGCCGGCGTCCTGGTGATGCCCGACGTCGAGGAGGACGAGGTGAGCATCGATCCGGAGGACCTGCGCATCGACGTCTACCGCTCGACCGGAAAGGGTGGCCAGGGGGTCAACACCACCGACTCCGCAGTGCGCATCACGCACCTGCCCAGTGGGATCGTCGTCACCTGCCAGGACCAGCGCAGCCAGCTGCAGAACAAGGAGCAGGCGATGCGCATCCTGCGTGCCCGGTTGGTGGCCGCGGCCGAGCAGGAGGCCGCCGAGGTCGCGGAGCAGGCCCGTCGCTCCCAGGTGCGCACGGTGGACCGCTCCGAGCGGATCCGCACCTACAACTTCCCGGAGAACCGGATCACCGACCACCGGATCGGTTTCAAGGCACACAACCTGGACGCCGTGCTGGCGGGTGATCTCGGCCCCGTCATCTCGGCCCTGCGCGCCGATGACCTCGAACGCAGGCTGGCACGAGGAGGACAGCGATGAGCACGAGTGGCCCCAACGCGGCCGAGCGGGACGACGGAGCCCGGGACGGCGACCCTCGCGCCTCCAGGCGTCCGGCGGCACTGCTGCGCCGCGGTATCCAGGAGCTTGCCGACGCGGGGCTGGTGACCCCCCGGGCAGATGCCCGGCTGCTGCTGGCCCACGCCGCCGGTCTGGAACCTGCCGGACTGGCCACCACCCCTGTCCTCGGCTCCGAGGTGGAGGCGCGCTACCGAGATCTGCTGACGCGGCGGATCGCCGGCGAGCCGGTGCAGTACCTGACCGGGGTCGCCTATTTCCGGAGCATCAGCGTCGCGGTCGGCCCGGGGGCCTTCATCCCGCGACCCGAGACCGAGCTGCTCGTCCAGTACGCGCTGCACCGGCTGGTTGCGATGCGTCCCCAGACCGGGCCGTCGCCGGTGGTCGTGGACATGGGCACCGGCTCGGGAGTGATCGCGGCCACCGTGATCGCCGAGTACCCGGGCACACCCGTGGTGCATGCGGTCGACAATTCCGCGGCCGCACTCGAGTGGGCACGCCGCAATCTCGCAGGCACCGGTGCCCACGTGGTCGAGGCACGGATGGGACAGGCCCTCGCGGAGCTGGACGGAGCCGTCGACCTGGTGATCTCCAATCCTCCCTACCTGCCCACCAGCTGCGCGGGGGAGCTGCCGGCCGACGTGATCGGTCACGATCCCCACGAGGCGCTGTTCTCCGGGGAGGACGGGCTGGACGCCATCAGGGAGCTGGTGCCCAACGCCGCCCGGCTGCTCAGGACCGGCGGCGCTCTGGTGGTTGAGCACGACGACAGTCAGGGCGAGGCGGCAGTGCAGTTGTTGCGGGGGACCGGTCTGTTCGAGCAGGTGGACGACCACCCCGATCTGACCGGACGCCCGCGGTTCGTGTCCGCGACCCGTCGTCCGGGGGTGGGAGAATGAGCGACGTGAGTGAGCCGAACGAACCCGTGCCGGACCAGCAGGGCACTGACGGGCCGAGCACTGAGGACAGTGGTCACCAGACCTTCCGGCTCGAGGACCAGCGCGTGGAGGCCCTTGAGGCCGCCCAGCGTGCCGTGCGCGCCGGCAAGTGCATCGTGATGCCGACCGACACCGTCTACGGCATCGGGGCCGATGCCTTCAGCGCGCAGGCAGTGCAGAGGCTGCTGGACGCCAAGCATCGCGGGCGTGACATGCCACCGCCAGTGCTCATCGCCGAGCCGGCGATGCTGCCGGCGTTGGTCGCCTATGTGCCGATCAACGCCCGGGCGCTCATCGATCGCTTCTGGCCCGGGGCGCTGACACTCATCCTGCGCGCCCAGTCGAGCCTGCACCTCGATCTCGGTGACACCGACGGGACCATCGCGGTCCGGGTGCCCGACGACGACGCCACCCGTGAGCTGCTTCGCCACACCGGTCCGCTGGCCGTGTCGAGCGCCAATGTCTCCGGAAGTCCCTCGGCGACCGACGTCGACGAGGCGGAGGCGATGCTCGGGGACTCCGTCGAGGTCTATCTCGACGGCGGACCCACACCGGGGCCGGTGGCCTCGACGATCGTCGACTTCACCCAGAATCCCTCGGGCCGGATCCTGCGCCAGGGAGTGATCCCCTTCGAGGAACTGCGCGAGTTGTCGTCCGGGCTCGAGGACCTGCCGGCACCGGAACCCGCCCGGACCGAGGCCACACCGGAGGGCGAGGCCACGGCTGGGAGCGAACCCACACCCGAGGGTGACGCCACCTCGGTGGCGGAGGGATCCTCTGCCGAGAGTTCCGCGGACGAGGCCTCTGCCGCGCCCGGGACGCCGGCCACCCAGACCTCGGCCACCGAACCGCAGACCCCGGCCACCGGGACGCCGGCCACCGAGACACAGACCCCGGCCGCCGAGGATTCCGGGCATCCGGGCGACACCCGACCCGGGGCCTGAGCCCCAGCATGCGCGAGTACCTGCTGGTCATGCTCGTCGCGGCCACGGGCAGTTATCTGTTCGCCGGGCTGGCCAGGCGCGTCGCCATCCGGACCGGGGCCCTGGCACCGGTCCGGGCGCGTGACGTGCACAGCACTCCGACCCCCTATCTGGGTGGTGGTGCGATGCTGCTGGGGGTGCTCGCCGCCTTCGTCCTGGCAGCCCACATGCCCTTCCTGGGGCGCCATGCGACGGTGCGCCACGACTCGCTGGGGATCTTCGCTGCGGGAGCGGTGATCTGTGTCGTCGGGATGATCGACGACGTGATCGACCTGCCCTGGCTGGCCAAGATCGCCGGCCAGGTGCTCGCCGCGGGAGTGGCGGTGCTCAACGGGGTCCGGATGTACTGGGTGAGCCTGCCCAACCAGATCATCGCCCTCGACGTGCCGAGCTCGATCCTCATCACGGTGCTCTACATCTTCGTGTGCGTGAACGCGATCAACCTCATCGACGGTCTGGACGGTCTGGCTGCCGGCGTGGTGGGGATCGGTTCGGCCGCGATGTTCCTCTACACCTATCTGCTCGCCTACCAGCAGCAGTTCGTGGTGGCCACCACCGCGAGCCTCGTCACGGCGAGCATCGCGGGGGTGTGCGCGGGCTTCCTGCCGCACAATTTCTCCCCGGCGAAGATGTTCATGGGCGACTCCGGGGCGATGCTGCTCGGGCTGCTGCTGGCCTGCAGCACGCTGTCGTTGACCGGGCAGATCGACGCCTCGGCGCTCAGCCCCAGCGCCGGTGACATCCTGCCTGCCCTGCTGCCGATCGTCCTGCCGATCGCCATGATGGCCCTTCCGCTGGTCGACATGACGATGGCCTATGTGCGCAGGACCTGGAACGGGAACTGGTGGTTCGTCGCGGACAAGCAGCACCTGCACCACCGGCTGCTGCGGCGGGGACACTCCCAGGTGAAGGCGGTGCTCATCCTGTACATGTGGACGGCGCTGGTCGCCTTCGGCGTGATCCTGCTGGGCCTGGTGTGGAGCAAGGTCATGCTTGCGGCAGTGCTGGCCGCCCTCGTGGTGGCGATTCTGCTCACCGCAGTGCCGATGCGCCGCAGGCCCGGCCAGGCGTCCGCGACCCCACCCGGGGGCGGGGCCGGCTGAGCGCGGAGCCGGCTCGTGATAACTTCTCCTTCGAGCGGTAAGTGATCAACCGTCGCAGGGAGCCTCGTTGTGGATGTCAGTGCAGCATCCGCCTGGCCACCTCTCATCGTGCGCGGGGGGCTGCTCGGCGCCGTCACCTTCAGTGTTCCGGTCGCCGTGTGGGGAAGCCTTGCGCAGGGCCGGGAGGCCTTCGCCGGTTGGGCACTCGCCCTGCTCGTGGTCTGTGCCTACTTCGTGGGCAGCGTCCTCGGCGACGTCCTGGCCACTCGCAGGATGGACGGTGGCGGACTGGTGATGGTGCTGAGCGGTTTCTGCATCCGCGCCGGTCTGGTGGCACTCGTGCTGTGGCAGTTGGTGAGTCACCAGGTATTGGCGGGTGAAGTGCGCACCACCTGGTTCGCTTGGGCTACGCTCGGGCTGGTGATTGGTTGGACTGCGGGTGTTGTACTCACTGCCCGCAGGGTGAGGACACTCATCTTCGATGAGCCGATGGACACGGATCCGACGGGCACAGGGCCGACGGACACAAAGGAAGGCACTCGATGAGCAGCGCCGATGACGGGCGAGTTCCCGCCACCACTGGAGACGCTGGCATGCAGAGCCTGTCCTATCTCATCTCCGGCATCGTCCTCTACGGCGGCCTCGGCTGGTTCGCCGATCGTTTTCTGCACACCGGCTGGCTGCTGCCTGCCGGTCTGCTGCTCGGTGCGGCAGCGGGAATCTATCTGGTGATCAAGAGATTCGGGAGCGGCGCATGAGCAGTACGCAGACAGCCGTGGAGAAGTCGGACACGCAGGACGCCAAACCCAGGCGCAAGCTCAACCCAGTCCTGGTGGTGGTCGGTCTTCTCGTCGTGTGGGTGGTGATCTCGCGGCTCACCGTGCTGGTGAGCGGGGCGACCACACACTGGGAGGTCCCCAGCGCGGAGGACTTCGAATTCCCGGGCTGGTTCGGCACCAGCTGGTTCAACAAGCCGATGCTGCTGGCCCTGGTGGGGGCGATCGGCATCTTGGTCTTCTGGATCATCGCCTCGCGTCATCTCAAGCTCATCCCCGGGCGCGCGCAATTCTTCGCCGAATACGTCTACGACTTCGTGCGCAACATCGGCCGCGACATGATCGGACCGGGGTACAGCAGGTACACGCCGTATCTGCTCACTCTCTTCTCGTTCGTGCTGGTCAGCAACTGGTTCGGCGAGACCTTCCTGTTCATGTTCCCGACCTTCTCCCGCGTGAGTTACGCCTACGCAGCCGCAATTCTCACCTTCGTGGTCTATGTCCTCGGTGGTCTTCGCACCCATGGGCTGAGCTATTTCCGGGTCGCCACCATCCCGCCGGGCACCCCGGCGTGGCTCTACCCGATCATCATTCCGCTGGAATTCCTGTCAAGCTTCATCACCCGTCCGGTGACCCTGTCGGTCCGACTGTTCGCGAACATGTTCGCCGGGCACATGTCGATCATGGTCTTCGTCGGCGGCGGTGCGGCCCTGCTCACCTGGGCAGGAAATACCTTCTACAACGTGACCGGCGTGGTCGCGCTGCTGTTCGGCATGCTCATGCTGCTCCTGGAGTTGTTCATCGGCTTCCTTCAGGCCTACATCTTCACGATTTTGGCAGCTCAATACATCGGCTCCGCAGTGGGCCAGGCCCACTGAGTTGTCCGTGCACCCTCACCCGAGGACATCCACCCGAAAGGAAAACACATGACTCCCCTGGAGATCGCCGGTTCGCTCAACGTCATCGGATACGGCTTCGCAACACTCGGCCCCGGTATTGGCGTCGGACTGATCTTCGCAGCCGGCATCAATGGCATCGCCCGCCAGCCCGAGGCCCGCGGCGCGATCATGCAGCCGGTGTACATCGGCTTCGCCATCGTCGAGGCACTGGCCATTCTCGGCTTCGTGCTCGCCTTCGTGCTGAGGTGAGAACCAGCCGATGAGACAGATCCAACTGGTCCCGCTGATCGACCTCGGCCCGCTGCTTCCTGAGCTGCCCGAGTTCCTCGCGGGTTTGGTGCTGCTGGGGCTCATGTGGTTCGTCATCGCGAGAGTGGTGGCCCCCCGCTTCGAGACCCTGTACGAACACCGTGCCTCGGAGATCGAGGGCGGTATCCAGCATGCGGAGAAGATCCAGACCGAGGCCGACCAGTCACGCGAGCTCTACGAGCAGAAGCTCGCCGAGGTGAGTGCCGCGGCGACCAAGGCCCGTGAGGATGCCAAGGCCCGTGGTGAGGAGATCGTCCGGGAGGCCAAGGAGACCGCCGCCCAGGAGCAGGCACGGATGATCGCCCAGGCGCGTGCCCAGATCACCGCCGAGCGTGAGCAGGCGGTACACCAGCTCACCCAGCAGGTCGGCGGACTGGCGACCTCGCTCGCGGGTCGGATCGTGGGGGAGTCCCTCGACGACGACCAGCGTGCGCGTCGCACGGTCGACCGCTTCCTGGCAGATCTCGAGTCGCAGCCGGTGCGCACGCTGCCGGGCGGGGAGTGATCGTCATGGGTCACGCCCGCACCGAACGCCTCGACGCCCTCGGCGACGAGGTCCGGGCAAGTCTGCCCGGTGCGCTCGGGTTGTTCTCCTTCGTGGACGTCCTGCGCGCACAGGGCGGACTCCGCCGGGCGGTCACAGACCCAACGCTGTCGTCGGGCCAACGCGGCGAGCTCGTCGTGAAGCTGGTCGACGGAAAGCTTGACGCCACTGTCGTCGGCTTCCTGCAGAAGGCTGCCGGGCTGGAATGGCCCAGCGGGCTGGTGCTGGCCTCCGAGCTGGAGCGCCAGGCCACCAGGATCGCGCTGCGCAGCACCGACCCGCAGACGGTTCGCACAGAACTGAACACGGTGCGCGAGGCGGTCGCTTCCGACGAGACGCTGCGCATCGCCTTCGGCAATCCCGGCGGCGAGGGGCAGGCCCGCGCGCAGCTGGTGCGCGAGCTCATCGGCGGACGTGCCGACGAGGTGACGACTGCCCTGGCCACCAGGGCCGCCCGACAGGGCAGTGGAATGCTCCACGAGCTTGACGAGCAGCTGGAACTGACCAGCCAGGTGGGTGGCCACCTCCTTGCCCGCGCGACGGTCGCGCGGGGCCTGCCGTCCGACCAGCGGGAGCGCCTCGGTGGGCAGCTCTCGCGGATCTTCGGCACGCAGGTGGACGTGGTCGAGCATCTCGACCCCGCGGTGCTGGGTGGGGTGCGCGTGCAGGTCGGTGACGACGTCATCGACGGCACGGTGTCAGCCACGGTCGACCAGGCAGCGCGCGAGCTCGAGTGAGACGGACGACGAGGAAGCAGACCCCTCGCGGGGTGACGAGCAGGAATGAGGAAGACAGGACGCCATGGCTGAACTGAGCATCAGTCCGGATGAGATCCGCAGTGCGCTGGACTCGTTCGTCAAGGGATTCACCCCCGCACAAGCGGCCCCCGAGGAGGTGGGCCGGGTGATCTCCTCGGGAGACGGCATCGCCCACGTCGAGGGGCTGCCCAGCGCAATGGCCAGCGAGCTGCTCACCTTCGAGAACGGGACGCTGGGCATCGCCCTCAATCTTGAGGCGCGCGAGATCGGCGTCGTCGTGCTCGGTGATTCCGAGGGCATCGACGAGGGTTCGATCGTGCGCGGGACCGGCGAGATCCTCTCGGTCCCGGTGGGTGACGGATATCTCGGCCGCGTGGTCGACGCGATGGGCAATCCGATCGACGGCAAGGGCCCGATCCAGGGCATCGACGGGCGTCGGGCACTGGAGCTCCAGGCAGCCGGCGTGATGGACCGCCAGGAGGTCCGCGAGCCGCTGATGACGGGCCTCAAGGCCGTCGACTCGATGATCCCGGTGGGTCGTGGCCAGCGCGAGCTGATCATCGGTGACCGCAAGACCGGCAAGACCTCGATCGCCACCGACACCATCCTCAACCAGCTCGACAACTGGAAGAGCGGGGACCCGGCCAAGCAGGTGCGCTGCATCTACGTGGCGGTCGGGCAGAAGAACACCACCGTCGCCGAGGTCTGCGAGAAGCTCGAGAAGGCCGGCGCGATGGCCTACACGACCGTCGTCAACTCACCGGCCTCCGATCCGGCCGGCTTCAAGTACATCGCTCCCTACGCCGGTTCGGCGATCGGGCAGCACTGGATGTACAACGGCAAGCACGTGCTCATCGTCTTCGACGACCTCACCAAGCAGGCCGAGGCCTACCGAGCGATGTCGCTGCTGCTGCGTCGCCCGCCGGGCCGCGAGGCCTACCCCGGCGACGTCTTCTACCTGCACAGCCGGCTGCTGGAGCGCTGTGCAAAGCTCTCCGACGAGCTCGGCGGCGGGTCGATGACCGGTCTGCCGATCGTCGAGACGAAGGCGAACGACATTTCGGCGTACATCCCGACCAATGTCATCTCCATCACCGACGGTCAGATCTTCCTGCTGTCCGATCTGTTCAACGCCAATCAGCGCCCAGCTGTCGACGTCGGCAATTCGGTCAGCCGGGTCGGTGGTGCCGCCCAGACCAAGGCAATGAAGAAGGTCTCCGGCACGCTGAAGATCGACCTCGCGCAGTACCGCGACATGCAGGCCTTCGCGATGTTCGCCTCCGACCTGGACGCCACGAGCCGCCGTCAGCTCGACCGCGGCGCGCGGCTCACCGAGCTGCTGCGCCAGAACCAGGCGGACCCCTCCCGCATGGAGGACCAGGTGGTGGCCATCTGGGCCGGAGTCAACGGGCGGCTCGACGACGTACCGGTTGCCGACGTGCTGCGCTTCGAGAGCGAGTTCCTCGACTATCTGCGTGAGAACTCCGACGTGCTCACCACCATCGCGAGCAGCGGAGTGCTCAGCGACGAGGCGGAGACCGAGCTCGGGCATCGCATCGACACCTTCAAGCAGGGCTTCCGCACTGCCGACGGCGGACGGCTCACCGGCGGTCGCGAAGCGGTTGCGGTCGCCGGCGATGACATCAACCAGGCCAAGATCGTGGCCACCGAGAGGTCCTGAGCCATGCCGGCATCCCTGCGAGAGCTGAGGCAACGGCGGACCTCTGTCTCCACGACCATGAAGATCACCAAGGCCATGGAGCTCATCGCCGCCTCGCGGGTCACCAAGGCCCAGCAGAAGGCCAGGGGAGCCGATGAGTACACCCGCGAGCTGGTGCGCGCCGTCTCCGCGGTCGCGGCCTACTCGCGGGCCGACCATCCGCTGGTCACCGCGGTGGAGCATCCGACCCGGGCCGCGGTGCTCGTCATCAACTCCGACCGGGGTCTCGCCGGCGGCTATCCGTCCGGCGTGATGAAGGTCGCCGAGGGACTGCTCGAGCACCTGTCCGAGGTCGGTCTCGAGACCGTCATCTACACCGTGGGGCGCAAGGCGAAGGAGTACTTCCGGTTCCGCCACGTCCCGGTGGAGCGTTCCTGGACGGGATTCAGCGAGGAGCCGCACTACGAACAGGCCCGGGAGATCGGGTCGGTGCTCATCGACAAGCTCTTCCAGCCCACGGCCGAGGGCGGTGTGGACGAGATCCACGTCGTCTACACGCGCTTCCGGTCGCTGGTGAGCCAGCGTCCCGAGCTCGTCCGCCTGCTGCCGCTGAAGGTGGTGCGCGCCGATGATCCGGAGGAGGATCTCTCCTCCGGTGGCACGCCGGTCGACGGTACGGATGCGGGGGAGAAGGGGATCGTGCCTCCCTACACCTTCGAGCCGGATCCCGAGACGGTGCTGGGCGCGCTGCTGCCCCTGTACGTCATCGACCGGGTCAAGTACATGCTGCGTGAGTCGGCGGCGTCCGAGCTGGCCGCGCGTCAGCAGGCGATGCACTCCGCCACCGACAATGCCAAGCAGCTCATCGACACGCTGACCCGGCAGGCGAACCAGGCGCGCCAGGGTGAGATCACCCAGGAAATCAACGAAATCGTGGGCGGCGCTGGTGCGTTGTCCGAGTCCACACAGGAGATCTGAATGACCGTCACAGTCCCTGATTCGCCAGCCGCCACCACCGGCGGCGTGGGCCATGTCGCCCGCGTGATCGGTTCGGTGGTCGACGTGGAGTTCCCGGCGGGGCGCCTTCCCGAGATCAACAACGCCCTGCACATCACCTTCGACAGTGGCGAGGGCGACCGCACCACCACCCTCGAGGTGGCCCTGCAGATCGGTGACAGCACAGTGCGCTGCACCTCGCTGAAGCCCACCGACGGCATCCGTCGCGGCACCGAGGTGATCGACACCGGGGCACCCATCACGGTCCCGGTCGGACCGGTCACCAAGGGTCACGTGTGGAATGCCACCGGCGAGCTGCTCAACGCCGATCCCGACAAGGTGGCCATCGACAAGCGCTGGCCGATCCATCGCGATCCGCCCGCCTTCGACGCGCTCGAGCCCGAGTCGCAGATGCTGGAGACCGGCATCAAGGTCCTCGACCTGCTGACCCCTTACGTCCAGGGCGGCAAGATCGGCCTGTTCGGCGGCGCCGGCGTGGGCAAGACGGTCCTCATCCAGGAGATGATCTACCGGATCGCCCACAACTTCGGTGGCACCTCGGTCTTCGCCGGAGTCGGTGAGCGCACCCGCGAGGGCAATGACCTCATCCACGAGATGGACGAGGCGGGGGTCCTCAAGGACACCGCCCTGGTCTTCGGCCAGATGGACGAGCCGCCGGGAACCCGGCTGCGCGTCGCGCTGAGCGCCCTGACGATGGCCGAGTACTTCCGCGACGTCGAGAACCAGGACGTGCTGTTGTTCATCGACAACATCTTCCGGTTCACCCAGGCCGGTTCGGAGGTCTCCACGCTGCTCGGCCGGATGCCCTCCGCGGTGGGCTACCAGCCGAACCTGGCCGACGAGATGGGCCAGCTGCAGGAGCGGATCACCTCCACCAGAGGTCATTCGATCACCTCGATGCAGGCCATCTACGTGCCCGCCGACGACTACACCGACCCCGCCCCGGCCACGACCTTCGCCCACCTGGACGCGACCACCGAGCTGAGCCGCGACATCGCCTCGCGCGGTCTCTACCCGGCCGTGGACCCGCTGACCTCGACGAGCCGGATCCTCGCCCCCGAGTACGTCGGCAAGGAGCACTACGAGGTGGCCACCGAGGTCAAGCAGATCCTGCAGCGCAACAAGGAGCTCCAGGACATCATCGCGATCCTCGGCATCGACGAGCTCAGCGAGGAGGACAAGATCATCGTCTCCCGCGCCCGGCGCATCCAGCAGTTCCTGTCCCAGAACACCTACATGGCCACGAAGTTCACCGGCGTCGAGGGGTCCACCGTTCCCGTCGGGCAGACCGTGGAGAGCTTCAAGATGATCTGCGAGGGCCAGTGCGACGAGATCCCCGAGCAGGCCTTCTTCAATGTCGGTGACATGGACGATGTGCGCAAGAAGTGGGCCCAGCTCAAGGAGCAGGGCTGATGGCCGATCCCCTTCAGGTCGAGGTGGTCGCCGCTGACGGCAAGGTCTGGGAGGGCCAGGCGCTCAACGTCATCGCCCGGACCAGCGAGGGCGACATCGGCATCCTGGCCAATCACGAAGCACTGATGGCGGTCCTGGTGCCGTGCGCGGTGGAAGTGACCACCCTGGACGGCACCGACGAGATCATCGCGGTCTCCGACGGCTTCATCTCGGTCTTCCGCAACCGGGTCTCGCTGCTCAGCTCCTACGGTGAGCTGGCGGCGGAGATCTCGGTCGACAAGGCCCGCAGCACCATCGCCCATCTGCACGAGCGGATCGACTCGGGTGACGCGAGCCACGACGAGGAGCGCCAGTACAACCATGCGGTCGGCCAGTTGCGGGCCGCGGAGAAGTACGCCGCGCGGGCGAAGGGCCAGGAGGCCGGAGGGTTGACTCCGCAGCCGGCCCGGCTGCGTGCGGGCAATTGATGCTTCCGATCAGCCCCGGTCCGGTTGTGAAGGCGGGGTAGGTTTCATCCATGGGTCTGTTGCCTGCGACAGAACTCGCCGCCATTGTCGTCGTGGTCGGCCTGCTTGCCTGCATAACGGTGGTCTTCGTGAGGCGGCGGTTCCTGTCGCGCACCGGCGGTGTCTTCGACTGCGAACTGCGTTCGCTTGACTCGGGCAGGCATGGACGCTGGGTGGACGGCCTGGCGCGCTATGACGCGAATTCGCTGGAGTGGTACCGGGTACTGTCGCTGAGCTTCCGGCCGCGGGTCGTGCTGCGTCGTCGCTATGCGCGCCTCCTCGACCACCGGGCGGCGGGGCCGACGGAGATCCCCGTCCTGTTCGCCGGACACCGGGTGGTGCGCATCGAGGTGCGCAGCTCAACCGGTGAGGAACGGATCTGGGAGCTGGCAATGGCGCAGGAATCCCTGCTGGGACTGATGAGCTGGCTCGAGGCCAGTCCGCCCGGTGGGGTGAGCTACAAGGAATATGACTGAGACCGGATCGGGCAGACGGGGCGGCATGCGCGGGGAATTCAAGGTCAGGGGCGGAAAGCTCGTCGTCGTCGAACTGGATGTCCGGGCCGGTCACTTCGTCGACACGCACCTGTCGGGCGACTTCTTCCTGGAACCGGACGGCGCTCTCGAGCAGATCAATGCGGGCGTCAACGGGATGGCGGCGTCCTCGAGCGTCGCGCAGCTGACGGCGTCGATCAGCTCCCACCTCGACCCCCAGGTGAGGATGGTCGGCTTCGATCCCTCCTCGGTGGCGATCGCGGTGCGCCGCGCGGCAGGCAGGGCGAGCCGCTGGGAGGATCTGACCTTCGACGTCATCGGCCCGAGGGTGCTCGATCCCACCGTGCACGTCGCGCTCGACCAGGTGATCCCCGAGGAGGTCTCGAAGGGGATCAGGCCCCCGGTGATGCGCTTCTGGGACTGGGACCGCCCGCTGGTGGTGATCGGATCGTTCCAGTCGGTGCGCAACGAGGTGGACGCGCACAACGCCGAGCGCTACGGCATCAAGGTGGTCCGCAGGGTGACCGGTGGCGGGGCGATGTTCATGGAGCCCGGCAACTGCATCACCTATTCGATGGTCGTGCCCGGATCCCTCGTGGAGGGGCTGAGCTACGAGCAGTCCTATGCCTATCTCGACGACTGGGTGCTCGGTGCCCTTGCCGATGTCGGGGTGAAGGCGAGCTACAAGCCGTTGAACGACATTTCCAGCGAGGCGGGCAAGATCGGTGGCGCCGCCCAGCGCAGGCTCGTGGACGGGACAGTCCTCCACCACGTGACGATGAGCTACGACATCGATGCCGACAAGATGATGGAGGTGCTGCGGATCGGTCGGGAGAAGCTCTCCGACAAGGGGACCCGCAGCGCCAACAAGAGGGTGGACCCGATGCGCTCACAGACCGGGCTGGCGAGGTCGGAGATCTTCGACCGCTTCCTGGCCTATTTCACCTCCCGCTACCGTTGCGTCGCCTCGGACTACACCGAGCGGGAGCTGGGCGAGGCGCAGCGGCTGCTCGACACGAAGTTCAACACGCGTGAGTGGACCTACCGGGTGCCCTGAGCAGTGCGCGCACGCCGCGCTCAGGATCGCTTGGGTGGCTTGTAGCCGATCGAGCGCTCGCCACCGGGGATCCACAACACCTCGTCGTGGCCATTCGCGGCATTGGCGTAGCGGGCAAGGTTGAACAACAGGTCGGACAGGCGGTTGAGGTACTTGATCGCCAGCAGGTGCACCCCGCCCGCCGGCTCGGAGTCCTCCTCCTGGCCGCCGTAGACCTCCACGGCCTGCCATGCTGCGCGTTCGGCGCGACGGCAGGTGGAGCGGGCCACGTGCAGCTGGGCGGCGAGCGGGCTCCCACCGGGCAGGATGAAGGAGCGCAGGTCGGGCAGTTCCTTGCCGAACTCGTCGCACCACTTCTCCAGGCGGTCGACCGACGGCTGGAAGATGCGCAGCGGATCGAACTTCGGATGCTCCTCGACCGGTGCCGACAGGTCCGCGCCCACGTCGAAGAGCTCGTTCTGGACTATGCCCAGGACCTCCCGCAGATGCTCGTCCGGACCGAGGGTCAGTGCGACCCCGACTGCGCAGTTGGTCTCGTCCACCTGCCCGTAGGCCTGCACACGCGGGTCGGTCTTGTGGGTCAGGTCGTTGTTCGACAGTCTGGTGGTTCCGGCGTCGCCGGTGCGGGTGTAGATCCGGGTGAGGTTTACCATGTCGCCAGCTTAGGGGGCGACGGGCGGGCCGGAGGCGTGGCGGCAGCGGTCACGGCGGTCGGATGTGGGAGCCTGGAAGGGTGTGGCGGAGCGGGCTCCGCAGACCGATTCGGGCAGGGGGACGGACAGCATGCAGCGTCATCGCAGATCTCTGGTGACAGTTCTGCTGGCATTGGTGCTGGCACTGGCCGGGTGCGCGCAGTCGCCGTCGGGAACCAAGGACGCCGTGCCCTCGGGGGCCACGACGAGCTGCCAGTACAACTCATCGGGGCACCCGGCCAAGGCCGTCGACCCTCCCGAGGGGCGAAGCGTGGCCACCACGGGCACGGTCGTGCTCACCCTGTCGATGCCCTTGGGGCCTGTCGTGATGACGCTCAACAGGGCAGACGCACCGTGCGCCGTGCACAGCCTCGAATCCCTTGCCGGACAGGGTTTCTTCACCGGCACGAGCTGCCACCGGCTCACCACCGAGGGGATATTCGTCCTGCAGTGCGGTGACCCCTCGGGCACCGGAAAGGGCGGCCCGGGGTACACATTCTCCAGTGAGTTGGGAGCGGCAACTGCGCTGTGCACCGGCAGCGACAAGCAGTCCTGCGTCTATCCCCACGCGACGATCGCGATGGCCGCGCCGGAAACCACCGGCTCGCAGTTCTTCATCGTCTACCAGGACAGCAAGATGGCGCCCAAGTATCCGGTCGTGGGCACCATCGACATCAAGGGCCTGTCGGTGGTCCGGGGGATCGCTGCTCGCGGTGTCTCCCCGAGCTCCTCGCCGAGCCCTGCCGCCCCGGCCAGCATTGCCCAGGTGGTTGCCGGCTGAGCGCGGCACCCCGGAAGTTCGAGTGTTCCGGCGCCCGGGAGCCAGCCGGAGCATCGGCGGGCCGGACGGGGACGTGGATGGTCGTCCGCCGGCAGGACGGGCTGGCGTCACCGCGTGAGATTGCCCAGGGCGACCATGTCGATGATCGATTTCCCCGGCCCGTGGGAATCGTGAAGTGATGGTCGCAGCTGCCATGGTGCGGAGCATTTCTTCCTGCTGTCTCCGTTGGGGTGAGGCACACCCACTCCCGATGAACCGGTGAGCGAGCGCCAGACCACCTCGCTTCCAGCAGCCCGATGCCATGGTGATAGCCTGCTGAGCGGTCCGACTAGGGAATGCGTCGGGGAATCCGGTGTGAATCCGGAACCGACGCGCGACGGTGAATGGATGCCTTGTGGCGTCCGGAGTCCGGCTACCGATGCATTCCTCGGTTCACACGAACTCCGCGATTGGGTTCCGAGCGAAAGCACCGACATGGCCTTTTCCACCCGGCGAGAGTCCGAGCTGTCCACGAGGCGTGTCCGTTTTCCGTTGTTGGCTGGCATTCTTTGCGTTGCCCTGGCCGTGAGCATTGTGCTGTCACTGGGATTCGGGGCCAACATGCTCCCTCTCGGACGGGTTCTTGCCGGAGTGGAGCAGGGTCTCGGGGGGCCGGCGACCGACGAGACGGCTCATCTGATCATCTGGCAGCTTCGTCTTCCCCGGACCTTGCTCGCGGTGATTGTCGGGGTGGGGCTGTCGACGGCCGGGGTGAGTATCCAGACGCTCGCCCAGAACCCACTCGCTGACCCCTATCTTCTCGGTGTCTCGTCGGGAGCTTCGGTGGGGGCGACCGCGGTGATCGCCGGTGGCCTCGGCGGACTCGGGGGCCGCCTGGCGCTGACGAGCGGATCGTTGCTCGGCGCCCTGGGTGCTTCCGCCTTGGTCTTCGGGATCGCCCAGATTCAAGGAGGTCTCACCCCTTTGCGTCTCGTCCTCACCGGGACAATCATTTCCTCGGCCTTCTCGTCGCTGGCAAGCTGCCTGATCTTTGTCTCCGGGAATCCTCAGGCAGCCCAGTCGGTGCTCTTCTGGTTGCTGGGGACCTTGGCCGGTGCCCAATGGTCGAATTTGCTGCTGCCGGCTGTGGTGACTCTCGTCCTCGTCATGGTGCTCTGTGCACTGAGCGGGTGGATGGATGCGCTCGCCAATGGTCCGGATGTCGCCTTGGCGCTCGGTGTACCGGTGGGCAGGCTCCGCATCTGGCTCTTCGTCATCCAGGCAGTGCTGGTGGGTGTTCTCGTCGCCGCCTCGGGAGGAATCGGCTTCGTGGGCCTCGTGATCCCCCATCTGGCGCGGCTCGTCGTGGGCGGGCAACACCGTGTGCTGTTTCCCGTGAGCGCCCTGATCGGAGCCGTGTTCATGGTGTGGGTTGATGTCATCACGCGCGTTCTCGTCGCACCCATCGAGATTCCGACCTCGGTTGTCACCGGGCTGATCGGCGCTCCCATATTCCTCGTCCTCCTCGGTAGACGCACGTACGCCTTCGGGGGCGGTGAATGAACCGCGGCCAGGTTGTTCCCGTCGGGCTCGACGCCCGCGACGTGAGCTGTGGGAACGAGGGCCGGGTGGTGCTCCGCAATGTCAATCTCACGGTTGCGCCGGGCGAATCGCTTGCCCTGGTCGGGCCCAACGGATCAGGGAAGTCGACACTCATCCGTGCGCTCGCCGGTCTTCGGCCGGCGATGGCGGGGCAAGTCCTGGTGGACGGGCAGGACTTGGCTCGCATGTCGGCTCGCACGCGTGGACGCACGGTGGCTGTCGTGGCCCAGGATGAACAGCCCAACGGGGATCTCAGGGTCGCCGAGCTTGTCGAGCTGGGACTGACGCCTCACCGAAACCCTTGGTCGCGGCCGAGTGAGGAAGACCGACTCACCGTCCTGTCCGCCCTTGACCGGGTGGGTCTTCGAGAACTCGCCGACCGCCCCGTGTCGCGGACCTCTGGCGGTGAGCTGCGTCGCGCCATCCTGGCCAGAGGACTGGTCCAAGGAGCACCCTTGCTGTTTCTCGATGAACCGACCAATCACCTCGATGTGCATCAACAACTCAGCCTGCTGGGCCTCGTACGCGAGCTCCATCGCACCGTCGTTGCGGCCGTGCACGATCTCGACCTTGCGGCTGCCTATTTCGACAGGGTGGCGCTCATCCATGATGGTGGCCTTGCCGACGGGGGCGCCACCTATCCGGTGATGACGAGTCCGGAAACGGAGGCCGTCTTCCACGTCGACATCACTCCTGCGACAAATCCGCTCAACGGCGACACCCATTTGCTCATGAGCAGCAAAGATCATCCACGTCCGCGCAAGGTCAATGAAGCGAAAGGGAAAACCAGTGAAGAAGCATGAATTGCTCACGATGGCTGCCTCCACCGTCGCAGCGGCAATCGTGATGAGTGGTTGCACCGCGGGGGGCGCCACAACATCCACCGGATCATCGTCGGCGTCCGTCAGCGGAGTCACCACCGTGACCAACTGCAACCAGAAGGTCACATTTCCCTCGCCCGCAAGCCGTGTATTCGTCAACGACGGCGGAATGGTCGCCATGATGCTGAGCATCGGAGCGGAGAAGAATCTCGTCGGAGTGTCCAGCCTCGGTCCGAAGAATCAGAGCAGCCGCAACGTCCTCGCTGCCCACTACGGGACGTCGACGGTTTCCGGTCTTGACAACATCGCGGACACGATGCCCAGTCTCGAGACAATCGTCGGTACCGAACCACAAGTCGTGGTTGCCGGTTGGAACTACGGCTTCAAGGAAGGAGCAGTCACCCCTGACCAGCTGACAGCAACCAAGATCGATCCGTACATACTCTCCGAGAGCTGTCGTCAGGAACAGGGAGAAAAGGCTCGCGGCATCATGGATCCCTGGACGGCACTGGACACCGACATCTCCAACCTCGGCGCGGTCACGGGCCACGAGAATGAGGCCAGCAAAGAGGTTGCAGACATTGACAGCCGACGTCAGACTCTCGAGAGGGCACCCCAGGCCACCACCAGACCGAATGTCCTCGTCTTCGACAGTGGCGACCAAACCGTCTTCACCAGCGGAAAATTCGGCGGTCCTCAAGCAGTGATCACCGCAGCCGGTGGGAACAATGTCATGGCTGACGTCTCCGATACCTGGACGACCGTCTCCTGGGAGAGAGTGGCATCCAGCAACCCGGACGTCATCGTTTTCGTCGATTACGGGACCCAGACGTTTGCACAGAAAGTGGCGCTCCTGGAATCCAATCCGTCGACACGAGATCTTCCGGCAGTCAAGAACAGGCGCTTTCTCAATCTTCCCTACGCAATGTGGGTGAGCAGTCCACTCAACATCGACGCCGCTGAGCAGCTTCGCTACAAGCTCGAACAGTGGAGTCTGGTTCCTTCATCCACGCTGGGGAAGCCCACGCATGATGACCACGTGGAGGTTTCCCCGAATTCCTGAGTGCCGGGTTGGCGGGAATCCTCGGGCGAGACGAAACGACGCGGCTGAGAGTCTGTTGCGAAAACCCCGCTGAGCGGTCCGGAGACGAGTGCGTGAAGTGGGCCCCGTGACGGGAATCAACGTGATCTGGGTGCGCGAGGACACCGGGACCAGAAGGTGGCTGATCGAGCCTTGCCATGCGTCGCGGCGGGTCGCCGACGCTAGCGCTGTCCCGACACTGCGGCCCGGGCAGCCCTGCTGGCCTGGATGATCGAGACGATCGCGCCGAGGAGTATTCCCCCGTATCCGAGCGCGAAAAGGATCCAGAAAGTGAGCGATTCAACGTTGCCGTTGATGATCATGGCGACTGCGATGACGAGGCTCGTGGCTCCTGTGACCCTGCAGGTGGCGAGGGCAGCCCGGTGGCCGGCGAGCCAGGCGGCATCGGAGGCCTGGGTTGAGATGGTCCTGATGCCAGCCCAGGGGCTGCGGGCAAGTCGGCCGCGGGCCGCGGCCCCGGTGACCACCCACATGGCACCCCCGGCAATGATCAGTCCGGCTCCGGAGATCACGCCAGTCCACATGCGGCCAGAGTAGCCCTCGGCAACACGGCTTGCTCGAGTTGGGAGAAGGCCACGGCTGGTACTCGACCAGAACCATGCGTGGTCTCGCGGCGTGCACGGACCGAGCTGGAACAGGTGTGGTGTGGCACGGCCTGGCTGCCAGAAACTGGCGCTCGACATCGGATCGGTTCGAAACCCGTTCACCTGACCCAGTTCCGAGCACTTCGCTCCATGTCGGGCATTCAGTGAATCTGTGTTCACGGCAGGCACCATCCGATCAGGTACGCACGAAGTCGCGCAAGGCATCGACGAACAGTGCGGGTTGTTCGGCGTGGACCCAGTGGCCCGCTCCCGGCACGGTGATCTCCTCGGTTCGTGGGAAAAGTGCTGTCATGGCTGGCCTGAACTCCGGGCGCACGTAGTCGGAGTCCTGTCCCGCGATCCACAGCACCGGGCCGTCCCAGGACGCGCCGGCCATGTCCGGGAAGCCGCTCAGCACGGCCGAACTGCGGCGCAGCAGGTCCAGATTGCAGCGCCAGGACCACTGTCCGGCTCCACCGGGTGCGCCGGGTTCGTGATGCAGGTTCTGCAGGACGAACGCTCGCACCCGGTCGTCCGGAATGGCAGCACGCAGTGCCTCGTCCGCCTCGCCGCGGGTTTTCAACGAGGCCAGGTCCAGGTCGGCCATTGCGTCCATGAGCGTGTCGAAGTACGCGCTGGACGGGTAACGGACAGGCGCAATGTCCACGACACACAATTTGGCGACGAGCTCCGGCTGGTCGAGTGTCAGGCACATGGCGATCTTGCCGCCCATGGAATGACCGACCAGAATCACTGGCTCGTCCAGTGCACCTCGCTCGGAGAGCGCATCGGCAATGAAATCCGCCATCAGCCCGTAGCCGATCTCCTCCGTCCAGGCCGAACGGCCGTGGTTCGGGGCGTCGATGAGCAGACAGTGAGCCACGTCACCCAGGGACCTGGCCGCACTGGCCAGGTTCTTGCCCTGCCCGAGCAGCCCGTGCAGGAAGACGACCGTGCGGCTGCCCGTACCGGTGGAGGTGATGTGCAGTGCCGGTGCGGGCTCGCTCATGGCCGCCTGGCCCAGCACGAGCTGTGGAAGTGCCGGCGGAAGTCCACCGCTGAGCTGGATCCCACCGGGGGAGTGGCGGGCCAGGCGACGACGTGTGCCGTGCCGGGTTCGATCACGTGCTGGCATTCCGGGCAGGAATAACTCTTCACGGACTGACCCGGCCGGATCTGCCGGACGATCCAGGTGCCGTCGTACTTGGCCGTGCTGGTCTGGAAGCCGGCGTCGACAAGCGGGCGGGCGGCTCGCAGGTGCTTGCTGGGACGGTGGTGCGCCATGCCCCCAAGGTTAGTTCCGAGTGGGCTGCGCCCGGGCGCTGCTAACCTGACGGGCGTGCGTGTGGTGATTGCCCGGTGTGCGGTGGACTACGCGGGACGACTGACTGCGCATCTGGCGATGGCGACGCGTCTCATCCTGGTCAAGATGGACGGATCGGTGTCGATCCATGCCGACGACCGGGCCTACAAGCCACTGAACTGGATGAGCCCACCGTGCACGCTGACGATCAGCCACCCCGAGCCGGCGCAGCCGGAGACACTCAGCGATGGCGAAGAACCCGTCGAGGCCGTGTGGCTCGTCACCGGCCGCAACGGGGAGACCCTGAAGATCGCCATCGCAGAGACCATTGACGACCACGAGTACGAGCTTGGCATCGATCCGGGACTGGAGAAGGACGGCGTCGAGGCCCACCTCCAGGCTCTGCTTGCCCAGAACCCTGACGTCTTCGGCGAGGGCTACCGCCTTGTGCGCCGCGAATACCCGACGCCGATCGGGCCTGTCGATCTCCTGCTCCGCGACGCCAGTGGCGGCTATGTGGCGGTCGAGGTCAAGCGTCGCGGAGAGATCGACGGGGTGGAGCAGCTGACCCGATATGTCGAACTCATGAACCGCGATCCGCTGCTGTCCCCGGTGAGCGGAGTCTTCGCCGCCCAGCAGATCAAGCACCAGGCTGCGGTGCTGGCCAAGGACCGCGGCCTGGGCTGCCTGACCGTCGACTACGACGCACTGCGCGGCCTGGACAACGCCGAGGATCGGCTGTTCTGAGTTCTGCGGGGACGGCGCCCCGACGAATCACTGGTCGGCGGGCCGACCAGAGTTCTCGGGGGCCTTGCCCTGACTGGACTGCCCGTCCTGACCGGTCGCCAGCAGCGTGGTCTCCTCGTCGGGAGAGACGTGCGGGGCAGGCGTCGAGCCGGACGAGGAGGACAACCACTGCTGGTCGTCCTGGCCGTTCACGACCGGGATCTGGTGGGTGTCCTCACTGGACTCCGAGTCGCTCTCGTCGCCGGACGGCAGCTCCGCGACAGGGGCGGCGAACTCGGTTCCCAGAGGAT
Organism: Propionibacterium sp.; assembly: GCA_049297835.1. GTDB lineage: Bacteria > Actinomycetota > Actinomycetes > Propionibacteriales > Propionibacteriaceae > Propionibacterium. The sequence goes on from JBAQVA010000027.1 coordinate 29,456, forward strand.
TGATCGGTTCGCGGTCGGGATAGTCCTCGGCCGACTGCTGGGCCAGCGCCCGGATGTTGGCGAGCTGGGCCAGGACGGCGTCCTTGCGCAGCAGGAGTGCATTCGTCTCGCGCTCGAGTTGCTCCTTGCGCCAGGCGTACTGCTCTTCGAGCCGGTCCTTCATCATCGCCGTCTGACGATGGGTCGCCGCGAGCTGGGCCTCGGCCTCGTGGGCCGCCACTGCCTTGACCTTCTCCGCAGCCTCGAGGGACTCCGTGGTCACCTTGCTCACCTCGTCGGCACGCGCGGCGACGGCCTTCGTGGAATCATCGCTCGCCTTGGTGGCGGCCGCATAGAGACCCTGGATCTCCTGGCGCATCTTCTCCGCCTGCTCGTTCGCCGCGGAAACGGTGTTCTCTGCCTGTTCGCGTGCGGCCCGAGCCACCTCGGAGGCCTTGCTGTGGGCCTCCGAGAGAATCGTGGCGGACTGCGTCTTGGCGTCCTCGGTGGCGTCGCGGGCCTGCTGACGGGCAGCGCCGACCGAGTCACTCGCCTCGGCCGCAGCCTTGTCCTTGAGATCCTGCGCGCTCGCCTGGGCACGGGCCAGTTCCTGCTGCGCCTCCTGGCGCGCACTCGCCAGCGCGCCCCGGGCCTCGTCGCGAGCCTGGTTCTTGGTCTGCTCGGCATCGGCGCGGGCCTCGGCCAGCAGCTGGGCCGCCTCCGCGTGGGTCTTGGTGAGCAGCGCGGTGGCTTCGTTGTGGGCCTCGAGGGCCTTCTGGGCTGCCTGCTTCTCCGCCGCCTGGCGGCTGGCCTCGACCTCCCCGGCAGCCTTGCGAGCCAGCAGCTCGGCGTTGTGCTGGGCTTCGTTGAGAGTTGCCTGCGCGTGCCGTTGGGCATTCTCGACCAGGGCGGACGCCTGTGTCTTGGCGGCCTCGACGGCCTGGGCGCCCTCCCGCTGCAATTCCTCCCGGGCGCTGCGCAAGTTCGTGAGCCCCGAGATGCGGATGTCGTCGGCCTCGGTCTGCGCATTCGCGCGCAGGTCGGCCGCTGCCCTGCGGCCCTCTTCCTTGATCCGCTCGGCCTCCACACCGGCCTTCGTCACGAGGTCGTCGGCCTGGGTCTCGGCGGCGCGCAGAAGACCGGTGGCGTGGGCCCCCAGACGGGTGAAGTCCGTCGTGCCCTGCTCGTGGCGAAGGGACTCGAGATCCCGCAGCCGGTCCCGGTTCAGCTGTCGCGCCGCGGCGAGACGCTGTTCGAGGTCCCGCACGTAGTTGTCGACCGTGCCACGGTCGTAACCCATCATGGCGTGCGGGAAACTTCCCGCGGCGCTGGCCCTGTCATCGAACAGATTGAGCCCGGTTTCCTCGCTGAGATCATCGCTGTTCGGACGGTCGTCGAAATCGCTCATCAATGGCTCCTCGCACAGATCACCACTGAGGCTACCAAGACCGACTGGGCCGGTGCTCGGGACGCGCCCGACGCCGGTGCCGGTGCCGGTGCTCCCGATCCCTCGGCCGCGCTCACCGGGACGGTCGGTCCTCGTCGCGCAGCCTCGGTTCGGTCCGGTTGCCGGGCCGAACTCCGGCGAACCGCGAGTAGAACTCGCGGACACGGTCCATGTCGGCCCGCACGTCGCCGCTGAGGTGAATGGTCGGGCCGATCTCGACCTCGCGGCGCGGATGGTCGATGCCGATGAGGGTGACAGGCAGCTGCGCCTGACGGGCGATGCGGTAGAAGCCCGACTTCCAGTGGGTGCCGGGGGAGCGGGTGCCCTCGGGGGCGATGACGAGCTGGAACTGCTGGCCCCGACCCGCCAGCGCGACGAGTTCGTCGACGAACCCGGCAGGATTCTCCCGGTCGACGCCGATGCCCCCGAACCAACGGAGCACCGACCCCACCGGGCCGCGCAGCCACGACTGCTTGATGAGCACCTTGAGCGCGATGCGCTCGTGCCAGGCGACGCCGAGGAAGGCGATGAAATCCCAATTGCTGGTGTGCGGAGCACCCAGGATGATGCCAGCCTCGTGGGGCACGCGGCCGCCCACGAGACGATAGGGGGACAGCAACCAGCCGACCCGCGCAATCTGGTGGCGGATCGGCATGGGATTCACGGTCGCTGCCTCACGGGATGGTCAGCCCGGTGGTGGGCCCGCTCCCGTCCGGGAG
>JBAQVA010000028.1:0-9100 GCA_049297835.1 Propionibacterium sp.
CTGTTGCCCGAGGGTCTTGCGGGCGAGTCCCCGGCCGAGGACGGCGCGGTCGCCGCGGAAGCGACAGCCGAATCGGCTGGCGGTGCGGCTTCGGCAGCCGACGGGAGTGGCGGGCAGCCCGAGGCCCTGGCCAGCGAGAGCGAGGTCGCCGGCTATCTGCGCTCGCTGGTGGGCCCGATGGGCGTGCTCGTCGCCAGCGCGCTGCTCGTGGCGCTCGGGCTGCGTCGGCACTGGCAGCGCGACCACCGCTCACCGGGGCAACGCCCTCCGAGGCCCACCGAACGTGGTGCGGCGGCCTTGGCTGCGATGAGGACAATAGCCGCAGCGCCCCGGAACCCGGACGCGGAGGACGAGGACGAGGACGAGCGTGACCACCACCGGATCGCCGATGGGCAGCCGGCAGCTGACGGGCCCGTGGCCGGGCCACCGAGCGGCCCGCTGCAGGACGCCGCGTCGGGCCCCGGGCCATCGAGCATCCTTGCGGAGTCGGAGTCGGAGTCGGAGTCGGAGTCGGAGTCGGAGTCGGAGCCCGGGGCCGGCCTGGTCGTCCAGCTCGGGAAGGACGCCGATGGCCCCGTGACGCTCGACCTGCTCCCCGGAGGGCGTTTCGGCATCCTCGCCGGCCAGGACGAGGACGAGACGAGGGCCGGCCTGCTGGCGTCCCTGGGCGTCCAGCTCCTCGATCGGGACGGGCAGATGATCAGCGTGCACCTGCCGCCATCCTGTGGCTGGCTGAGTCACCTCGATGCCCCCGAGCTCCAGATCGCAGGCTCCGAGCAGCAGAGTGAGGCCCACCTGGCCGAGCTCGTCGGCTCGCGCACGGCCAGGCTGCCGGCCGGGCTCAGCGCCGCCGAACTGCGCGTCGATCCCGACCAGGCCGAGCTGTGGTCGCCCGCCGTCTTCCTGCTCGACACACCTTGCACGGTTGACGGGCGGGTGCTCGCCAGGGCCGGCATCAGCGTGGTGTGCGCCGCGGCGGACGAGGACGACGCCCGGCTGCTCCTCGACGGGCAGACCGGCGTCCTCGACGGGCAGGGCTTCGAGCTGGAGCTCCTGGCACCGCCTGCGCGTCGCGCCATCGAGGAACTCTTCGAGACGGCCACCAGCACAGATTTCGAGCCGGCGTGGTGGTGGGCATCCCCTGACGCGCCGGACTCCCCAGACGCGCCCATCCCACTGCACACGCCCACGACCCCACTGCCCAGTGAGGAGTTCACCGTGACTGATTCCCCACCCTCACCGGCGCCTTTCCTGCGGATGCTCGGCCCGATCGAGCTGGTGAATGCCGACGGGCCACGACCCAGCAGGGCCGTGAAGCAGTGCGAGGAGTACTGCGCATGGATCCTCGCCCATCCCGGGTCGAGCGCGGGCCGGATGACCCGCGATCTGCTGGTGGCCGATGCGACGAGACGCTCGAACATGTCGCGTCTGCGCGCCTGGCTGGGGCGGGACCCGGATGGCCAGCCCTATCTGCCGGACGCCTACACCGGACGGATCGCGCTCCACCCCGGTGTCAGTTCGGACTGGGAGCAACTGCAGATCCTCGTGGCCGGAGGGGTCAATCGCGCGAGCGACCACGCGCTGCACGCCGCAGTGTCCCTGGTGCGCGGCGCGCCGCTGGCCGATGCCGCACCCGGCGAGTGGCGCTGGGCCGAGGAACTGCGCACCGACATGGTCTGTGCCATCCGCGACATCGGGGTCGCGCTCGCCGAGCACTGCCTGCTCCGCCGCGATCTCGATCAGGCCCGCTGGGCGTCGTCGAGGGCCCTGGCCGCTGCACCCGAGGACGAGTTGCTCCTGTGCGTGCGCCTGAGGACCGAGCACCTGGCGGGCAACCGCCCCGAGGTGGAGGGCCTGGTCCTGCACATCACCCGTCATGCCCGGCTGATGGGTGTCGATCTCAGGGACGACACGGTGCGTCTGCTGCAGGAGGTGATGGAGGGCAGGGCACGGGCTCGGCTGGCGTGAGTTCAGGGGCGGTGCCGGACGGGAGCTCCTGTCCAGCGCTGGACTCCCGGCACGACGACTGCAGGGGCGATGGGACGAAGGGGCCCACAGAGCCCACGACCGCAGGGGCGAAGGGGCCCAGAGCGCCCGCGCGTCACCGGATCGAGCCCGACGGTGCCGTGCACGGGAACGCTCGCCGGCGGCCGGCACGAGGAAGGCGCCGGCGCGTCACATGAGGAAGAAGTCCTTCACCCCGCCCAGCAGCATCTGCACGGCGACGATGATGAGGATCATGCCCATCAGCCGCTCGATCGCGGTAAGGAAGCGCTCGCCCAGCCAGTGGTGCAGCCAGCCCGAGGAGTAGAGGATGATCGCGCACGGCAGCCAGGCCAGCACGACCGCCGCGAGCAGCAGTGGCCACTGGCCGGGGCGCTGGTTGATCATGATGATCTCGGTGGCCAGCACGGACGGGCCCGCCGTGTAGGGCACCGCGAGCGGCACGATGAAGGGCTCGTCGAAGAGGTGCTCGCGCAAGGAGCGCTCGGGCGTGGGGAACATCATCCGTACCGCGATGAGCAACAGGATGAGCCCGCCCGCCGCGGCGAGTGCTTCCTGTGTGACGTGCAGGATCGCGAGCAGCTTCCCGCCGATGATCAGGAAGCCCACCATGATGACCAACGCGATGCACAGCTCGCGGGCCAGCACCCGCTGGCGGCGCTTGGGGTCCACATGGTGCAGGGCGGCGAGGAACAGCGGAATGTTCCCCAGGGGGTCCATGACGAGAAAGAGCGTGAACGATGCGGACAACAGCTGCGTCACTCGGTCATCTCCTGTCATCTGCCCGCTTGGGGCTCCCGGCCGCGAACGGCTCGTCGCTGGGCAACCGGCGAGCCCACCGGAGGCCGGCGGGAGGTCACTCAGGAGCCGCGCCACGGCGGGCTCGCGACAGCTTCCGCCAGCCGCACAGCGTTGTCAGCGCGACAATTCCGGTCAGCGATGGGCTGGGCGGAGGGTGCTCGTCGGGCGTCGCCGACCACCATGCGATCCTACCTGCCCGCTCGGGCCCAGCCTGGCTCGTGCTCCGGCGGTGCGTTCCGGTATCGCGGCGGGGCAGGCAGGCTCATTCCGCCGTGCGCAGCCGGGTGCCCCGGTCGAAGACGGCGTCGCCCAGCGACCGCGAGGCCGCCGCGAAGCCCAGACCGGTGAGCAGATAGGCCACCCCGGTGGCGACGGTCACCGGCACGCTCACCCCGTTGGCCGGCAGCACGATCGCGCCGATCACCGCCCCGAGCACGGTGCTCATGTTGTAGGACATGTCGTAGAGCGTGAACACCCGCCCGCGGAAGACGTCGTCGATGTGCGCGACGACCACGGTGTCCACCTGGATCTTCACCGACTGGCCCACCAGACCGATGAGGAAGCCGTGCACCACCAGCGTCGGGATCCAGTAGATCGAGCCGAGCAGGGCCTGGCTGGCCGCCATCATCACGAGCAGCACGATGATGCAGCGGCGCACGCCCAGCCGGTGGCCCAGCGGGGCGGCGATGATGCCGCTCAGCGCGAAGCCCACGCCGCTCACCAAGAACCAGACCCCGATGCCCGCGAGCGCGGCGTTCAGATTCCCGGGCGGCGTCAGGTGATTGCGGTAGGTCACGATCACCAGGGCCATCAGCAGGCCGTAGCCGATGCGCACCACGCACTGCACCGAGAGCGCCAGCCAGGCAGGCCGTCGCGAGGCGAGATGGCGCACCGCCCGGGCGAGCCCACTGGCCACCTCGGTCACCGTCTCGTGGTGGGCATCGCTGCTGGGCCCCAGCCCGGTGCGCGGGATCCGGATGCAGATGAGGGCTGAGCCGGCGAACAGCAGCGCCGCCAGCCCGAAGATGAGCGCATTCGCCTCGTCCACACCCACCCGGGCTCCCACCAGCAGCCGGATCGCGCCGGCCGAGCCGCCGCCGACGATGAGGCCGATGGGTCCGATCATCGGCATGATCGAGCTGGCGTCCAGGTACTCGTCGTCGGAGACGGTGTGCGCCAGCCCGGCCTGCAGCCCGGCGAGGGTGAACCGGTTGAGACTCAGCATGACCAGCAGCATGAGGGTGAGCGTGACCTGGCTGGCGCCGCTGGTGAGGTGGTTCGAGATGAGCACCACGAGCACGACGCTGCACAGCACCCGCACGGTGTCGACGAGGATCGAGATGCGCTGCCTCGAGAAGCGGTCGAGCAGGACGGAGACGAAGGGGCCGACCAGCGAATAGGGCAGCATCGTGAGGGCAAGCACTCCTGCCACTGCCCACGCGCTCGTCTGGCTCTGCGGGCTGAACAGCAGGTAGGACGCCATGCCCACTTGGGCGGTGCCGTCCCCGGACTGGCCGAAGAGTCGGACGACGGTGAGGTTGCGGAAGTCGCGATGACCCCACAGCCTCGTCAGACGACGGGTGAATTCCACGAGCCCCCCTCTGGATGGTCAGGCGTGGGCCTCGGAAGCCTATCCCGCTCGTGTGGGTGCGCCCGGATAGGGTGCGGGCATGACCGATTCGAGCGGCGAGTCAGCGGACGATTCGCGTCGTGCCCGGGCCGAGACGGCCAGGGCCCAGGTGCACATGCAGGAGCAGCTCGCCCGGCGTGAGGCGGCGTCGGCCCAGGAACTCATCGATGCCTTCGTGATCCGCGCCCGCGAGCAGGGCCTGGTTCCGCAGCCCCTGCTCGCGCAGCTCATCTCGGGCGGAACGGCGAAGACCGACCGGCAGGGCTGGTACCTCAAGCGGAGCCATTCCATCGCCATCGGCGAGGACGGCGGCTACTACGTGCTCACCGTTCCCGGCGGCTGGCGGGCCCGCTGGCGCGGCGTGCACATCGAGGCGTCACTGCCATCGCTGCAGGTCAGCAGGGGCGGGCGCGACGGCGAGACAGGCGATCTCGCGGACTTCCTGCAGCGCACCCTCGACGGGGAGAACCTCTGACCCGTCTGCCGGCGATCGTTCGGCGAGGGAGACGCGGGTCCCACCAGATCGGCTCCGGAGGGCGGTCCGCGGCGGATCCACGTGGGAAAACCGGGCCCGGACAGGCACCAAGGGGCTGCTGGTCACCCCCAACAGCCCCTTGGGCGAATGTGGGCCGCAGACCTGTCAGGCCTTGCGGCGACGGAGATGAGTCCGGTTCCGGCATCCGGCGCCCCGATCCCGGACGGATCGAATGGGGAACAACTCGGTGCTCAACTCGTGATTGAACTCTACTCGAACGTGAGAGGAACATGTGAATCTCTTCAGTATTTGGTGACCTTCTCACCTCGTGACTCACCCGCCGGGGCGCGTCGGTGGGCACCGATCTGCGCCGCTGCGCTCAGATGTGCACGAGCCCGGTCTCGTAGGCGAGCAGCACGAGGCCCACCCGGTCCCGGGCCCGCAGCTTGTTCAGCAGCCGCCCGATGTGCGTCTTGACGGTGCCCTCGGCCATGAACAGGCTCTTCGCGATCTCGGAGTTGGTGGCGCCCCGGGCCACCTCGAGAAGCACCTCCCGCTCGCGGTCGGTGAGCACGTCGAGCCGCTCATCCGGTTGACCCGGCCGGTCGGGCAGGGAGGCCGCGACATGCTCGAGCAGGCGCCTGGTGGCGCTGGGGGCCACCACTGCGTCGCCGTCCGCCACGGTGCGGATGGCATTGAGCAGGTCCTGCGGGCGGGCGTCCTTGAGCATGAAGCCTGCCGCGCCCGCCTTGAGCGCCGCGAAGACATACTCGTCGAGGTCGAAGGTGGTGAGCACCAGGACACGCGTCGCGCCGTCGAGGCCGACCACCCGGCGGGTCGCCTCGACCCCGTCCATGACGGGCATCCGGATGTCCATGAGGACGACGTCGGGCCTGAGCGTGCCGATCTTGGCCACCGCCTCGGCTCCGTCGGACGCCTCGCCGACGACCACCATGTCGGACTCGGCCTCGATGAGCATGCGGAATCCGCTGCGCACCAGGGCCTGGTCATCGGCCAGCAGGACCGTGATCTGCTCAGCCATCCTTGCCTCTCTCGCCTGTCCCGTCGCTCGTCGCGCCGGGGGACTTGCTCTCGTCGGCCGCCGGGTGGTCGTCGGCGGGCACCGACTCCCCGCCGGACGGTTCCCCGGGTCGTGCTCCCATTGTCCCCTCGTGCGCGCCATGGTCCTGGGACGGGGGGTTCGGCAGCGGCAGCTGGGCGCGCACCTGGAAGCCCCCGCCGCCCAGCGGGCCCGCGCTCATCCGACCGTCCATCGCGCCGACCCGCTCGCGCATGCCGCGCAGACCGTTCCCGGCCCCGTCGTCGCTGGCCAGCCCGCCGAGTCCGTCATCCCTGATGACGAGCGTGATGCGTGCCGGGTCGTAGGCGATGTCGACCAGGCAGCGGGCCTGCGGGCCGGCGTGCTTGAGGAAATTGGTGACCGCCTCCTGGACGATGCGATAGGCGGTCAGGCCGAGCGTGGCGGGCACCGTGGGCACCTCGCCCTCGATCGCCAGGTCGACCCGGGCGCCGGCCCGTTCCACCATTCCCGGGATGTCCTCGAGGCCCGGCTGGGGTGCGTAGTCGGCCTGCCCCGGGCCGGCGCGCAGCACGCCGACGATGCGTCGCATCTCGGTGAGCGCCTCGCGCCCGGTCTCGGCGATGGTGTCGAGCACCTCGCCGGTGCCCTGCGGGTTCTTGGTGGCGAGCGCCTTCCCGCCCTCCGCCTGCACGACGATGACACTCAACGAATGGGCGACGACGTCGTGGAGCTCCCGGGCGATGTCGTTGCGCACCCGGGCCTCGGTGCTGCGGGCCCGCTCTGCGCGGTTGGCCAGCGTTGCCTCGTAACGCTGCACCGCCGCGCGGGCCAGCTCCTGGGCGGCGATGTCGTTCTCACGGAGCCGGCGGCCGATCAGATAGGGCACCAGCACCGCGGTGAAGCACATGATGAACAGCAGCAGGAAGAGGCTCGCGCGGCTGATGTACTCCCCGGTGAACCGGGGGTTGTGCACCCAGCGCAGCGGACCGAGCACGGCCCCGATCAGCCCCGAGACCAGGACCAGGCGGGAGCTGCCGCCGTCGATCCACCGGGCGACCGAGTACGCCACCACCGGGATGGCCAGGAGGGAGGCGGTGGGGCCCGTCACCACGACGCACTGCACCAGCCCGGCCACCGAGACAACGGCCAGCATGATGAGCGGGCGGCGCTGGCGCAACAGCAGGGGAAGCGTGAGCCCCAGCGAGGTGATGACCGCCGCCAGACGGCGTCCGGTGCCGTCGTCGAGGAGATTTCCCCAGAAGGCGGTTCCGGCGGTGAGCGCGGCAGTGAGCGCGATGTCCCCCCATGACGGAAGGGAGAAACCGCGCCGCAGGGGCCAGCGTGCCGTGGTCATTTCGACTCCAGCCTATGGCGCGCCGCGCAGGGCGCCCGAGTGTCGGATCGAGCCGTTGCGGGTACCGCAGTGGGCAGTGGGCCGGGTTTTCACAGGGTTATCTAAACTTTCCATGAGAACAACGGCGTGCAGACGGAGCGAAGATGCCGATCGACCCGAATGACCGTACCGAGAGCAGCGGAGTGGAGCAGTGGCCGCGCTTCGGCGCTGAAGGCTGCGACGCGGGCTTCCTGGCGGGGCTGGCGGCTGTCGTCGACTCCAGGGCCGATCTGGCCGATCACCGGCTGTTGTTGCTTCTCAAGTCATGGTTCGAGCGCGGGGACCAGCTGCCTGCGCCGCTCAGGTCCACGCTGCGGTCCAGCATCACCGGTTTCCGGTACAGCATCGACGACCCCGGTACGGATTCGATGTGCAGCTGGACGGAGAGCCACTGGCTCGCCTTCGCTGCCTGCGAGTTCCTGGCCGGCCAGATCTTCGCCGAGGACATCTTCGCCAATGACGGCCAGCGCGGCCGGGTCCATCGGCAGCGCGCCGCACTACGCCTTCGCGTCTGGCTCGACGACCGCTTCCACTGGGGTTTCAGCGAGTGGCTCTCGAGCAGTTACTACGCCGTCGACGTCGCGGCGCTCACCCTGCTGGTGGACTACGCCGGCGACGAGGAGCTGGCTCGCCGGGCCGGGATCGTGCTCGACCTCCTCATGCTCGACATGGCGCTGCACCGTTTCGAGGGCCATTTCGTCTCGGCCTCGGCGCGCGCGTCGGCGGCCCTGCTGCAGCACGTGGCCGATGCCCCGACCCAGTCGATCGTGGACGCGGCCTTCGGCCCTGCGGAGCCTTCACTCGATCCGCACGAGTTGGGTGCCATCTTCGTCGGCCGGCACCGGTATGTGGTGCCGGGCGCACTGGTGGACATCGCGAACAACGATGACGTCTTCCGGATCCGCACCTCCCAGGGGCTCGACATCGACGAGGTCCACGCGACGCTGGCGTCCGACGCCTCCCATCCCCGCAGCACCGGGGCGGAACAGCTGCCCTTCTGGTGGTCGATGCAGGCCTTCACGGCGCCCGAGACGGTGAACGCCACGCTTGCCAAGTACACGAGGGCGCACCTGCAGGACAACGACTTCCTCGCCCAGCTGGACACCCTGGCCAAGATCCCGCGGCCGATGCGCGGCGCGGCGCTGAGGCTGGCCCATTCGACCTCGGAGGGAATGGCCGTCCAGCGCGGCAATGTCCAGACCTTCCGCACCCCCTACTACCTGCTGAGCAGCGCCCAGCGGTACCACCCGGGTGAGTTCGGTGACCAGCAGCACCTGTGGCAGGCGTCGTTGCCCGGCGGGATCTCGGTCTTCGGGAATCACCCCGTCACCCGTGCGATGCACACGCAGAGTCAGCCGGACAGCCCCACGGGCTGGGCCGGCAACGGGATCAACCCCGACATTGCACAGGTGGATGACGTGCTGCTCGTCCAGCACGACCTGCGCGGCCGCCAGGGACGTTTCGAGGGCCCGCGCCAGCTGTTCAACCACATCTACTTCCCGTTCGTGGACTTCGACGAGAGCCGGGTCGGCATCCACTGGGTCGCCGGACGTCGCGGCGGCAGCTACATCGGCATCCTCTCGACGAGCCCCTTGGACCTGAGCAGCGAGACCGAGATCGTCCAGCGTGGGATCCGCACCGGCTACGCCGTGATCTGCGCGGACGAGCGGGAGTTCGGATCCTTGTTGGGCTTCGTCACCCAGCTCAAGGAGTACTGGATCAGCCTGCAGGGCGGACTGCTGCGGCTGGCCACCT
>JBAQVA010000029.1:0-39897 GCA_049297835.1 Propionibacterium sp.
ACGGGAGGGCGTTGATGGGTTGGGCTCGTCCGGGTGCGGGCCTCGAGCTGTTCGACGGCATGGCCCCCATTGTGGCAGCCCGTGCATAACGCCTTGCCGGGATGGCGGTCAGCGTGTCGCCCGGTGGCCCGTGGTCGGCGCGCCCGGGGGTGACGGGGGATGCGGCCGGGTGCTCAGGCGGTGAGCGCTGCCCGCAGCGTGTCCTGGGCGTCGTCCTCCATGCCCAGGCCGTCGCGGAAATAGCCGGTGATGGATCCGAACCGCGAGGTCATCTCGGTGAGCGCGGCCCGCAGGTACTTCGGGTCGACGCCCAGCACGGGGGTGAGCGTCGAGGGGTCGCCGCCGCCGTCGGTGAACTTCTTGATCATGGCCGCGGCGCTGCGTGGCAGGTACTGGTTCGTCAGTTCGTAGTCGTGGAAGACGTCCGCCTCGTCGACGCCCAGGAGCAGCAGCAATGCGGCCGCGGCCCAGCCGGTGCGGTCCTTGCCGGAGGTGCAGTGGAACAGGGCCGGGCGGTTCGCCGGGTCGGCAATGTCGGTGAAGAAGGACCGGTAGGCGGCCAGGGCGCTGTCGGACGAGACGATCTGGCGGTAGGTCTCGTCGAAGATGGCTGCGGTCTGGTCGCCGGCGAGCAGCTGCGAGGCACGCAGGGGGTCCTTGATGGCCTCGAGCATCTCGTCGGGGGCCGCACTGGCGGCGTCGGCCAGCACGTCGGCGAGCACCACGTGCATGCCGTCGGGCACCACGTCGGGTTGGGCGGTGCGTTCCACCTCGGTGCGGAAGTCGAAGATCGTGCGGATGTCGCGGCGCTGCAGGGCGTCGGCATCGGCGGGGGACAGGCGGCTCAGCGCCGCCGAGCGGTAGAGCACGCCGGTGCGCACCCGGCCGCCGCCGGCGATCGGGTAGCCGCCGATGTCGCGCAGGTTGGGCAGCGACTCGAGCTCGATGTGGGCTCCCGGTGCGGGTTGGCTGGCAGGGTTCGCGGTCACGGGGCGACGCTACCAAGCCGACCCCCGGGTTCGTCCGGAAGATTGGGGGCGCCGCTCAGGGCGGGCCGGCTCAGGACCCCAGGTACTCGGCGAGGTAGCGGGCGGTGGGCCCGGAACCGGTGGCGGCCAGGTCAGCCGGATGGCCCTCGAAGGTGACGTGACCGCCCTGGTTGCCGGCCCCGGGGCCCATGTCGATGATCCAGTCGGCGTGGGCCATCACGGCCAGGTCGTGCTCCACCACGATCAGGGAGTGCCCCTGGTTCACGAGCTTGTCGAGCAGCGCGAGCAGTTGCTCCACATCGGCCGGATGCAGTCCGGCAGTGGGTTCGTCGAGCACCTGGATGCCGCCCCTGGCCCCCAGCTGGATGGCCAGCTTGAGTCGTTGGCGCTCTCCGCCAGACAGGGTCGTGAGCGGCTGGCCGAGCGACAGGTAGCCCAGCCCGACGTCGATCATGCGTCCCACGATCTTCTGGGCGGCGGCGATCTTGGCCGGTCCGGCGCCGAAGTAGTCGCGCGCCTCGTCGAACGGCAGGGCGAGCACCTGGGAGATGTCGAGGCCGGCCAGCTTGTAGAGCAGCACGCCCGGCTCGAAGCGCTTGCCCTCACAGACCTCGCAGACGCTGGAGACCCCACCCATCATCGCCAGATCGGTGTAGACCACACCGGCACCGTGGCAGTTCGGGCAGGCTCCCTCGGAGTTGGAGCTGAACAGCGCCGGCTTGACGCCGTTGGCCTTGGCGAAGGCCTTGCGCACCGGGTCGAGCAGTCCGGTGTAGGTGGCGGGGTTGGAGCGGCGTGAGCTCTTGACCTGCGTCTGGTCGATGTAGACCGCCTCGGCGTCGGCGGGCAGTGATTCCTGCACCAGCGAGCTCTTGCCGGAGCCGGCGACGCCGGTGACCACGCAGAGCACTCCCAGCGGGATGTCGACGCTCACATCGCGCAGGTTGTGCAGGCTGGCGTGGCGGATCGGCAGGGTTCCGGTGGGGGTGCGCCAGGCCTGCTTGGCCGCAACGCGGTCGTCCAGGTGGCGGCCGGTCAGGGTGTCGGACGCCCGCAGCCCGGCCAGGTCACCCTGGCAGCAGAGTTCGCCGCCGTGGGACCCGGCGCCGGGTCCGAGGTCGACGATGTGGTCGGCGATGCGGATTGTCTCTGGTTCGTGCTCCACCACCAGCACCGTGTTGCCCTTGTCGCGCAGCTGCAACAGCATCTGGTTCATGCGGTGCACGTCGGCGGGGTGCAGGCCGGCGGTGGGCTCGTCGAACACATAGGTGATATCGGTCAGTGGCGAGCCGATGTTGCGGATGAGCTTGACGCGCTGTGATTCGCCGCCCGACAGGGTGCCCGACGCCCGACTCAGGCTCAGGTAGCCCAGGCCGATGTCGTCGAAGGCGGTGAGGATCGCGCGCAAGGTGGTGACCAGCGGGCCCAGTCCCGGCAGCTCGAGGCCACCGAGCCAGTCGGCCAATTCGGTGACCTGCAGGGCATTCGCGTCGGCGATCGACAGGCCGTCGATCTTCGACGAGCGGGCTTCGGCAGACAGTCGCGTGCCGTCGCAGTCGGGGCAGGTGGCGAAGGTGACCGCCTTGTCGACGAAGGCCCGGATATGTGGCTGCATCTGTTCGGGGTCCTTGGACAACATCGATTTCTGAAGGCGCGGCACGAGGCCCTCGTAGGTCATATTGATGCCGGCGATCTTGCGGCGTTCCGGCTCGTGGTAGAGGAAGTCGTTCAGTTCCTTCTTGGTGAACTGCTTGATGGGCTTGTCGGGGCTGTACATGCCCGATTCGGCGTAGATGCGGTAGTTCCAGCCGCCGGCCTTGTATCCGGGGGCCAGCATGGCGCCCTGGGACAGTGACAGGTCCTCGTCGTAGAGCTCGGCCAGCTTGAATTCGGAGATGGTGCCGCGTCCCTCGCAGCGGGGACACATGCCGCCGACCACGTTGAAGGAGCGCTTCACGGCCTGGGCTTGTCCGGTGGTTCCCTTCTTGACGGTCATCGTGCCGCCGCCGCGCATGGTGGCCACGTTGAACGAGAACGCCTTGGGTGAGCCGATGTGGGGGCTGCCGGCGCGGCTGAACAGCACCCGCAGGAAGGCGTCGGCGTCGGTGACGGTGCCGACGGTGGAGCGTGGGTTGGCGCCGAGTTGCGCCTGGTCCACCACGATCGCGGTGGTGAGGCCCGACAGGAGGTCGACGTCCGGACGGCCCAGGGTGGGCATGAATCCCTGCAGGAAGGCGCTGTAGGTCTCGTCGATGAGGCGACGCGATTCCGAGGCGATGGTGTCGAACACCAGGGAGCTCTTGCCCGATCCCGAGACCCCGGTGAACACGGTGAGCTTGCGCTTGGGGATGTCCAGCGTGATGTTCTTCAGGTTGTTCTCGCGGGCGCCCTGCACCCGGATCATGTCGTGTGGAGCTGAGGCCATGGGAAGAAGTGTAGGGAGCGGGATGCGGGGGAGGGTCTGTCCATACTGGTGACATGGACAACGTGGACGATGGCGCGCTCACGAGCACCGATGCCGTCGGGTTGGCGCGTGAGGTGGCGACGCGGGCCCATGCCGGTCAGGTGGACAAGGCGGGGGAGCCCTACATCGGGCACCCACGGCGGGTGGCGCGACGTGCCGGCGAACTGGCTGCCGGGCGGTGGTCGGGGTTCCGCGACGCGGCGGAGGCGGTCGGCTGGCTGCACGACGTGGTGGAGGACACCGAGCTGGATGGCCCAGACCTTCGTCGGCTCGGGTTCAGCGACGAGGTCGTGGCGGCGGTGTTGGCGCTGACGCGCAGGGTGGGGGAGTCCGAGCCCGATTATGCGGCGCGGGTTGCCGCGAATGAGCTCGCGATGGTCGTGAAGCGCGCAGACCTGGCCGACAACACCGACCCGGCTCGCACGGCGTTGCTCGACGAGGAGACCCGGGTGCGGTTGGCGGAGAAGTATCGGCTGTTTCGGGGGTTGTTGGATGCGGCCTTGTTCGAAGCGGGTGAGTGAGTCGGCCTGCTATGCGTCGTCGCTGTCGGCCTTGGCGGGCCAGTTGATCGCAGTGCTTCTTGAGATGCCCGCCGCTCGGGCCGCCGCCGCGACCGGCACACCGTTGCGGGTGGCGGCTACCAACTCCTGCTTAAGTGTCCTTCCTCGGGAGGTTGTGAACGGTTCGGGTCGTAAGGGAAGACCTCCGGGCAGGATGTGGGTTACCACACTC
Source organism: Propionibacterium sp. (assembly GCA_049297835.1). Lineage (GTDB taxonomy): Bacteria > Actinomycetota > Actinomycetes > Propionibacteriales > Propionibacteriaceae > Propionibacterium. The sequence continues at coordinate 4,186 of JBAQVA010000029.1, forward strand.
AATCCTGACCACGGAGGCCTTCATGACTCACGCTAACGCACCCTTGACTCCTGCGGGCCGTCGCCGGTTGGCGATCGTGGTCGTCGAAGCGGGATGGTCACTGCGCCGGGCTGCGGAACGGTTTCAGGTATTAGTGGGCGCCGCGAAACGGTAGGCCGATCGTTACCTGAACGGTGAATCTTTGACTGGCCTGTCGGCGCCTCTGGCGAGTTGTCCATGACGCCCGGAACGGGCCACGGAGTATGTTCCGCGTTCTCCGACCACATACCCAACTGCGCGGGCAAGAACACCTAGGGGTCGCCCCATCTCGGCGGAGGGTGCTTTGCTGCGAACACACAAAAACGGCCCCCGCAGGGACCGTCCTCGTGTCATAGGTGGGGTACCTGAGTAGCACGTTTGGCAACTCCGCCCCCAAGACGAAAACTCTTGTCAACCGCTTGAATCGCGGGGTCTACGAGGTATCTCGACGTCCCCAGGATACCGCTCCGAAGGACGAGCGTGGCCCCGTCGTGAGGACTGTCGAGACGGCTCAAACTTTTCTCACCGCCGCTGAGGTGGACGCGCTCGTCGGTGACTACCTGGCCGGGATGGGCGTGAAGGCTCTCGCCGAGAGGTACGGCATTCACCGCGCCACGGTGTTCTCGCACCTTCGCCGCCGCAACGTCCCGAGTCGCCGACCGGGGCTAGGCGTCGGCGAGAAAGCAGAGGCCGTGCGCCTCGCCCGAGCGGGCGTCTCGATGCGAGCAATCGACCGTCGGATGGGTGTGGACCGTAAGGCGGTGCGGGTAGCGCTGGTCGAGGCCGGGCTCATTGTGGAGGATGCAAACGACGGGATGTAGTGAGTCAGGACGGCGTCCCGCTCCGCGCAAGCGCGCACGTAGGTCCGAATGTCGGTGCCCCACCGTAGGCTTTGAGTGTCGGTACGAGAGCGGCTCGACCGCAGGTGACGGGAGAGTCCAGCATGGCCAAGTCAGTCTTCTACAGCTTCCACTACGACCGCGATGCGTGGCGAGTGCAGCAGATCATCCGGATGGGTGCTCTGGAGGGCCAGCCCATCCTCAATGCGCAGGAGTGGGAGGAAGTCAAGCGCAAGGGCGATGCAGCCATCAAGAAGTGGATCGCAGACCAGATGGCCTACAAGTCGGCAGTCGTGGTCCTGATCGGCGCACAGACCGCTAACCGACCCTGGGTCCGCCACGAAATCGCCTACGCCTGGGACAACCACAAGCCGCTCGTCGGCATCCGCATCCATGGGCTGGCTGACCGCAATGGTAATACCGACTCATTCGGGGAGGACCCGTTCAGCAAGGTCGCACTCAAGGGCGGTGGGACGGTCGGCGACTATGTGCGGGTCCATAGCCCCGCCGGTTCAAGCAGCCAGGCCGTCTACGCCGACATCAAAGCGAACATCACGACGTGGGTGAGCAATGCCTACAAGCGATCCTGATTGCCCCTTCTGCGAGATTGTCGACCGGGACGATCCCGACGCTCGCGAGGTCTATCGCGATGAGCATGTCGTTGCCTTCTTCCCGCACAATCCGGCTACCCTCGGGCACACGCTTGTGATCCCTCGCCTCCATGTGCCCGACATTTGGGCACTTGATGAAGTCACTGCCGAGCAGCTCTCCAGGGCAACAACGCGGCTCGCCGCAGCAGTCAAGCGCGCAGTCAACCCCGATGGCCTCAACGTCATTCAGTCCAACGGTAGCGCGGCCAGTCAGACGGTCTTCCACCTCCACGTCCATCTTGTGCCTCGCTGGGAAGGAGACCCCATCGGGCACATCTGGCCGCCTGAAAGCAACTACAGCGAGGAGGCGAAGGACGAAGCGTGGGAAGCGCTGAGAGCCGAGTGCCGGAAGGCGAGCAACAAGTGAGTACGCCGACCCAACCCTCAGACGAAGATCGGCGGAAGCACCTCGACTTCATACAGGCAGTCGTCACTCGCATGTCCGCTGCGTCATCAAGTGCGAAAGGGTGGCTGCTGCCAGTCGTCACGGCCACCTTTGGCTTCGCGCTAGTGCAGCACTCACGAGCGGTTACTCTGCTCGGACTCGCAGCGGTCGTGCTCTTCATGTTCCTCGACGCCAACTATCTGCGACAAGAACGCGCCTACCGGCGACTGTACGACACCGTTGCACGGGGCACGCGCGCCGTCCCACAGTTCTCACTCGACCCCTCCGAAGCTGACGATCCGATACCTGCATCGGCCGGGTGGCGTGAGCGAGTCAAGACTGTGATTGGCCGATGGGTCCCGGCATGGAGCGTCTGGTCATCGTGGTCGATCTTGCCCTTCTACGGTGCTCTCTTGCTCATCGGCGTTGGCATCTATATCCGCGCCGTCATCACCTAGCTGCCACCGAACCGGGGCTGGCTGTGCACCTCGTCGGTATCAAATGCCGAGAGGGGCCGACGATGGTTGTGCTGAGTGACCTCGCAGACGACGAGCGAACCGCGCGGATGGTGCTGTCCATGCTCGTCGAGCCCAACGATCCGGTGACTGGCCGAGTCATGAATGGACTCGGGGCGATGGAGACGCTCCGCCTCGCCGAGCGCGACGGCGCGGTGGTCGGTCTCAGCGCCGTCGACGCGCAGATCTGGCGCGACCACTTCGACGCACCTGCGGCGAAGGACATCGCCGCCCGTCTCGATCAGGCTCAGCAGTCAGGCATCCAGGTTCTTGTCCCAGGCGACGTGAGCTGGCCCGTTGCCCTCAACGATCTTGGCGATCTCGCTCCCTACGTGTTGTGGACGCGCGGTGCCTCGTCGTTCCTCTCCCGCCCGTTGCAGGACTTCGTCACGATCACCGGATCGCGCGCATCCACCTCGTACGGTGACCATGTTGCCCGCGAACTGGGCGCCTCGGCGGTTGCGGACGAGCGCGTCGTCGTCGCCGGTGGCGCGTACGGGATCGAAGGCGCTGCGCACCAAGCTGCTCTCGCTGCAGGTGGTGACACGATCGCGATCCTCGCTAACGGCATCGACCGTCCTTACCCTGCTGGCCACCGTGACCTACTCGAACGCGCGGCCGATGTCGGGCTTCTCGTCAGCGAGGTCCCGCCTGGTGCCGTTCCCACGCGGCATCGGTTCATCGCTCGTGGGCGGCTGATGGCGGCGCTCGCGTCTACGACGGTGATCGTTGAGGCGGCAGGTCGGTCAGGCTCCTTGGGGGTGGCGCAGCACGCTTTCGAGCTGGGTCGAAGCGTGGGAGCAGTGCCTGGCCCGGTGACGAGCGCCGCGAGCCTCGGGCCGCATCGTCTGCTACGGAAAGGCACTGCTTCACTGGTCGCCGACAGCGCCGATCTTGCGCGCCTGGTGGAACGCGGCAACGCTCGCCAGGTCTCTGCGCCGCGTACGCAAGTTGCGAATCGAGTCCGTCCGGCTCCGCCTGAACCAACACGTTCGCTGTAGCTGCTCGTCAAGAGTTTGGCGGATGGAAGTGTCTCTCAGCGGCTGCTGCGAGTGAGTTCACGCTGAGGCACCTCAGCGTCTACCTCGCGCTCGGCACGCTTCCGGGCCTGGCGTTCCTTGGCGCGTGCCTTCACGAGCAGCACCATGCTCAGCGGCCCGACAATCACCATCTTCAGAGCGTTCCAGATGCAGACCAGGACCACGAGGTGGAGCCATCCAGGGCCGCCGGACTCGATGAGAACAGTGCACCAGGCAGCGACGCCCAGGTACGGAGCGGTCAGCAGCATCGCTAGCACGCCCCACTTCAGCCCGTTCCTCGTTCGGATCAGGTCGAGAAGGATGTTGCTCGGCATGTAACGACGCAGGAAGTAGCGGACCTGCGTGCTGGCTGTCCACAGTAGGCGGATCATGATGGCTCCTCTCAACACGCACGTACGTTGTCGAGACGGTGCGTGGAGAGTGACCCGAGGGTCTGCCGCGAACGGCCCAAAGGTAAGGAGAAATCCGCCTCACTTCAAGGCTACGTCGAGGTGGAGACATTTGGAAGGGTCAGATGCTGCGTCCTGTCTGAGGCCGCCCCCGCCTGACGGCGTTGAGCCCAGCCTCCAGCGGAGTGCTCTGGGCAGAGAGAAGGAGCATCCTGTCGAGTGCTGCTCGCGCCCTCGCGACGTCGATCTTCTGCGCGGATGACTCGGCCGGGGCGCCGAGGGGCGCGTCGCCGGTGATGCGGTAGCGGTCTCGATAGGCGGCGACCACGCGTGCGGCTTTCCGCCAGGCCGCAGCTCGCTGCAGGTCGTTGGGTGGCGTTCCGAGTGCCCTTGTCCACGGGACACCTTCGGTAAGCGCGGTGTCGAGCATGGCGCCGGCGCGTGCCTCGATCAACGCCTCTCGCCCGTCGAGCGCTGCTCGCATCTCGGCGTCCGTCACGCCGTGGGCCTGTGGGATGAGGCCGACGATGAGTTGCGCCGGTTTCCGGCTTCGTCCTGATCCTGCTGGCCGCGCGGTCGCTCGCTCGACGCGGTAGTGGAGGACGGCGGCGATGTCGTCGGCGTCGCTGAACCCTCGTGCTGCGACCAGACGTGGCAGGAGCGTATCGATGTCGTGGTGGTTGGCCTCGGCGCGGCGGAGTTCGGCGGCGAGTGGGCCGAATGCTTCGGATTCGATGGCGCTGTCGGCGTGTTCGTCGGTGAGCCCGGAGCCGCGTATGAGGGTGGCCCAGCGGTCGTGCTGGGCTGCGGCGGCGATGGTCTCGTACTCGGCGGCAAGCTGGGCGATCGAGCCCCACTGCTCCTGCTCGGCAACGATGGTCTCGTGCGCCGAAAGTTCGGCTCCGGAGTGCTGGAGAATGCCGTAGAGCACGCTGCGGGCGGTGGCGTTGGGGTCGTCGCCGGGGTGCGGCTCTGCATGGTCGTCGGCGCGGTCAAGGGTGACGTAGGCGCGGTTGGAGTGGCGGCCTCGGGTCATTGCGACGTAGAAGGTCTCTCTGGTCGAGGTTGGTTCGACCAGCACATGCGCGGTGTCGGTCGTGACGCCTTGCGCACGGTAGGCGGTGACTGCGTAGCCGAGATCGACACTCTCGGAGACATACGAGGCTGGCAGGACGATGCTGCTACCGAACCTTCGCCCACGCTTTCGTGCTGCGATGGTCCCATCCTCGCGGACGGTGGTGCCGGTCCCGTAGTCGCGGGCGATGGTGAGAGTCCCGTCGTCGCCGACGGCCGTGATCGTCCAGACATCGCCGTTGCGCACCCAGTCCCGTCCGGTCACGGTGCGGAGCCGTCGGTCGTTGAGCCGAGTGATGATCGTGTCCCCGACCCCGGCGGCGGTGCCGTCGCGCAGTTCGACCTCACGGTCGGGGTTCAGCGTCTTGTCGTGGATCAGGTCGGCGCGGGCGCGTCGGTTGAGCTCTGTCACGTCTTCGTGGGTCTCGGCGATCAGCACCGATATGAGCCCTTTGTCGCGGTCGGTGCGCCAGGCGTTGTAGGCGGTATCGGTCATGGTCTCGGCGTCGCCGCCTGTGATGCGCTGATGGGCGAGGTAGGAGTCGATGGCTTGAGTGCGTCCGTGGCGCAGCTCGAGTGAGGCGGTCTTCTCCCACGGATGGGTGAAGCGGTGAACGTCGACCAGTTCCGGGGTGTCGTCCCGGGCATTGGCGATCATTGCGAACGCGCCACCGGCGTCTACGGATTGCAGCTGGGCGTGGTCACCGACCAGCAGCACCTTTGCGCCGGCGTCCTTGGCGAGGTGGGTGATGCGGTCCAGCGACAGAGTGCCCGCCAAGGATGCTTCGTCGATGATGACGAGCTGACCCGCCTCGAACGTGGTGCCGTACAGGAGATGGTTCTGCCACCACTTCGCCGTGTTCTCGGTCGCGATCCCCAGATCGTCGGCCAGCACCTGCGCCGCGACCGCTGACGGGGCAAGACCGACGACCGAACCGTGGCCGTGCTCGGCCTCCCATGCACGACGGAATGCGTTCATGGCGGTGGTCTTCCCCGCTCCGGCAGGGCCGACGAGCACATCGAGCATCCGTCCCGACACAGCGATGCGGATCAGAGCGTCGGCTTGGTCGTCACCGAGCAGCCGGCAATCGGCGTCGACGCGACGCGTGATCCTCTCGACCGTCGCAAGCGCCACCGTTGGTCCGGCCACGTTGCTGGCACGTTCGAGCAGCCTGTCCTCGGCCGCGAGCTGGGCCTTGGAGGTGAACACGGTCGAACTCTTCGGCCGGAACACTGAAGTGCCGTCCTCTCGGCGGAACACAACCGGCGACGTAGCGAGCTCGGGCGGCGTCAACCGGAGGGACACCTGTTCAGCGGCGTCGGCAACCATCGCGACAACGGCTTCTCGGTCTTGCATGGTGGTGAATCGCCAGCCCATCGTCTGCCTGGATGCCTCGGCCATGAGATTCCATCGTCGCCAGGTCGATCGCTTCTCACCGACCACTTCCACGACTGAGCGCCCGATCTCGCCGATCACGTCGAGCGGCACGTCGTCAGCGCGAAGCAGCAGCTGCTTGTCGTTATCTGCGACCTCACGCGCCCACATCGTCGCGTCCCGACCCAGCGTCCTCGTAGCGCGGTCGCGCCACTCGGCGGTGAGCTCCGCCAGGGGCCGGACCTGCTTCTCGGGCCGGGTGGTCAGAGTCGCCTGGGCCCGAAGCTTCATGATCGCCGCTGGTGTCGGGCGCCGCCCGTGGGAGGCGACGTACTCAGCGATGAGCCGGTCGGTCTCGATGTCGATGTGCCGGGCGCGGGTGGAGAACTCGGCGATCAGTTCTTCCGGCACTCCGGTGATCGCCCAGGCAGGGTTCTTGTCGCGGCCCATGTCTCGGGATTCCCAGGAGACCCCGAAGGTTCGGGTCATGTGGTCGGCGAACACGGCTTCGTGCAGCTCGGAGAGGGCGACGACGGCGGCGTGCATCGGCCTGCCGTCGAGTGAGCGCCACTTGCCGTCGAAGGCGGTCTTGGCCTTGTTGCTGATGACCACATGCGTATGGAGATGAGGGTCACCGGCACGGGAGTCGAAGTGATCGAACGCGGCGGCGATGAGCCCGGTGACATCGACCTGCGCAACCGCACCGTCACCGGCGGTTGCGCCGGTGCGGGTGGCTGCAACCTCGCGCTCCATGAACGCAACCACCTCCGCAACCGCTCGATGATGCGCCTCGCCGATCAGCGCCTGCACCCCGGCGTCAGCGACCGCCCACAGCACGCTCGCGGACTTCGGGAGCGAGAACGTGAAGTCGAAGCCCGCCACGGCCCGCCTGGTTCCCCGCGCGGTCTCCTCGGCCACTATCTGCGCGACAGTCTCGCCCTTTGCTCCGGGCGTCAACGACGGATCGAGAGCGGCGATCCGGGACTCGATCCGCTCCGCCGGGGTCTTGTAGTCCGGGAATGCCAAGCCAAGTGGGTTGCCGGTGATGGGGTCTCGCCCCATTCCGATCAGGAGTTGGAGCTGGGCCTCTGAGACGCGGTCTCCGACGGAGAGTTCGCCGTGCCCCAGCGCGCTGACTCCGGCACCGAGCCAGCGTCCTGGAGGGGTGCCGGCCTCCGCGTAGTAGCGGGTCAACGGCGTTGATAGGGACCTGTCGTCGTCGGCGGCCGCGATCGTCTTGAGCAGGTACTTGTAACCGTCGCCCGCCGACATCACGCGCATCGAAACAGTCATGTTCACCTCCGGTCTTGCCGGGCAGGTGAGCACCTGCGTCCGGTGACTTCTACGGCGACATAGCTCAGTCCCCCTCGACCTGCAAGAGGCGTGTGGCCTCCGAAGCAGGTCGGAGCAAAGCTCCGAGGAAGAGGCTTCGGCGACGGTGCCGACGGGTGCTGGGCGCGGTGGCTCCGGTCGGCGTGGGCGGTCATCGGATGCGTGGCTGAGCTGTGCACCTGACAGGTGACCAACTCGGCATCGGTTCTCGAAGAGGCATGGATGTCGGGGACGACCGTCAGCCGGAGCGCTCTTCATGCACGAACCCAACGCCAGCAACGATTCGCGACTCAGGATCGGGTCGCTGTTCAGCGGCTACGGCGGCCTCGACCTCGCCGTCGAGCACGTCTTCAATGCCAGAACCGTGTGGTTCTCGGAACTCAACGAGCCCGTCGCCCGTGTCTTCGCCCGGCACTGGCCAGACGCCCCGAAGCTCGGGGATATCACCACCATCGACTGGAGCCACGTCGAGCCCGTGGACATTCTCATCGGCGGCTCCCCCTGCCAGGACGTGTCCACCGTCGGCAAGCGCGCCGGCCTCGCGCCAGGGACGCGCTCGGGGCTATGGGCACACATGGCCGCAGCCATTGACGCCCTCCAGCCTGGATGGGTCGTCATCGAGAACGTCCGCGGGCTGCTGTCCTCACCCGCGACACGGCCACCGACAGAAGGAGACGATCATGACCAACGCAACGCTCGTGATGCAACCGCCGACGGCACAACCCTTCGCGGCATGGAACCCGACCCGTGGCATCTGGGAGACGACGCAGCTCGACCTCTACGGGCTCTCGGCGCCGTTCTCGGCGATCTGGCCGACCTGCGGCTGGATGCACGATGGATCGGCCTACCGGCTTCCCTTGTCGGCGCTCCTCACCAACGCTTCCGCATCTTCGCCCTCGCCCGGCGCGCTGTTCCGCACCCCACTGGCGACCGACTCCTCACGCGGCGGGGAAACCCTCGATCAGGTGCGAGCCTGGCGAGGGACAATCGCGCTCTCGCACCAGATCATCGACTTCGCCCTCCACGGACCGGCTGGCTCACCGAACAGGAAGCCGAGTCGGAGACCCTGTGGTCCCTGATCGACGGACTCTTCAACGCTGGGGACGCTACGCCGACGCCATCACCCGCTGGGAGCACATCACCGGACGAGCCGCACCCGCCCCAGCCCTCCTGAACGATGCCGACGGACCCAGACCTGCACCGACCTTCGTTGAATGGCTCATGGGTTTACCGACCGGTTGGGTCACCGATGGCGAGGCGATGACGCAGAACCAGCAGATCACCGCACTCGGAAACGGCGTGCTTGCACTTCAGGCCAGTTGCGCGATGGACAGGATGCTCGCGACTACTCCTTGGGTGCGAGACGTGCCGTGACCGTCGCGTTATCGGCTGGGCGGAACGAACAGTCGATGTGATCATCATGCTGCTCCACTGAGGCAGGATCGACCTCGGCGATCGGGCAGTGGGTCAGGATCGTTCCAACCGGGACCTCTATCGGGCCGACAGTCACCGCAAAATCCGAATAGAAGGCAATGGCAAACTTTCCTTCTGGTGCCGAGGCTCCGGGATGCAGGCAGGTGCGAACTCCCGTGGTTGTCAGGTTCACCTCTTCACCGAGCAGCAGTCGTTCGGCAGTCCTCCACATTGCGGCCTCAGCTGCCAGGATGCTGCTAGGCATCGTGAGTTGCGCCGTCGTGTGCTCTTGGACGGTCGCCAGCGATACTGCTGTATTGGCGAGCATCTGTAGGACGTCTCCATCGGGCAGACCGAAGTCGTCAGGAAGGGTCATCGGGTTGGTGATTGGGCCACGTTGAGCCGCGATGGCAATGCGGTTCGGTGGACGTAGCGCATTGAGGAAGCTCAGCGCCGCAACAACATCGTGGGGAGCGTGGCCCTCGACATCGATGCCAGAGATCGTCAGGTTCATCGTCTGCGAGGACAGGTCCGACAGCATCTGGACTCGGAAGTTGCCCCCGCGTTCGGTGCCCGTTGATCTGGCGCCAGTGCCGTCGATCCCGAACGTTGCTGGCTGCATATCGATGAGGACAGACTCGACGACATCGTCATTTGGGTCAACAACGGCCATCCGCAGGACATGACTCGGTGCCGATGGCTGGGCAGTCACGATACGAAGACCTGCGTTTGAGGCGTCACCTCCGAGGCCGCCGGGCAGGTCCATCTTGATGTCTACCGTTCCGACGGGTGCCGATACCGACATTCCATACTTCATGAAGGAGGCAAGATCGTGTTGGAGCTTGGAGTCTGGTTCGGCTCGGATAACAACCTCAAGGGGGATCGGGCGGAAGTCCAGAGCAGCAGCGAACCGCGGGAACACGCGGACAGTCACCGCATTATCGTTGTCGTCGCCGACGCTGTGGATCGTGGCGAAGATCAGGTCGGGCTCCGACATGACGTAGGACTTCATCGGGCCGAGGCTCACTTCATACCTGAAGTGTGGGTCGGTGTCCAGGATGGGAGCAAGCGACTGCAAGTAGTCGCTGAGTTGCGATGGCGACACGAGCCCATCCCCGTCGTTTGGCTTCATGCCCATTGCAGAGGTGAGTCGACCGACAACGGCTTCAAGCCGTTGCCTACCGTCGCCAACGTAGTAGTCGACGACATCGGGGAACTCAGCCGCGAGCCCGTCTATGAAACTGAGACCTCGCCAGTCACATGGATATGGCAAGTTCTTCGTGGTTTCGGCGAGCCACTGGAGGTTCTCGTTCGTGGGGTCGAGAGGGAGTGTCAGATGCCACGCGGAGACCACAACCGCGTGGTCAATGCGGTACTGCTCAAGCCGTCGCAATGACTCCTCAATCTGGGACTTCTGTGAAGCCGTCAGGTTTGAGGAGAACTTCTTCACCTGATAGACCTCTGAACCGCCACCAGACGCCGGGACGATGAGGTCAATGCCACCATCACCGGTCGAAGGTCGAATGCGCACGGCGGCTGGGCGCTTTCGGCATAGGAGGATCGCTACCAGTTCCTCCACCTGGTCGCCACTGAGCCGAGTCCACTCGACCATCGCCATCGCCGCCTCACCTACCTCTCAGCGCCGCCGCGGAGCGCGATCACAGCTCACCCTCGCGAATGTAGGTGACGCCGAAGGCGAAGACCTGACGGAACTCCTGGCGGCGGGAGCCGAGGTCGAACTGGCTGCCTGACCCCTTCTGGAAGATGTCGAGGCCACGCCCGAGGAGGAGCTTCCAGCCGTGGTCAGTGCGGATCGACCTGTCGTGGATGGTCTCGTCCCAGGTGACACTGAACTGGATTCCGACGGTGGCCGCGCTGTCCTGGATGTCCTTCAGCATGAGGAGGTGCTGTTGGGCGTACTCGCCCCGGTCCTCCTTGGTTATCAGCGTCACGGCGATCTCGTCGGCAGGGTCTTTGGCGGCTGCCAGGAGCGCGAGCAGGTCGACGAGGTTGCGCCCTTGATGCGGCAGTCGGATGTAGGGGTCGACGATGGTGATGTCGGTTGCACCGCTTAGGTACGGCAGAAGCAGCGTTTCGTAAGAGACGCCGCGCTGGTTCTCCTGGAACTCGCGGTGACCCTCGAACAGTTGAGGTGCTACCTCGGCCGGCGTCGCGGACGGCACTGTGGCGTCTTCGTCTTCGGGCTCAGGCGTGTCGGGAGACTCGTCATCACCTACAGTCTCGGGGCGTTGGGCCTGGTAGTAGTCAGGGTACTCGTCCTCTTCCAAGGTGGTGACGTTGTGCCACGCTCCTGCCTTGTCGGTATAGCCGAAGTTGACGGCGGCCATCGTGGTGTCGATTCGGAGGATTTGGTCCTTGACTCGCTTGCGTCCCTCGATGGCGACGCGGAGCAGTTGCTCGATCTCTGACTGAGTTGCTTCGCCGCTAGGGTAGATGAGCTTCATCAGGCCGGAGAAGGTCTTGTGGATGCCGTCGCGATCGCGCGTGGAGATGTCTGAGCCGAGTGTGAAGTGCTGCTGGTAGCGGTCGGAGTAGTCGGTGTTGCGCATCGACCGCAGCACCTCGGCGATGTAGTCGACGACGAAGCCGTAGCCGGCAGAGAACATCTCACTGCGGATGGTGTCTACCTCCCAGCCGGGGATGTAGAAGTGGAGCCGGTCGAGGTAGGCGGAGTCGTGATAGGCCTCGGGGAGTTCGTCGAAGAGGTCGGAGTGCTTGAGCATGTATGGCACGTTGTGCGAGGTGTTGCCGACGAAAACCATCGATGCCTCGGCTCCGAGGGTCTCAACGCCACGTGAGAACGACTTGTTCGCCATGTAGTTCTTCATGATGTCGACCAGCGCCTTGTCGGTGCGCTTCTTCTTGCCCGCGAACTCGTCGAACGCGACAACATCCCAGTAGCCGACCAGGCCGATACGGCCGTTGGCGTTGTTGACGAAGAGCTTGGGGACGGTGACCTCGCCACCGGAGATCAGCATGCCGTGGGGCGAGAACTCGGAGTAGATGTGGGACTTGCCAGTGCCCTTCGGTCCCAACTCGACAAGGTTGTAGTTGCGCTCAACGAACGGAATGAGGCGCACGAGCTGCAGCAGCTTGGCACGCCGCCCGAACATCTCAGGGTCGAACCCGATGGACTGGATCAGCAGGTCTATCCATTCCTCGGTGTTGAACCCCGTCCGTGATTCGAGGTAGCCCTCGTAGTCGAAGCTCGACATCTGGATCGGCTTCAGGCTCCCCAGAATCCATGGCACCACACGGGCATCGTCGCTGTGGAAGTACTCGATATCGCAGATGCACCATACGCCGCCGACGAGTAGCTTCGGGTTGGCCTTCACGGTTGCCGGTTCGACGATCACACCACTGAGGCCCAGGTTGGCGAACGACGCCTGGTACACGTCCTGCTTGTCGTTCAGGGTCACGGTCACCTTGTCGATGATCCGGTGGCGGCCCTTCTCGCGGATGGTGGACTTCACCAGTTCGGACTCGTTGCGGTGTACGTAGTGGTCGGCGAGAATCTTGCGCACCGCCTCGATTCCGGCCTGGATCGTCGCCTCATCATCAGACGCGGCATACTGACCGAGCAGGTACTCAAGCACGTAGGAGGGGACAATGGCGTTGCCCTTCACGGCCTTGACGAGGTCTTTACGGACCACCGACCCGCCGAACAGCAGGTTGATCTTGCTGTCGAGGTCGCTTTGCTGCGGCGTGCTCGTCCCGGCGTCGGGTTCCTCGCCGGGGTGGTTCTCGGTGTCCGTCATGGCTGCTGTTTCCCCTAGAAATCGAAGTCCGACGTGAATGAGCGCTTGAGCAGGTACTGAGCCCGCTGGTAGACGCGCCATTGGGTAGTGTTGGGTATCTGCTCTTCGAGTCGGAACTCGACCGTGCGGTTGTTGAACTCGTTGGCGTCCTGGCTGAGCAGCATCCGTGCACCCTGGTAGCGGTCGCGCTTGTCGTCGGATGGCTGGTCGAAGATCAGCTCGGTCTGGTTCGAGATCAGGGTTTCGCCGACGTAGATGCCAGCGCGCAGTGTGCGCGGCTGAACCTTCTCGCTGACCGGCTCGGACTGGAAGAGCTTCACGACGAGTTGGCCGGTGGTGATCTTGTCCGTCTCCGGGAGGACCTCGACGTTGACGGGCCGTGTATCGCTCTTGCGCTTCTTGTTGACGCTCAGCACCGGCACGACGATTTCCTGGAGGGCGGCGCCGCCGTGGACGAACCGTGAGCCCGCGCCCGGCAGCTTGAGTCGGTGTATCGACTTGGGAACCTGCACCTCAAGGTCGCTGCTGAGCCCAAGCTGTTCAGGCTCGAACTTCCGGAACGCGGGATCGACCTTGAGGCCTCGGCCCAGCACGTATCGGCGGTTCGTCACCACGAGGTCGTCGCCCTGCGGCTTGGTCGAGAGGTAGGAGGCGTCGGCGAGGGCGGTGTCCTGGTAGAGGAAGCCGTGGTCGGCGGTCACGAGGATGTTCGTCGCGTTCGCGTTAGTGAGGCGTTTGATGAGGTCGACCAGATCGCGCAGCGCGTCGTTGGCGGCTTCGAATACCTGCCGTTCGGTGCGGGCCTTGTCACCCACGGCGTCGATCCGGTCGTGGTACACGTACAGCACCTGGTGTGCGCCGTATAGTTCCCTCAGTTCGCTGCGCGGCATGGCAAGGACTTCCTCGGCCTGGATCGCGTGCCCATCCACCGGGGCCAGCACCTTGTTGCGGTTCGCGGTCCCGTCGGAGCGCTGGCCATCGACGAGCACTGGATCGCCATCATGCGAGTGGGCAAGCGTCTTGTGCGGCAGGAGTGCTGCCATGCCGAGTTGTGTGTAACTCGGTAGCACACCGAGCATCGCGCCCAGTTCCGCGTCGAAGCGGTCTTCCTGACGGATGCGCGAGCGCAGCTCGTCTGCGACCTCGTAGCGCAGCGCATCGGAGATGATGACGACGGCTTTCCGGTTGCCCTTACGGACAATCGGCTCGACGTGATCGGTGAAGAACCTCGTCTGCGGGCGGAGCGTGACGGACCGCCAGTCGTGCACAGCATCGACCTGCTGCTGCCAGGAGGTGCCAAGTTCGTAGAGGTACCGATTCGCGTAGTGCTTCTCCACCTCGACCCGGAGCGCTTCGAGTGGGCCGGCGTACTCGGTGGTGCGGGCGGCGAAGTGGAACTGCCGGTAGAGCTGGTCGATACGGAACCAGTGCTTGCGGTACCGGTCAAGCCCTTCATCAAATGAGGCGATCTCGAATCGCGCCGTCGCGAGTTCGCTCAGCAGGTCAGAGGCGGCACCGAGTGCCGCGTACAGCTCCCGGTATCCGTCGACCCAGATGCTGCTCTGGCGAGCACGGATCACCTCGGACACCTCGCGCGCGCTCATGGTCCGGCTGACGACCGCGTGAGCGAGCGCGCTGATGACCTTGCGCTCCACGTCCTCGAAGAGGTCGTTACCCACCAGGTCAGCAAGTTCTGCGTCTTCGATGCTGCTGGCGTAGTCCAGACTCTCCGCCGCCCGCTGCGCCAAGGTAGCAAGAGCGGACGCGCTGCGCCGGTCATTGCGCAGACTCGCGAAGTCGAGCTGAATGTTCCGGAGGGCACCCGGAGCATCGGATGCAAACCCGTTGGTTGCCTGGCGGAACACCCACAACACGAAGTCCTCGACGCTAGGTTCGCTCGCTTCGTAGCCATAGATCTTGGCGACGCCGGCCCAGTGGAACCCATCGAGCCCTTGCTCCCTCAGTGCTTCGTACTTGCCACCATCGCCGCGCGCGTTCTCGATCAGCAAGGAGCGCGTGAGCTCCAGCATGCTGTGCTCCCGCTGGCCAAGAAGGACAGCACACATCTTCGCGCGTAGCCTGTCCGCGTCGTCGTCGGCCGCGAGCAGTGGCTTGAGGGTCTGAACGCGCTTCGCGGCGCGGAAGAACCTCTCGTGCTCGCGCACCACATCGTCTATTCCGGTGCCGGTGAGGCCGAGGCCCTGGCGCATCAGAGCCGTCCGGTCGGCGGTGAAGACCCCGTACGCCAACTCAAGATCAAGCAGCCAGTTCCCAATGCCCGAAGGCACAGGTGCGCCCCGGTAGATGAGGAACTTGCTGGTCGGCTGGTCGTGGAGCACTCGGTTCTTCACGGCGTACTCGTTGTTCTCTACCCGCAACGTGGTGACCCCGGTGAGGTTGAGTGCGTCGAGATCAGAGGCGTACTCGCCTTCGGCGTCGTGCCAGAAGACGAGTCGCTGCGACTCGAACCGCTGTTCTAGGTGCGGCAGGACTGCCCGAATGGAACTCATGCGACTACCCCTTGCCACGAGAGCAGCGTACAAACTGGACGTCGATCGAATTGTCGTCTACGTGGGGCGACAATCTGCGCAACTCCACTGACTGAGCGCCAGCTCTTGATGAAATCTCTCAAACTAGGACACGGAATAGGTTGCTTCATACGAGTTCCCCTCTTCTGTCCACTGAATTCGAACTCGCGAAAGGTACGGATCAGCTAGGCTTCGATCCATACTCGCTTCGATGCCGTCATGCACTGGTATGTCGTGGGGCAGAGAATCGTCAAGCAAGAAAAATCCGCTTCGCCCCTCGGGGTTGGTGACGTCATCAATGCGAACATCTCTCGCGGTCACCGATCCAACGTTCACAATCCGTCGCTTCGACCTAGATACTTCTTCAACTTTCCATGCGACCTGCGCTCCGCTGCGCTGGCCTTCGCCATCCTTTACTGCGGCTATTTCGCCCATTGATCGTTCAACTTGCGTAGTCCGCTTGCTCGTCTCATAGATAGCGACAAGTGCCGCCGGTCCACCAATGCCCGCGAGCCAAAACGGTAGTGTTTGCGTGATTGCGGTCTTGAGCCCACCGTCCATCGCGTACAAGACGATCCAGACAATTAGGCCAACCGCTGCAATAGAAAAGAGGCAATACGCGAACCAGCCAAACCAGCCCAGATCGCGATGCTTGCGCACGAGCCAGTTCGCGCGTCTTGGTTCGATCTCAGTCATCGGCAGCCTCCAACCCTGTGATCTTCTTGAGGGCCGGGTAGAACTTCGGGTAGTTGACCTTCACCCCATCATCGAGATCGATCGCGATCTGCTGTGATGCCAGCGGGTAGAGCACGTCATGTTCATACTCGCTGAGCTCCAGCAGCACCTTGCGAAGCCGCTCAGCCTCCTTCAGTGCCGCCGCCCTTTCGCGAGGCGTACCGTCCCCGGTGGTGAGGCGTTCCTGATGCTGAAGGTTCGCTTCCAGCTTCGACTCGAACTCACGCAGATACTCGTTCAACACCGTCGAGACGGTAGATGGCGTGTAACGATGCATGTAGATCAGCGCGTTGAACGACCCCTTTGGGCTGGAGAACAGCCAGTAGATTGGACGCTTCTTGTATCGCTTCACATGATCGTCGTAGAACTTCGACCGGCCCGCTCGGGTGATGAAGTACTCCCGCAGCGACTTGACGCCGAGCGACTCCTCAACAAACCGGAGATTTTCCTCGAAGTGCCGCTCCCCGAAGGCAACCCGCAGGAACTGCCGGAGCTGCGCCACAATGTCGTCCTCGAACCAATCGCCATCGACGATCGGTAGAACGTTGTCTGCATCAGGCGTGAATGACGGGGCCGAGACCTCAGCGAGGTAGTCCTGAACGGTTGCCCCCTGGTCAGCAAGGATAAGGCCCGGCTTGTCGAGGCTGTATCGGCCGAACATGCAGCCAACGCCGTAGGAGACGAGATCAAGTACAAGCTCACGGGTACGGACATCAGAACTTACGGCGGTGGTCAGACGCGCCGTCCGGCCAACACTGTCGTCATCCAGATACGCGGCAGCAAAGAAGCGGTCGAGCTCCTCCTCCGCCTTAGCCAGCGTCTCCGCACGTGCGTCTTCCGTTCGACAAGCCTCGTCGAGGGCTGCGCTGAGCGATCCGCCCTCGTGGACGAGCGGCGACATCATGAAATCGGCTGAGAGCTCGCTCGCATCCCAGCCCTGCTTCGAAAGTTCAATGCACTGAGTAACCAGGTCTGCAACGCGGTCGCTTTCGAGAACTCGAATTGGCAAGCTCAAGACGTGGCCAAGCTTGAAGTCCAGTCGAGGGGCAAGCAGGCGCATGAACCTAGTTGCTGTGGAACTGTTGAGGAACCCCTCTAGTACAGGCAGATCCTCTTCACGGTTCGCGAAGGCCATCGGACCCTTGGCATCGAACATGAATCCACCGTGAACGTGTCGGACGGCGAACCCGTCGCCGGAAATTCCGGACCATGTGAAACCGCGTTTGAAAGCGAAGGCACCGTTGTAATTGTGAGAGCGGATACGCCCAGTCGCCTCGTCGATGTTCGCCCGCGCGCGAGCTCCGTCATCTTCCCAATCAACGACGAAGTCAAAGTTGCCGTACCAACGCCGAGACGACCCGCCCTTTTGGTACGGGAACCAACGGGCTCCAATTGAGCTGCTCGACTCCGCGACCTCGACGCCGAACCCAATCTTCCGCAACGAAACCTCGTACCAGCGCCTAAGGAACCGATCGTTGTTCCCGGTCGTCAGGCCCTCGCGGGCCTGGATGAGCTCACTAAGGTAGGGGCCTTTCTGAAGCGCGGCGACCTCATCGTCGGCCGCCCAATAGATGACCGGCGTGTTGGGCACCTCGAGGAACTCTGAGACGCTCCGAACCCATACGCGAGCGGATTCACTGTCCGATGCCGCACGTGCGATCACATCCGCCTTCGCACCACCCTCGACGTCGGCAGCTCGGACAAACACGGTTTGCGACCCGGGGGCGCGGCAGGTGTCCGCTACGAAGGCGACGGTCGAAACGACCTCTCCGCCGATGCTGTCGAAGGCGGCAGTTCCAAGATGGGCCAATGTCGTCAGTGAACTCCGAGTCAAGAGCCAACGACGGTACTTGGCATATGCGCCGAGGAACATCCAGCTGTCCTGCGTGACCATCGCGATCGCACCAACGGCATCCACAAGCTCAAAGCAACGTTCAATGAACATCGCGTAGAGGTCCATCTTTGCGAGCGGATACTCCGTCTTTGCGAAAGTGGCAAGCGAGGACTCCATGTTCCCACTGCCCATGTACGGCGGATTCGCGACGGCGACATGATACGTCCGCGCTAGGACTTCGGCCTGTCGGATCACCGATTCCGCACGCTCCAGCAACTCGGCTACCAGCAGGTCGCTGCCGTCCAGGTTGTTCCGTGCGCTCGAAAGCGTGCGCCGCGCAAGATCGAGCGTGCCGCTGTCTGGTTTGACCAGAGACCCGGATGTATCGGCCGCGGCGAACAGGTTCCAAAACGCTTCCTCGGCGTACCTGTCGCCATCTTTGGTGACGAGCACGCTCAGCTCTTCAGCGTTGAACGAGATTGGCTTGAGAACGCGAACATCCGGCGTCGCCTGCTTGTTCAAGAACGTACGCTGCTTCGCGCGAGCCTTCATGGTGAGTGCAAAGGCTGCCAGTGCCCCCGCGCGTGGGTCGATCTCCGTGCCGTAGAGGTTGTGGGTGAGGATCAGCTCGGGAATCTCGGAGGGTGCGTAGCCTTCTTCTTCGTAGATCGCATAGAGCAGGTCGAATGCGTAGGTGAGCATGTGGCCAGAGCCGCAGGCTGGATCGATGAGTTTCAGTTCCTCGGGGCTGTTGATCTGGAGGAAGTCGGCCTCCTCGTAGGCCGGGGCGATGTAGTACTCCATCTGTTCGACGAGCCGAGAGGACGGATGGTTGAGCATCCAGAGGCGGCCGAGGGAGTTCTCAACGAGGTAGCGGACGATCCAAGGAGGCGTGAAGAGCTGAGTCGCCGCGGGAATCTCCTCGGCGCCGGCCTTTTTGCCTTTCTGGAACCCCGCGAAGACTTCGTCCTTCCGCTCTGAGATGTAGAACTGGTAGAGCCAGCCGATCACCTCGACATCTCGGCAGACTTCCTCAGAGAGCACCGCCGCAGCCCTGGCGAGGATCGAGTCTGCGGCCAGAAGGTTCGCGGGGATGAGGAGTTCGGTGTAGTCGCCTTCGCCTTCGAACATGAACGGCATCGAGCGGTTCCAGTAGCGGCAGTACTCGGCGAGTAGCAGGGTGTAGGCCTCACCCTGTGCGTCTGCACTGGGGCGGGTCCCGTCGAGGAGCCCAGTGATGGCATCGAGGGTGCGCTTGTTGCTGACAACAGCGGGGTCGATGCTGCCACGCTTGGCGTCGGCGAGTATCTCTGGCTGCCCGGTCTGCTGGCCGTGGGCTGGCGAGACCACGCCAACACCGGTGTAGCCGTTGGCGTCCATGAAGCGGAGGGCGATGATGCGGTTGAACCAGGTGTAGGCGACCTTATCGGCTACAGCATCCTTGCCCTTGGCCCCGCCGCCGGCGGCCGCGATGTCGCGTTCGAGCAGGGTCACGGAGCGCTGGTTCTCGACTCGCTCCGGCGATGCTGGTGCGAGCACGGCGGTCAAGCGGGCGCTGACCTGAGTGATGAGCTCGCGTCTGGCCCACGTGGCGAAGCTCTTCAGCGGTGCGGTATCCATGCGTGCTATCTCCTAGAGCGCGATGCGCTTGTCGTTATTGAGGGCCTGAATCAGTGCTGCGCGCAGCGCGTCGAGGTAGCGATCGATGTCTTCTTCGTTCTCCAGTACTCCGTGGATACCGGTAGCACTGATGCTCTTGACCGAGACGGTCTGCTTCTTGATCGGTGCCGGTGCCAGCTCGTCGCTATCGTCCGCACTGCTGATGCTTTGGAATGCGGCGAGCTGGTCGAGGATGGCTGGGTAGGTGCCTTCCTCGAAGGTGTTCGCGATCTCGCGGACGACGGCGATCTGGTTCTCCCGGCTGATCCGATCGAGGATCGCGTTGACCTTCTGGCTTACGCTTCGCCGTGCGTCGTCCGTGGCTTCCAGATAGATCGTGCTGGTCTGTAGAGGCTCCCACCGGGAGCCGATCTCCAACATTGCTCCATCACGGTTGGCTACGAGCGCCTCGTCGATGCAGGATTGGAGCTCGACGGCGGCTGCCTTGAGTTTGGTCATCCGGTTACCGCGGAAGGCTTGAGGATCGGCGAGGAGCTGCGCCACCTCCTGGCTGCTGCCCGAGGGGAGGTAGTTGAGATTGCTGGCGTTGTCGGCGAGCAGCTGGGTCGCATCGTCAAAAATTTTGCGCTGAGCCCCTCGCTGCTTCTCGTCACCGAAGAAGGCCTGGATGGGGTCGATGATGTCCGTCTTCGCATCGAGCAGATCGTCCGCGAGCGCGAAGTCGGTGAGGTACCAGTCGTCGGGCTTGCCAACCACGGATTCCAGTAGGGTGATGGGGGCTTCGAGCTGAGTCACGAAGGGGTACTTCGAGCCGCTGATTCGCGCCTTGAGCTCCTCACACTTGGCGCGGAGGCGTTCGCTCGCGTACCGGGCCAGTTCCAGCGGGTCTTTCGGCACGGCAGGTTCGTCGAAGAAGTCCGTGCAGAACGCGCGCAGTGCCGCAATCTTCCGCTGGTCGAAGGTCTTCTGTGGAGCGACGACGGCGTGGGAGTGCTTCTGCGTGTTGCGCAGTGCGGAAGCGACTTCGCTGCGCTTGAGGATGTTCGAGTCGACAGTGATGGTGATCTTCGAGGTGCCGACGAGCCAGGCTGTGACGCACTCGATGGAGGCCAGGTCCCAGCCGTAGGGCTTCGCCTGGAAGTGCTCGACGGTCTTCTTGACCGTGACCTGCTCGCCGAGTCGGTCGCGCTGCAGCAGGTAGGACAGCATCTCGTCTGCCGGCGCTGCGAGCGCATGGATCGAGGCGTCGTCGATCATTCCGGACTGGTCGGGGTTTGCGAACCCGGCAACCTGCTGCTCGGAATAGGCGCGCCCGCCGAGCAGACTCAGCTGCGTGTAGGTGCGAGCGATGAGATCCTGGAATCCCTCGGTAATCCGGGTGAGCGCGTCCTCCGAACCCGCTGTGAGGTCTGCGGCATTGATCACGAGGTCGGCTCGTCCCACGGCTCGTCGGATGCGTTCGACAAGTTCCTTCTCTCGTTGAGCGTTCTGAGTCGCCTTGGCTCGCAGAATCTGTTCCTCGACCGGTGACAGCGAGCTGGTCTGCTTGCGTTTGGTGTACTTTTCGGTCTTGATCAGCAGCCGCAGGTCTGCCAGCACCCGGTCATCAGGCGCGAGAATCACACGGAGCTCGTCCTTGCCTGCCGAGTGCATCCGAATCTCCTCCGGACCATATGGGTACTCGGGAGTGACGAAATGCAGTGAGAGCTCGCGTTGCTGGCCGAATGCCTGGTCGTCGAGCTTGTACCCGAATGGGAAGTCCTGCCCGTTCTTGGCGTAGCGGAGCTTAGAGGTCTTGACGACATCGCCGGACAGAATCTTGTTCAGCCGGGTAGAGACCTCGGAGGAGTCGATCTCGACATTCTTGATCTCCTCCTCGATCACCTGCTCTTCGTTGGTCAGGTACTCGTAGACATTGCCGTTGCGCTGCACGTACGTCTGCGTTTCCAAGAGCGAGAGCGCTTCTTGGACCTGCTTGGACAGCGCCGGCAGATCAAGCCCGAACCGATCGTAGACCAGCACTGTCAGGTTGCGCGGAGTGGCTTGGAAGCTCTCCACATACTTCACCAGGAACAGTGCCTTGAGCAGTCGCACCGCGAGCTTGGTGACCGGTGAGCCGCTGTTGGGGAGGTCACGCTCGGCACGGTCGATCGAGCGCTGCGCTGCGGACTTCAACGAAGCTCGGATACCGGCGAACATGGCGTCGAAGGTGGCCAGCGAACCGATCTCGACATCGCCGATGTCCTTGGCGACCTGCTGCACGACACCGAGCATGGAGCGCTCGCCGACGGAGCTGTTGCGGCCCTCGAACACGTTGTGGTCGGAGATACCCTCGATCGCGGCCTGGAACAGCGGGAACTGATAGCTCACGAAGGGGTAGGTGCCGACGAAGTGAACCTCGTCGGTGAAGTTGCGATACGTCTTCGCGCCGTCAACGAAGTCGAACAGCGTCTTGAAGTTTGCCGACTCCTGCGCGTAGACGGCTTCGAGAACCTGGGTGCCCTTGTCGTTCTTCTCCAGCAAGCGCTTGCGGATGACCTCTTCCACGTCCGCGGAGGTGAGCTTCACTCGGGTCTTGAACCGGGCCTGAATCTTCGAGAAGTCGTTGCCCTGCTGCTTGGTGCGGTCGCCGACAACTTTGTCCATATCCTCCTGTGAGGTCACGAACACCCAGGCCCGGCCAACGCACTTCGTGTTCAGAGACTCGGCGATGGTCTGAAGGTTCAGCATCAGGTGTGTGTTCGAGCCGATGAACTGTCCAACCTCATCGACGAAGAAGTTCAGCCGGTAGCCCGCGGGCTGCTTGTCCAGCCATGCACGGACCTCGTCGGCGAAGTCCTCGATCGACACGGAGTAGGTGTCCTGGTAGGTCTTGAGGATGTCGGGCGCGGTCGTCGCGTCAAGTCCCGTGATCTGGGCGTATGCCTCGTTGACCTGGCGGCGTACGGTCGGCAGCCCGAAGCTCGGCCGACGCTCCACCCAGTCGCGTCCCGAAACCGCCCGGAACGCGTCTTTGAACGCGTCAAGCTGGCCCTCGTCGTCGAGCTGCCGCTCGAACCGGGCGATGTGGCCCTGATCACCGTAGTAGCCACGGGACTCGTCGAAGACCTTCACGAACACGCGCAGCAGGGCATCGGTCTGATCCTTGCTGATCAGGGTGGCCTTCTGATCGATGTTGAACAGCAAGCTCTTCGCCGGGATGCGGTCAGCCTTGTCGAGCAGCGGCGGAAGGAAGGCATCCGTCGCCTTGGCGCGGAAGCTTTCTGAGACGCGTTCACGGGGGAAATCGTCGCCTTCCACGTCGCCGAGGAGGTGCGCGAGCATCTTCAACAGGTGCGACTTGCCGGAGCCGAAGAAGCCCGAAATCCATACACCGTTCGCGTTGGTGTAGTTGGTGTAGGCCTCAAGCAGGATTTCGAGCCCCTTGGCGGCTTCGTTGGTCAGGACGTACTCGTCGACCTCGGTGCCCAGGTGGGCAACGTCATCAGCCTTGATGACGCCCTCGATGGGCCGCTGGACGTCCTTGGCGAAAATCTCAGTGAGGTGCATGGCGGTCACGGTTCCTGTTCCAGAATGTTCTTGGCGCGGTAGTACTGGTCGTCCTTCAACCTGCCGAACAGCACCAGCGATGAGCCGAGCGTGTCGGACTGCTCGTAGCGGCCGGGAAAGAACATGAGCATCGGTCGGCCCACCACGACGCTCTGCAAGTTGTTGAGCACGTTGTGAGAGCGGATGTAGGGGAAGACCTCGCCGATCCCGGTCAGGAACACGATGTCGAAGTCGCCGTCTGCGAGTCGTGCTCGGATCGCTGGTGCGAGGTGCTGCTGCGGGTTGAGCATGGACTGCAACATTTCGGTGAACTCGACCTTGTCCAGTTCGGGCTCGACCTCAAGCACCTCGTCCCAGTCTCCACGCGCCTTGAGCACCTCGACCGAAAGGTCGTAAAGGTTGATCTCGCGGACCTCGATGCCGCTGCTGGCCAGACGGTTCTTGACTCGCTTCTTCGCCTTGGCCACATCGAGAGCATGTTCCGGCTCGTACGGGTAGATGAAGAACGGGACCTCGTTCGACAATCCCTCCATCTTCAAGAAGCGATCGCCACTGAGCACCGCAAACAGATGCTCTTCCTGGCGAGTGAGTTCATGGGACATCACAGCGCGACCTCCTTGCTGTCACGAGTGGGGAGGAACCGAACGTCGCTTTGAACCTGTGCATCGAGCGCATCTCGGACTCGCTCGGACAAGGGTGCATGGACGATCTCATCGCCAACGAGCAAGCCGGCCTCGGTCAGCATCCTGAACACCGTCGACCGGAGCTTCTGCAACGTCGAGTCCTTCACCTCAGCGAGTTCCGGGTGCCATAGGGCCTTGCCGCGAACGAAGCTGTCGAAGTCGTCATATCCCAACGTGGGTGTGAGCAGTAGGAAGCGTTCGCGCACAACTTCCTCGGCGAAGTCGCCGATGAACGCGTAGCGGCGGCATGCCGCAATCCACATCAGGTGACCGCGTTCACTGGGGCTGGCGTCTTGCAGCAGGTCCAGTTCGGCGTCCGTGAGCACCGCCAAGCGCTGGGCCACCTCGCGTGCCAGCCGGAACCCCGACGAAGCCGTTCGAGCCTGGAGCAGGTTCTCTGCACGGAGCCGATTGCGGACCGCGTTCCAGTCACGAACCTCAAGGAACAGCGGCGCGGCGATGACCGCCTCCCGAGTCAGGAGGGCACCGCTGGTAAATGACAGCGCGTATCGGTCATGCTTCTGAGACGTAGTGCTCATCTGGTGCCTCCTTCCGGATGTTGGGCAGTGGATCAGGATATGGGTTGCCACCGACAATGGTCAGCGACGACTCAAAGCGAGCAAAGTGCTCACCCAGGTGGGGGTGGGTCGGAGTCAGCGGCAGCGCCGCCTCGGCGCACCCAGTCGTCGATCTCGCTGGCTTGGAACTTCCAGAGGCGCCCGACCTTGTGGGCAGGCATGGCCTTCTCGGCGATCCAGGTGTAGACGGTGTCTTTGGTGACCCCGAGGTGGGCGGCGATGTCGTCTGCGGACAGCCACGGCTCAGCCACGTTGGTCCTCCCTCGCTCTATGGCCCAGGCAGGCCAACACTCTCGATGATACCGGCGGAGGTACGGCTTGAGTTGGGTTTCTCCGGGCGTGGCCGAACGAGACGGGTGCCGAGGGTGGTCGCTGCGTTCTGCCGATCAGTGCGGGACACGGGCCTTGAGCCAGGTGGTCACTGTCTCGTGCCACCGGTCGGGGTCGGTGTTCCAGCAGAGGGTGTGGCCGGCATCGAAAGTCTCCAGTTCGACAAGGTCGGGGCGTGCGTCTCGGAGCGCCTGCGAGAGTCGGATCGGTACGGAGTCGTCTCGTGTGCCATGGAGGATCAGGGTCGGCGTGGTGAGGTCTGCGGCTCGTGCGGTCCAGTCGAAGGAGCGAAGGGGGATGCGGCCCGGCAACCCGCCGGCGCGCGCCAGAGGGTGGAGGGTGAGCCACGGGATAGCGAGGTGCCCGGCTGCTGCGGGCAGTCCGCTGCGAACGCAGTTGGTCTTGATGACTTCGGTCCAGTTGAGAACCGGTGAGTCGAGGACGAGCGCGGCGATCAGCCCTTGGTGTCGCGGGTGGTCGGCGAGTTGGAGGGCGATCGCGGCTCCCATTGACCAGCCGAAGATCACGACCTGTTCGGCTCCTCGTCGGACGGCGTATCCGATGGCCTCCTCAACGTCGGTCGTCTCGGTGTGGCCGAGGGTTGTTCGGCCGGTGCCGACTCGTGGCCCTTCGGTGGTGTTGCGGTAGCTGACCACGAGGGCTGTGTAGCCGAGTTCGTTTGCGGCGAGGGCGCCGCGGAGGGTGCCGGCGCGGGTGCTGCCGAGGCCGTGGATGTGGATCGCCCAGGTCGAGGGGTCGCCTTCGATGCGCCAGGCTGGGCATGGTCCTGCGGGGGTGGTGATGGTGATGTCGCGGGCGTGGAGTCCGGCGTCGGCTGGGGTGGCGTAGTAGATGCCGCTCCACGAGGCACGGTCGCCGACCTTCGGGGTGAGGCCAGGTGCAGTGCCGGTGATCCTTCGCGCGACGCGAGTAGGTCCGCGATCGACGATCTCGGTGGAGAGCTGGACCCAGCCTCCGTGCTTGAACCAGAGGTTGTAGATGCCAGGCGCGGTGGTTTGGTCGGTGCGGTCGAGCACGATCAGGTCGCCGTTGTCGTCGTGCTCGACTCCTCGGGGGGGAAGGTCGAACGTGCGCGGGCCGGCGGGTGCGGTGAGCCGGCGCGCGATGGCGTATCCGGCCCCTGCTGTCGCTGCTGCCGCGATCCCGCCGCCGAGGGCCATGCGGCCGATCACGATTCCCGCTCCTCGACGTTCGGGACGGGCAAGGTCGTCGCGACGGCGGTGTCGTTTCCGACGAGGTGGCTCTCGGCGCGTTCGAGCAGGGCGCGTTCGGTTCGGCGGGTGTCGAAGGTGACTCGGGGGTCGATCATCGCGTCGCGGATTTCGACGATCTGTCGGTGCAGTCGCCCTTCGACGATCTGTCGGTGCAGTCGCCCTTCGGGGTCTTCCGTGCTGGCGGCGAGCGGGTCTGCTTGGCTCAGGCCGGGCCGCACCTGTGTCGCTCGGTTCCAGAGTGACTCCAGCTGTGCCGCGAGGGCGGCTGTGCGCTTGTCGCGCAGGTAGTGCTGGGCGCGCCGGACGGCGGGTTGCGCGGCGAACCCGGCGCAGAGGAATAGGAACGTCAGGAGCGAGAGCGGCCCGTAGGCGGGCTGAACGGCATGCAGGAGGCCGAGTCGGCCGGTGACGTGGGCGATGTCCATGACGATCACAGCGAGGCAGAGGGCGACGCCGAAAGCTGACCCGAGCGTCAGCAGCGCTGCGGGCAGGCGCTGGACACCGGCGCTGTGCCGGTATCGCCGGGCGGCGAGGGTTAGCATCGCGGCGATGACGATGCCGCCATAGACGAAGGTGATGATCGAGTAGGCAGCCGTCGCGGGTTGAGCGCCGAGGTCGCTCATGAACTGCGTGGTCGTAGGGCCGCGGTCGATGAACAGGAACGTCACGGCGATCGCGGAGAGCGAGATCACGAGCATGGGTGCGCTCACGGCGGCGCGGACGAGCGTGGGCCTGTACTCGCCGGACTTCATGACGCCCCGTCCGAGAAAGAACAGTCCGGTCATCAGCAGCGCGTCTGCGAGCAGTGTTGCGAGGTTCGTTCCGCCGACGAGCGGATCGACGGCCGTATAGATTCCATCGACGTTCAGCGTCATCGCGATGGCGATGGTGAGTGCGGCGTAGGTGATGCTTCGGTCGGTGCGTTTGCGGCGGAAGATGAGCAGGCTCGCCACGAGCGCCCACATAAGCGTCGCGACGAGCGTCTGGATCATCCGAATATCTCCGAGAAGGCCGATTCGGCGAACACCGATCCTCGGATGCCGGCGGCGAGCTGGTCGGCAAGGGACTCGGCGGCGATCTCGGTTTCGCTGTCGAGGTCTTGCCGCCGGAGCAGGCGTCCGCGTGTGCGGGGCGGGATGTTGGGCAGCAGCATGTCCACGGCTGGGCAGTCCTCTCCGTCGCAGTGGCCGAGGATCATGTGCGCGAACTCGTGCAGGACGAACTGTTGGCGGTGCAGTGTCGAGTCGGTGCGGGCGTGGAGCACGAGGTCGTCGGTATCAGTGGCCAGCCAGAGCGCGCAGAGGCCGTCGTGCATATCGAGGTCGGCGAGCTCGATGACGCGGAGCCTGCGGTGCCGCTGGTCCTGGACAGAGCGGAGGAGGTCGTCGAAGGTGAAGGTATTGCCGAGCTGAAGGCCCGCGACGGCCGCCGATACGGCCTGTTCTATATTCACGGTTCGCCCCTCTCAGTGGGGAGCAGCGACCGGTATCGGCTTCGCCCTGCGCGACACCTGTCAGTGCTCAGGCGTTGGTGTCATTTCCTCATCCAGGAACTTGGTGATGGCGTGGAGTGCTTTCGGCGAGATGTCGCCGAGGGTGCGGGCAGCATAGGACTTCACCCTCGCGGCACGCATGGACCGAACCAGGTCGAGCTGTGCTGAGACCTTCTCGGGCGTGGCGGCACTGTCCTCGCCGAGCAGGAACGCCGCGTCCACGTCGAAGAACGCGGCGAGCCCCTCGAAGACTGCGGGGTCTTGGACGTAGCGGTGACCGTTGACCATGTACGTCCAGCGCGACCGCGACAGGTTGGTTCCTCGCTCTTGGAGGTAGTCGGCGATCTGCGAGTAGGTCGGCTCAGTGCCGGACTCGGCCACAGCGACGTCCATCAGGAGCCGCAGACGTTTGGCGAGGTCTTCGGCCGCAGCCTGGCTCTCGTCTTCGGTCATGGCGGTGACCCCCTTCCCTTCGCGACGGGCAAGGCATCGATGTAGTCCACCCGGAGGCGGTTGTGCATGCTCAACCGTACTCGTTGAGCATGCACAAATCAAGGGTTGCGCATGCTCAACGGTCGATGTTAGAACAGGACTCCGGGACAGTTTGAGCATGCGCAATGCAGGCGTCCCGGTCTCGGCTCGGGCTGCCTCAAGGAGGTGAACGATGTCCAGCTCACGGTCCGGGCGCGGGTGTTCGCGCCTACCTGCCAGGTGTACCGCCGCGCGCCACCGCGCCGCGGCCCACCGAAAAGGAGGCCGGAGCATGGCATCGAACGAGGACGCCCGCGCGGCGCGAGAGGCGAAGCTCGACGAGCTGCACGAGAAGCTGACCGGCGCGGTCGAGTCATTGGTCTCCGGTGACGACTGGCGGCAGGCGCTCGCCTTCGCAGCACGGTTCAGGTCGCGGTCGTTCAACAACACGATGCTGATCTGGGTGCAGCACGAAGCCGCGTTCGAGGCCGGCCGCGTGCCCGAACCCTTCCCCACCCTGGTTGCCGGATACCGGCAGTGGCAGGGACTCGGGCGGCAGGTGATGAAGGGCCAGCCGGGCTACATGATCTTCGCGCCCGTGACGGGCAGGTTCGCCACTGCGACCCCTGCCGACGCGGGCTCGTGGCGACGGCTCGGGCCGCGGGAGAAGCCGAAGGCCGGCGAGGTGGTGCGCTCGCGCATGGTCGGTGCGCGGCCGGCCTACGTGTGGGATGCGTCCCAGACCGAGGGCGAACCGTTGCCGGTGCCGCCCGCTCCGGCGCTGCTGGAAGGTGAAGCGCCGTCGGGGCTGTGGGAGGGGCTGTCCGGGCAGATTCGCGTCGCGGGGTTCGAGGTGCTGCGGGTGCCGCACGAGGGGATGATCTCCGGCGCGAACGGCATGACCGACTACCAGGCTCGCACGGTCGCGGTGCGGGAGAACATGGACCCTGCCGCGCAGGTCAAGACGCTCGCGCACGAGCTGGCGCATGTGCTGATGCACGATCCCGACGACGAGGAGGCGCGGCAGCATCGCGGCATCCGCGAGGTCGAGGCCGAGTCCGTGGCGCTGATGATCGGGGCGGCGCACGGCATGGACACCGCCGGGTACACGATCCCGTACGTCTCGACGTGGGCCGCCCGCGTGGACGGCCAAGAGCCCGTCCAGGTGGTGCAGGCCACCGGCGAGCGAGTGCGGAAGACCGCGCTGGCGATCCTCGACCAGCTCGACACGCTTCAGGTCGGCGACGGCACCCCGCCCGGCCTCGAACGCGACAACGCCAGTCCGCGAACCTCCCGCACGGCTCCGCCTGCGGTGGAGACCGATCGTCCGCGTGGTGCGCCGGTGCCAGCTCTGGCGGGGCGGGCGCTGTGATGCCTGAAGTATTCGATGTCCTTGCGGCGCTCATTCGCGTGGATCGCTCACCGAGTCTGACGCTGGCGGCTCGGAGCCTCGCGGCGGCTGGCGTGCCCGTGTTCCCGTGCCTCGTTAAGGGGAAGCGTCCGCTGACCCGCCGTGGGTTCCTCGACGCGAGCAGCGACCCGGAACAGGTTGCCGCGTGGTGGTCGCGCACCCCGAACGCGAACATCGGCATCCCGACCGGCGCTCCATCGGGCGTTGTCGTCGTCGATGTCGATGTCCACGGCCCCCACGATGGCCGCGCTGCCTTCGAACGCGCCACCGACGCGGGGCTCGTCAGCGGAGCGGGTCTGCTGGTGCGCACACCCACCGGTGGCGCGCACGTGTACTTCCCGGCGACACCGGGCAGAGAGCAACGATCGTGGCAGGCAGCCACTGCGGGTGTCGATTTCCGGGGCGATGGCGGCTACATCATCGCTCCTCCTTCCCGGCGAATCATCGACGGGAAGGTGAAGCTCTACGAGGTCGCGGACATCGCCGCGCACTCGGTCGGCGCGGTGGATGCGGCACGTCTGCGGGACTTTCTCGACCCGCGCCCCGTCGCCCCACCACGTCCCAGCAGCGGCTCGATGGATATGGAATCTAAGCGGTTGGCGGCGTGGGTCGCCGGGCGGGGTGAGGGCGAGCGGAACCGTGGCCTGTTCTGGGCTCCTGTCGCCTCGCCGAGAACGGCGTCTCGGCCGCCGATGCGCTCGATGCGCTGGGTGCTGCGGCACAGTCGGCGGGTCTGGGTGATCGCGAGATCGCCACGACCGTGCGCTCTGCCTACCGAGCCATTCAGCCCGCATCCGAGACCGCGTCAGACGGCCGGAGCCGGAACGTGGGTCGCTGGTTCGGTCGTTCGGCGAGCCCACCGTCCGCAGCCTTCGGGAGGGCGGGGCTGTGAGGCGTGAATCGGAGGGGCGGCGGTGGGCCGCGATGACGGCGGTCGCGGGGACGGTGTTCATCGCTGCCGGGGCGTTCTGGCTGTCGTTCACGTCGTTGGCCGATCTGGCCGCTCGCTCCGGGATCGGGGCGGGGCAGTCGTGGGCGTGGCCGCTGATCGTGGACGGCATCATCGTCGTCGCCACGGTCGCCGTCGTCGCGCTCGCCGGGCAGCGCTCGGCCTGGTATCCGTGGGCGCTGCTGGTCGGCGGCGCGCTTGTCTCAGTGACAGCGAACGCCATTCACGCAGTCGTCGCCGCAGACGCCGACGTGCCACGGATGCTCGCAGCCTCGGTCGCCGCGGTGCCGCCCGTCGTTCTGCTCGCCATCACGCACCTGACCGTGATCCTTACCCGCACCACCGGCCCCGACAAAGAACCTGCCGACGCCGTGTCGTTCTCGACGGCGACTGCGGAGTCGATGCCAGCCCTGCCGTCCGCCGACACGGAGGCTGGCCGTCGCGAGGACGGTGTGGCTGATCGGCGGGCTCTGGGGTGGGAGCTGCGGGAGGCGGGCTGGTCGAACAAGCGGATCGCCCGCGAACTCGGGGTGCATCCCTCGACCGTGGGCCGCTGGTTCGCCGTCGCGCACCTCACTGACACCACCGACACCGCCGACGAGCGGGAGGAGACGACCCCATGAACACCACCGACAACCCGCAGCACAACGGCCCCGCCAGGCCCGATCCGGCACGCCCGGTTTCCGAGGAGCCGCGGGAGCGCCCCGAGCCCGTCGAGGCGACGAGCACGCCGGAGGCGGTGCGGGCCGCGCAGGTCGCCCGCGACGACAAGCAGCACGCGCTCGTTCGCGGGCGAGGTGTGGAGTGGGTGCGCCCCACCGACCTGATCGCCCGGCACTCGGCGCACGCGGCCGGTCGTGGTCTCGACTTCCACGCCGACTTGGCACGCCGGACTCGCACCCCGATTGGGGCCGGCGTTCGTCGTCTCGGGGATCGCGCCCGACGGCTGCCGCCGATCTCGGCGTTCGGGCGCAGCACCGCACCGGCGTCGCAGGTGTCCCGCTCTGGGGTCTCGATGAGTTGACGGTGGTGAGAGGTCATGGCTGCGACGGCATCGGCATGCAGGACGCGCTCGCGGGAGCGAGTGCGCACCTGCCTGCCAGGAGGTGCCGACACCATGACCACACCAACCAGCACCAGCAGGAACACCAGGACCGAGCCGACGGCCTTCGGGGCTGAGGACTTCACCACCGGCGAGGGCCTGCGCGCACTGCTCAATCGCCTCGCCGAGGGCGGCGAGGATGCCTGGGTTCACGACCCGGTGGCCCGCGATCTGATGGAGTTCGCCGCCGACAAGTACCGCGCTCTGGCGAGGAAGCACAAGCTCGATACCTGGGAAGCGGTCACGGCGGCGTTCGACGCGATGCAGTACCGCTCGACCCGCGAGGCCAACGATCCGTGGGCGATCATCACCCACGCCGTGCGGATCACCTGCGTCTACGAGGAACGCGCCCAAGGGCTGCTCTGCTCGGTGCACCAGGCCCGCCGCGCGCACGTTTCGGTGTTCCATGACCCTGAACGGTTCTCTGAACGCGACACCGCGCTGGCCGATTACCATCCTGCGTTCCACACCACCGACCTGCGTCCCAGCGACCTCGAACCGGAGCCGCGCGACAGCCTTGGGTCGGCGCAGGCGTGCATGTCCGCTGGATCGGCGGCCGAGGACACCATCGCGATGCTGTGCCTGCTCGACTGGCCCACCGACACGGCGAGGGCCGCGGTCGAGCACGTCTGCGGGGCGTTGATGAAGGCCGGCACCCGCCAGTCCGCCTACGAGGCGCTGCGCCGCGATCGGCACGCGCGGGCACTGCTCGACCTGCCACGCCGCTCCTGGGCCGCGCTGCTGAAAGCGCTGCTCGGGAACCCTCACCCGGCCTACGTGGCCACCAGCAGTGGTCGCGGCGTCCTGCTCCGGCTCCTGCTGGGCGAGACCCTCGACCAGTTGCTTCGCGACGACGACTTGATTCTTTCGCTCGCTCTTGCTGCGCCGAGCGGTGGAGGCGGTGAGTCGTCGTGACCGAGCCACAGATCGGCAGCATCCAGCTCGACCGCACTGTCGATTCGATCCTCGTCGGCACCCGGCACCGCGCCGACCTCGGCGACATCGACGCACTTGCCGCTTCCATCGAGCGCGACGGACTGCTGCAACCGCTCACGATCACCATCGACGGCGTGCTCGTGTGCGGGGCACGACGCCTGGCCGCGATCAGGAAGCTCGGCTGGCGCACCGTCAACGTGTGGGTGCGCAGCGGCCTGTCCGACCGGCTCGGGCAGCTCCTCGCCGAGCAGGACGACAACATGCTCCACAAGCCCTACACCCAGCTCGAAGCCGCCGGCCTCTACCGCGAGATCAAGCAGGTCATGGCCGAAGACGCCGCCCGACGGAAGTCCGCGACCCGGTTCAGCAGCGAGAACCAGCCGGGAATCGACGGTGGTGCAAAGTTTGCACCACCGTCGAGCGGACCACTCGGGAAGGCCCGCGAGCAAGCGGCGGCGATGATTCCCGGCGGTGCGTCGCACACGACGCTGGAGAAGATCGGCTACCTCGAAGGCATCGCCAACAACCCCGCTCAGCCCGAGACGTTGCGCGCCGAGGCTGCCGCCGGGTTGGACCGGATCGAGGCTGGCGATCCGGTGCATCCGATCTACCAAGCGATCCGCGATGGCGACACCACCGCGCGGGAGCGGCGCGAGGCCGAGCTGCACGCCCGCGCCGAAGCAGCCGTGGCCCAGGCGAAGTCGATCAAGAAGGGCAAGCGCACCCCACCTCGTCCTCTTCCGGTCGTTACCGGCGACGGCCAGCCCGTCCGCTACCCACTGCGCGCGTTCATCCAGACCTGGGGCGAACTGACCGAATGGTGGACCCACTACGACACCGACTCCCTCGCCGCCGAGCTGACCGACGAGCAGTTCGAGAACTTCCTCGCCACCACCGACGGCACCGTCCGGTTCGCCGACGCACTCCGCGTCGCTCGCGAAGGCACGGCGGAGCGGCCACGACTCCGAGCCCTCTGACCGCGGGCGTGGGTGCCGGGTGCGCACCTGCTCGGCATGAGCCCTGCACCTACTGATCCCCGGAACCGCCGCCGACTCGTCGCCCTCATCGCCGCCGGCGTCGTCCTGCTGCTCCTGACCGGTGTCGGCGTCTACGGACTCCTCACCGGCCCCCGCAACAGCACCACCCCCGATCCTGACTCGGAGCCTGGCCCGGTCACCACGGCACCGCTAACCGTGGCACCGAGCACGCCTCTACCGCCGCGGGTTCCAGCGGTTCCGCGTTCGACCAACCCCGAGACTTTCGCTCAGGGTGTCGCGTCAACGCTGTTCGCGTGGGACACGGCGTCGGGGCTGTGGCCGCTGGACTTCACCTCGACGATCCTCGCGGTCGGTGACCCCAGCGGGGACGAGCAAGCAGGGCTGGCCTCCGACGTGGCCGCGTACCTGCCGACCCGCGATGCCTGGATCGAGTTGCGGCAGTACGCCACCCGTCAGCACCTCACCATCGACACCGCGTACGTCCCCGACGCTTGGTCCGAGGCGGTAGCGCAGGCCCAGCCAGGGCAGCTCGCGGCCGGAACGTCGGCCGTCACGATCGAGGGCACCCGGCATCGTGCCGGGGTCTGGAATGGACAGCCGGTCAGCAGTGAGCATCCGGTCGCGTTCACCGTGTTCGTCGTCTGCGCTCCGACCTATCCGACGTGCCATCTGCTGCGGCTGTCGCAGCTCGACAACCCGCTGCGTTGAAGGGGTTGGCGTCGTGTTCCGCAAAGCCGCCATCGCAGCCCTGGCGCTGCTGTTTTTCGCCCCCGCAGCAGCACTCCTCGGGGCCGGGGTGCTGATGAACCCCGCTGCGGCCTACTGCGCCACCCCTGCCGGGACGGTGAACCTCGGCCCGATCCCGGACTCGCTCACCGTGACCACCGCGAACGGCGAGACCTTCACTCTGAATCGTCAGCAGCTCACGCACGCGGCCACGATCATCTCCGTCGGCAACGGCATCACCGACGTGGGCAAGCCGGGAGTCAAGATCGCGCTGATGGCCGCGCTCACCGAGTCCACGCTGCGGATGCTCACCAACACCGGCGCCTACCCCGAGTCGGCGAGCTACCCTAACGACGGCAACGGCGGCGACCAGGACTCCCTCGGTCTGTTCCAGATGCGCCCACAATCGGGCTGGGGCTCGGTCGCCGAACTGATGGACTCGCAGTACCAGGCGCGAGCGTTCTTCGGTGGACCGACCGGCCCGAACTACCCCTCGCCGCGTGGCCTGCTTGACATCCCCGGCTGGCAACAGATGGACCCCGGCGAAGCCGCCCAAGCTGTTGAGGTGTCCGCCTTCCCCGACCGATACCGCAACTACGCACCCGTCGCTGACAGCATCCTCGCTGCCCTCACTAGCGGCGGCAGTACTCCGGTTGGTGTCGGTGGCTCGGCAGTCTCATCGTCGCGGGTGGTGTTCCCGCTGCCCGAGGGCACCTGGGTGCTGACCTCGCCGTTCGGGATGCGGGTGCACCCGATCACCGGCGAGCGGAAGATGCACACCGGCACCGACTTCGCAGCGCCCGACGGCACGCCGATCCTCGCCGCCGCTGACGGCACCGTGACCGTCGCGGAGTTCTCCGGCGGGTACGGCGGCCTCATCGTCATCGGGCACACCATCGACGGCCAGACCGTCGCGACCGCCTACGCGCACATGTGGCAGAGCGGCATCCACGTCCGCCCCGGCGACCGCGTGAACGCCGGACAGCACATCGGCGATGTCGGCTCCTCGGGCATGAGCACCGGAGCACATCTCCACTTCGAGGTCCGGCCTGGCGGCACGAACGGCGAGGCCATCGACGCCACCGCCTGGCTCAACCAGCACGGGGCCGCGAACCTGCCGACGGCGACCAGCGGCTCACCCGCCGCCTGCAACAACACCAACACGGGCACGCCGACCGGCGTCGATGGAGACCCCGACCGGCTCGTCGACGATCCCACCAGCTCGGGCAAGATCACCGCCCGCATGCTCCACCTCTACCAGCAGACCCTCGCCGCGTTTCCCGACACCGGCTGGGGCTGCTACTCACCACGCCCCGGCACGAAGTCCGAGCATCCCCTCGGGCGGGCGTGCGACATCACCTTCGGCAACCGGATCGGCGAGCGACCCACCCCGGCACAGCTCGACGCCGGCTGGATGGTCACCAACTGGATGAAGGACAACGCCGACGTGCTCGGTGTTGAGTACCTGATCTGGCAAGGCCAAATCTGGTCTGTCGCCCGCGACGCCGACGGCTGGCGGCCCTACAACGGCGGCGGCATGCACGACCCCGCCTCCATCACCGGCGGCCACTACGACCACCTCCACGTCACAGTCAAGGCAAACTAGCAATTATTACATTAGATGTAATCGGCCAGGGCCGGGATCGTGCGGATTCCCTGGTCAGGCAAGGGTATCAGTGGGCGACAGTTGGGCGCTGCGAAGCGGCTCGTGACCAGGGGAAACGCG
>JBAQVA010000030.1:0-16038 GCA_049297835.1 Propionibacterium sp.
CGCCTGGCCCCCGCGCGCACGGGTCGATCAGGAAGTTTCCCCTCTCGGGAGGGGAAACTTCCGCCTGGCCCTCGCGCGCACGGGTCGATCGGGAGATCAACTGGGCGATTTCGCCCCGTGGGTACCCTCGCTCGCGCGGGTGCTCAGGGCCGCCGGTGCGGGTCGAGCTCGTCAGATTCATTGTCCCGAGATGTGGGTAGGGCTGTGGGGGCTGTCTCTCCCGCACCCACATGGGCTGGTTTTAGTGTCCAGATTTGTCCCTATGTACGTGGGGGCCTTCGTCCTGACTGTGGTCCGGGCAGTCCGTAGTCCGCAGATAGTCCGCAGGACTGCCAGAATGTGCCATCAACAGCAAACGCTGTAAGCTGTAGAAGTCGTGTGCGGCTACGTGTTCCAGCGCTGTCATGACACTGTCCACAACAGCAAACGCCGGTGCTTGGCTCTCGTAAAGCGTAGGTCTCGGGTTCGATTCCCGAAGACGGCTCCATCCCCTGGTTGGCCCGGTGTTGTCCACCCGCGTCGTCCACCGACGTGGCATCGACCGGGGCGAAGGAGAAGTATGGTCACCGCCCATGATTCCGATTCCGCCCAGCTCGTCGACCTGAATCCCGTGTCCGGGGCGAATCCCCGGCTGCGGGCAGTCGGCGACCGGATCACCGTGTCCCTGCCGGGATCCGAGGACGTGCAGTTCGCACGCGGCGACAGCCGCGAAGAGCTGGCCCTGGTCACCGAGTACCGGACCCACGTCACCTCTCCGGGAGGCGGCGACGTGGAGTTCCGTGGGGTGCTGCTGCGCTGCCTGGACGGGCACGCGCTCGTCTGGCTCGCGAACTCCCCGGCCGCGGAAGCCGCCTACCGCTCCGAGGACATCGCCCGTTTCTGCGAGGGTGCTGGGCTGCGTCACGACGAACTCACGCTCGACTATGCGGCGGTGCTCCGCATCGCGGCGAACGCCCGGCGTCTCGGTGAGGGCACCGGGCGCGTCTCCCGGCTGGCCGAGGGGGTCGGGCGCGCGAGCGGCGCCTCCATCGTGCTCGGTACCCTGCTGGTCTTCTCCGCCCTCGCCCTGGGCCTGATCCCGCACCCGACCAACGAACCCGGTCCGATCGCCGCGGTCGCGGCCGGCTTCCTGGTGCTCGTCTTCGGCTTCAGCTGGCTCGGACTCCACCTGGCTTCGCGACCGATCGCACGCGGCCGGGGACGTGGGGTCTGGATCGGCGCCGGACTGCTTGCGCTGCTCGTGACGGTCGTCTTCGCCGCAGCGGGCGTCCAGCTGGCCGGTCTCACCGTGCTCTCCAGCTGCCTCGTCCCGGCCGGGATCGGCCTGTGGCTGCTCGGCGTGCCCGGCCTGCCGTGGTCCCTGGCCGCGACGGCACCTCGCGCACCGCAGCTCCTGGCCGCCGGTCAGGCCTGATTCCCACCCGGCGTGGCGCGGGCCACCGCCTCCCTTCCGGGCGTCGCGCCATCCCCCGCCCCACCCTGCATGGGCTCCCAGTAGTGTCGTGGGCAGCGATCCAGGTGGTTTGAGGTCCTAGGGGGCACAGTGCTTGATTGCGTGATCGTCGGTGCAGGCTTTGCCGGTCTCACTGCGACGACCCAGCTCGTCCGGCGTGGTGAGCGGGTCGTGCTGCTCGAGGCCCGCGACCGCGTCGGCGGGCGGGTCGCCAGCAGGACCCTCAGTGGGGGTGAGGTCGTCGACATGGGCGGGCAGTGGCTCTCGCCGAGCCACGACCGGATCCTGGAGATGGTCGAGGCTGCCGGCCTCACGACCGTCCCGGCCAGTCCTGGTCGGCTCACCGTCGTCAACCATGGCGTGATCAGGGCGGTGGAGTCCTCCGACACGAGCGCGGATCATGGCTCGCCGTTCTCCATCGCCGACCTCGGTCAGGGGCTCATGCGTCTGCGGCGGCTCGCCGAGCGCACCGAGAACGACGAGGCCTGGGCACAGGCCAACGCGGCGTGGCTCGACCAGTCGGTGGAGCGGTGGATCACCTCGAACCTCCGCACCCCCGCCGGGCGCCGGGACATCCACGCCGCGATGCGGGCCGTCTTCGAGACCCCCCTGCAGAAGACCACCCTTCGTCAGGCCCTGGAGAAGGTCCGCGAGGGCATCGACATGGAGAACCTCATCGCCGCCAACGGCGAGATCGGCCAGGTCCGGGTGCCGGGCGGGCTGGGGCAGGTCTGCGACCGGATGGCCGGGGAGCTCGGCGAGCGGCTGCGCTATCACCAGGTCGTCACGGCGATCCGTCAGCAGGACGATGTCGTGACCGTCGTCACCGAGGACGGCCAGGAGTACCAGGCGGCCAGCGCCATCGTGGCCCTGCCGCCGTGGCTCGCGAAGGACATCGAGTTCACGCCGGCTCTGGAGGCCTGGCGTGGCGAGACGGTGCAGAAGACCTCGCCGGGCAATGTCATCCGCTGTTATCTGGTCTACGACCGCCCGTGGTGGCGCGACGAGGGCCTGTCCGGCCAGATGAGTGCCGACGAGGGGCCGGTCCGTGTCACCTTCGACATCACCGACGATCCCTCGGGCCGCGGCATCCTCACCGGCTTCTTCGAGGGCGGCGAGGCCTCGATGCTCACCAAGTTCTCGCGGAGCATGCGCAAGCGGGTCTTCAGGGACGCGATGGTCTCCATCTTCGGGGAGCGCGCCGCCAAACCGGTCGAGTACGTCGACTGCGACTGGGGATCCGAGCCGTTCACCAAGGGCAGCCACGGGGCCCACTTCGCACCCGGGGTGTGGAGCGTCACCGGCCAGAAGCTGGGCCAGCCCTTCGGCCGGGTGTACTTCACCGGTGCGGAGTACGCGTCCAAGTTCAACGGATACATGGAGGGCGCGGTGCGTCGCGGCGCCGAGACGGCCGCCGTGGTCACGCGCCTGCTGCACGGCTGACCTGCTGCACGCCTGACGGGAAGTCGCCACCGCGCCAGCGGGTGCGGACGCGAACTGGGCCCCGCCCGACGGATCGGACGGGGCCCAGCACTGTGCACCGGATCAGAGGGCGGCTTCTCCCCTCTCACCGGTCCTGATCCGCACGACATCCTCCACCGGCGAGGCCCAGACCTTGCCGTCACCCGCGGCGCCCGTCCGGGCAGCTTCGCTGATGGTGTTGATGATGGCGTCAACCTCGGAGTCGGCGGTCAGGATTTCAATGCGTACCTTCGCGATGAAGTCGATGGTGTACTCGGCGCCCCGGTACACCTCGGTGTGGCCGCGCTGACGGCCGTAGCCGCTCACCTCGGAGACGGTCAGCCCGTTGACCCCGCCCAGACCGGCGAGGCTGACCTCGACCTTCTCGAGGGCGGACGGCTGGACGATTGCGGTGATGAGCTTCATGGCTCATGCCTCCTTGCCGGCGCGAGCGCCACTGTGCTGCAGTTCGTCCTGGTCCTTGGGAAGCAGGATGGTGCGGTTCACGCGGGGCGTCGCGAAGGTGATGTGGCTCAGGTCGTAACCCACCTCTGCATGCTGGTCGATGTCCAGGCCCTGGTACTCGGACGCCTCGCTGACCCGCAGGCCGGTCGTCGCCTTGATCGCGTGGGCGAGCACGAAGCTGACCAGGAAGGACCAGGCGCCGACCGCGAAGGCACCCACCGCCTGGCGGCCGAACTGCTCGAGACCGCCGCCGTAGAACAGGCCGTTGACACCATTGGTCAGGTCGGCCTTGCAGAACAGCCCGACGGCCAGGGTGCCGATGATGCCGCCGACCAGGTGGACGCCGACGACGTCGAGGGAGTCGTCATAGCCGAGCTTGAACTTCAGGCCGACCGCATAGGCGCAGCCGACGCCTGCCAGGATCCCGATGGCGATCGCGCCGAGTGGCGAGACGTAGGCGCAGGCCGGCGTGATCGCGACCAGCCCGGCCACGATGCCCGAGGCCGCGCCGAGGCTGGTCGGGTGACCGTCGCGCAGCCGCTCGGTGACGCACCAGGCGACCATTGCCGCGCAGGTCGCGACCATCGTGTTCACCCAGGCCAGCGAGGCGGTGAAGTTCGCGCCCAGCGCCGAACCGGCGTTGAAGCCGAACCAGCCGAACCACAGGCCGGTCGCGCCGAGCATCACGAGGGTGAGGTTGTGCGGGCGCATCGTGCGCGAACCGAATCCGATCCGCTTGCCGCAGACGATGGCGAGCGCCAGGGCCGCGGCACCTGCGTTGATGTGGATCGCGGTGCCACCGGCGAAGTCGAAGGCTTTGAGCGAATTGGCGATCCACCCGCCCTTGTCAGCGGCGAAGCCGTCGAAGGCGAAGACCCAGTGGGCGGCCGGGAAGTAACAGAGGATGCTCCAGCCGATCACGAACAGCGACCAGGAGCCGAACTTCAACCGGTCGGCCGGCGCGCCCGAGATCAGGGCGACGGCGATGATCGCGAAGGCCGCCTGGAAGGCCACGAAGGCCAGTCCCGGAATCTGGTGGCCGGTCGCGCCGAAGGCGACGTCGACCCCGAGATTGCGCAGACCGGCGAACTGGGTGACGTTGCCGATGATGCCGTGCCAGGAGTTTCCGAAGGCCTCCGAGAAGCCGAAGAGCACCCACAGGATGCCCACGATGCCCATCGAGATGATCGACATCATGATCATGTTGAGGACGTTCTTGGCCCTCACCATGCCGCCGTAGAAGAACGCGAGGGCGGGGGTCATGAGCAGGACCAGCGCCGCGCTGACCATGACCCAGGCCGTGTCGCCTGTGTTGATTTCCAATGCCATCATGCGTGACAGCTTGCTGTGCGGGCGTTGCAGGCATGTTTGGTCCATGTTACGGCTGCGTTACGGTCCCCGAACCGTGGTTCCGGGACGCGGGGCGGCCAGCCCCCACCGGCCGCGATGACGCTTTCAGCAGTGCCCGCCGTTGACGCCGGAGGCGCCGAAGTAGACCTGCGAGGCCACTGCGCTGGCTGCCAGCCGCGCGCCGGTGAGGTCATTCTTGTTGCCGATGACCACCAGGCCGACGCCCACCCGGTCGGCCTGGGCGGTGGGCACGATCGCCAGCTGGCGCACCACCGGCCGGTCGGACTCGTCGGTGCCCTCGGAGGTCTTGATCAGGCTCGACACGATCTGGCCGAAGCCGTAGGAGTGCTCGCTGTCGACGAAGTTCATCCGCGAGCGGATGAAGGCGTCCTCGCTGCTGCACCACAGCTGGCTGGCGAACTGCGCCTGGGAGGTGACCGACCACTCGGTCTGGGTGAACGCCGGGACGCCCTGGCGGCTCGTGCTCGTCGTCACGGTGGTGGCCCGGTCGCCGAAGGCGCGCAGCACATCGGTCGTCTTCCCGGCGGCGGTCGCCGAGTCGCCGAGGAAGCTGTAGAGAGCCTCGTCGGAGGACAGCGAGGACTCGCTGATGCTCTTGGTGAGCATGTAGGTGAAGTTGGGCGGTGAGGTGGTGAGCCGGTTCGCGGCCAGGGCGATCGGAAGGTCGATCGTGCCCCAGGCCGGGGCGCTGGCCACCGAGCCGGCGGTCCAGGTGGCGGTGAGCTGCGAGCCCACCGGGGAGACGCCGGTGACCGCCACCCCGATCTGCACGTCGTAGCGGGACTCGATGCGCGAGATCTGGGTCTGCAGCGCCTCCAGCCCGGGTCCGGAGGCAGTGGGCTCCGGGGTGGAGGCCGCTGGGGGAGTGGGTGTCGGCGAGGGGCTGACGGTGGCCGTGATGTCCGGGGTCGAGATGCGTCCGTTGGACGAGCGGGTGGCGCCGAAGACGATCACCGCGCTGAGCACCAGGGCCATCACCGTCAAGGTCTTCCACAGCGGCGCGAACCAGACGGTGTGGGCGATGCGGCGTGCCCGCGGGTACCACGTCGAGGCGAGCATGCGCTGCCACTGGCGGTCGAGCCAGCCCGGGCGGGCGGCGCGGTTGCGGCGACGCTTGGCCACCGTGCACCTCCTGTCGGTCTCGGACTGTTCGGCGCGCAGGGCACGGGCGGGCCGTCAACGGCTCATCCTAGGGGACCCACGTGTGCGGTGCCCGGTGCGGCCCCGGGGCCACGGTGGGTTTCAGGACTGGGGGCTGCGGGGCGTGCCGAGCGGGCTCACCGGGCTGTCCTCGGCAGCCCCGGGATCGGCGTACCGGAAGGCGTCGAAGTCCGCGATCCGGCTCCAGCTGCCCTCCACCGAGAATCCGGCCAGGGTCGCGGTGGGGAAGGCGCACTGCAGCAGGTCGGCCTCACGGTGTGAGCTGGCCCAGGTGAACTCGGCGGCGAGACTGGGGATGCCGGGGGCGTGCGCCACCACCAGGAGCACGCCGACGTCGTCGGGGGTCTCCCCGATGCGCTGACGCAGGGTGGTGGTCCCGCTGTTGTAGAGGGCTTCCATGACCTGGGCCGGCACCGGGCTCCCGTCGGGCCGGCGCAGGGCCAGCGCACTGAAGGTCTCCTGCGCCCGGGTCGCGGCCGAGACCAGGGCGAGGTCCACGTGTGCGCCCGCCAGCAGCGCGCCGGCCGAGGCCGCCTCCTGGCGGCCGTGCCGGGTGAGCGGGCGCCGCAGGTCGCCACCCACCGCAGAACTCTTCGCTTGGGCATGGCGCATGAGATACAGGGTGCGGCTCATGGCACGAGACTAGCCACGTCATGGGACGAGACGGCTCGCAATGGTCTCGCTCGCGGCGGCAACGCGGTATTCGTGGGCGCTGGACCTCACGGCTGGACCGATAGCAGTTCAGGAAACCGTGGACAGGCTCGAGAACTGACCTGCGACCTGTTCCCGGTGAGTCGCTTGACTTCCTGCCAGCGCAACCCGGAGCTATCTATTGAGATTTCTTGAACGAACAAGAAGAAGCCCAAGGACGATGCAGCGGTCCACGGCCACGCGTAGAGGTGTTCGAGGAGCGGAGTCAGATGGAAGAGGGTGAGGGCTGCAGCCGGCGTAACCGACCCCCGTGGATCGACTGGCCTGCGTGATCGGTTGGGCCGAGGCCTACCGCCTGC
Source organism: Propionibacterium sp. (assembly GCA_049297835.1). GTDB lineage: Bacteria > Actinomycetota > Actinomycetes > Propionibacteriales > Propionibacteriaceae > Propionibacterium. Next base: position 6,922 of record JBAQVA010000030.1, read on the forward strand.
CCTTCTCGGCTCGTCCGGGTGCAGGGACGGGAATCAGCTCCGTCGGGCGCGGCGTCTGTGCGAGGGTGCGCTCCACCCGTGGCGCATGGGATTGACCGCGGCGGCTCCGTTGGGTCGCCTCATCAGTTGGAGGCCGTCGAGGTCGACCACCTCCCAGTCGTGCTGATGAACCTTGAAGGCCAGTCGTTGTTCGTTCTTGGTCGAGTAGATGAGGATGGCCCGGCCGTCCTTGCACATCTCCTCGACACGTCCCCACAGCAGATCACGGATACGTGCTGGAACGTGGCCGACGAACACGCCCGGGCTGATCTCGAGCAGCCATCGGGTCAGGTGCCCGCGCAGGCCTGCCGGGCAGGCTGTCAGGACGAGGACTACCACGGTGGCTCCTGGCCCCAAGACTTCCCGCCCGCCACGCTTCCGACCTTGTCGTCCCACAGCTCGACGACATCCCAGCCGAAATCGTCCCCGTCGTCACCATCGGCGCCGAGCACCCTGTGGATGTCCTGGACGCACCGGGTGAGCAGCTTCGCCTCGAACATCTTGTCTCGCATGGCTCGCCGCGTTTCGGCCGGGATGTCCTCGACGTCCTTGCGGGAGATGACCTCGAAGGCGACGGGCACCGCGATCTCGGTCTTGTACAGGTCGGCGATGTCGTAGACGAACGAGCGGTCCTTCCCGATATGGACGAATCCCAGGCCGGGGGACAATCCCAGAGCGACAGTCACCGCATGGACCACGCCGTACAGACATGCTGTCGCTGCGGTCAGTGCCTGGTTGGCATCGTCCGATGACTCGAAGTCCTGCGGCTTGTAACTGCGTTTGTCCCAGTCGACCCCGTACTTGTCAGCGGCATCGCGATAGGCTTGGCGAACCCTTGCGCCCTCGTGGCCGCGCAGCTGCTGCATGTTCAGCCCGTCAGTCACGTCATCGGGGAACCGGATCTCGTACATCCGCCGGGCAACGGCGAGGCGCAGATTGCGGTTCGACACGGCAGTCGCCTGGTGGTCGAGAAGTTTGCTGTTGCGGGCCAGCGGGCGGCCATGCGCGTAGTAACGGACGCCCTTCTCCCCGACCCAGACCGTTGTGGCACCGCTGTCGGCGAGGAGCATCATCGCTTGGTGGGAGATGTTTGTTCCCGGACCGAGCAACAATGCCCCGATCATGGCTGCGGGAATGTGGACGATCCCTTTCTCGTCGGTGGCAGTGATGGCGTTGGCATCGCGGTGGACGAGGCAGCGCTCCAGATAGACGAAGCTCAGCCGGTCCTGAGCGCGAGCGAGCTCCTGGACCTCGGTTGGGCGCGCGCCCGGAATCGGCTTGGGCATCTCAGCTCCTCATGTTCGTCGAATGTCCATCAGCGCAGCGGGGCCAAGGTCAGCAGGCCGCAGCCGTAACCCTTGGCAGGCCCGATTCCGGTGACGAGCGCATGGCGCAGGGCGTTGGGGTCGCTCACTTCGAGGACACCGTCGATGACTACCTTGGTCAGCGTCACCGTGCGGCCGGTACCGTCCGTGCCTCGCCGGAACCTCAGCACATCTCGTCCTGTGACGATCGCGTGCGGATTCCCCGCGCTGTCGGGAAGAATCGTGAAACCGTTCTGCTCCGTCCGTTTGAGCAACCATTCCAGCTGGTGGCCGGCCGTGACATGGGCATGCCGTTTGCCCCTCGGCCGGTCGTCACCACTCGGCCGTAGGCTCACCGTCGGATTGGCGGCCAGGCGGAACCGCCACGCGCGCCCCTTCGCAAGATTCATGAGGAAGCGGTCGTAGTCGGCAGTCCTGCCAGGACTCCCGGTTTCCCAGCCGGCCTGCTGGTTGAGCGCGGTGAGGTCGGGCCGCAGGGGGCTCATGATCATGAGGTGGAAGTCGTGGTTCTGCGTGCTGCGGTCGAGTCGCCACAGTGTCCTTCCCTGATCGGTGGATGACTGCCCCGGCGGGAAGCAGCCGAGGATGGCGGCGTGGACACGTTCGGGAGAACCGATGAGATGACGCGCCTCCCGACGCCCCATGTTGATGTCGAACTGGGTGAGGAACATTCAGTGAACCTCCAATGCCGCGAACCAGTCGGGGGTCTCGTCGTTGCCGCCCGGATTCGCCTTGGAGACGTGATCGATCGTCACCGTCCGCCATCCGTATTCACGACGCGAGGGATCAAAACTGTGAGGCACGTCCCTGACGGTGTCGCCCAGTTGCCCGGAACGTGCATCCATGGCGATGGGAAGATCCACGGCTTTGGGCTGCCGGCGGCGGTACCACGGACTGGCGTGCCATGGCTCCTCCGCCAGGGCGGCAGTGAGTTCTGTGTCCCGGACGCCGAGACTGATCTGCCCTTCGGCGGGGCAGGAACGCCGTCCCAGGTACAGCGGAAACGCGGGAGTCCGGAGGGTCTCGTCGAGGCCTTCCAGCAGGTTCCTGTCGCCCTCGACCCCGGCGACGAAGACGGCGTCGGAGAGATAGAAGCGGTGGGACAGAGGCATCGGTGGGGCCTCTCCCTTCTTGTCGGGATGCGCCCAGTCGTGCGCGGTGTGAAAATCTCTCACGACCGTTCCCGGCTGATCGGTGCGGACGCCGAACCGCAGAGTGAGCAGATCCTCTATGGCATCGGTCCTGCGTCGTCCCCCGGCTGCCGCGAGCAGACCGAGAACCCCGCTCTTGGTGGGTTCGCGCCGGGTGTTGCGGGTCTGGAACCTGCTGTCGGCCCCCCAGGACTGCAACGGGCCGGCCAGTCGCAGGAGCAGGACGCTCACGACGCTGCCTTGTCCAGGACCGAGCAGACGGCGTCACGGGTCTGGTCGAGCAGCTGTTCCAGCGGCAGCGGGGTGCCCATGGACTCGATGGCGTCCGTGCGTTCCCCGACGTGGGTGACGAACGATGCGACGGAAGCGCCGAGGAAGGCTTCCTCGCTCCTCTGGGCGTAGTCGGAGAGAGCCTCGCTCGATGCCTTGACAAATCCCTCGCCAACTTTCTTGGGGACGATCGCTTCCTCGAAAGCCCCGACGAAGCTGGCAGAGCGGCCGCGGCGCAACTGGACGGCAACGGCGTCGGGGAAGGTGTTGTTGGCGAAGGTGTTCTGCTTTCCGGTGGGCATCGACAGGATGAATCCGCGGACGAACGCGACGGTTGCATCTGCGGTCAGGTCCTTGTCGCCGAGGTTGTGCTCGAGCTCGGTGAGGTCGACGGTGGCGAAGCGGTAGAGGGTGGACGAGTTGAACTCGACATTGCCGATCATCCCGGCGCCTGCGTCGTCCTCGTCGAGCTTGTAGTCGTCGACTGCGGTGAAGTAGTCGGACTCGGTCTCGACGGCGTGGGTGCTGATGGCATGGGCCACCTGGACGGCCGAGTCCACGTTGAGATCCTTGGAGTCGGCCACCATACGGCCGAACAGGGCAACCTCGATGCCGTGGTCCTTGTCCGCGGCGGCTTTGGCGTCACGTCCGGAGACCTCGCCATCGCCGGCGGCCGCCAGATCCGCCAGCCTGTCGATCTGCTGGCGGGAGTAGAACACCAAGTACTGGGTCTGCTCGATGGGCTCCTGCTCGGACCCCGCCTTGGCCTTGCGCTTTTCGGCCTTGAGACCCAGCGCCTTGACGACCGCGAGCGCCCGCTCCTGGTGCTGGCCTTCAGGAACCTCGGGATGGTGGTCCTTGAGAGAATTCATGATCAGTTCGACGACTCGCAGGGTCCTGGCGCCCTGCTGTTCCGGCGCAAGGATGTCCTTGAAGGAGTTCCGGACCGCTTTCTTCCACGCCTGGCTGCTGACGCGGGCCCGGCGGGTGCCGCCGTACAGCGCCGTCTTCGGAGCTCCGGTGTCATCGCGGTTGACATTGCTCGGGGGGACGGACTGCAGGACGTGGATGTCGAGGTAGTAAGCGCTCACTTCTGGGCTCCTTCGATGTCGGGGGACTGATCTGGATTGTCGTGTGTGGTCGGCTCCATCCGGTGGAGCTGCCGGCCCCAGGTGAGGATGACTTGTTGGGTGAGGCCCTTCTCGAGGCGATACAGGTCGGCGGCCAGACGGCCGTAGTCGAGGCCGACGGATTCGCTCCGCAACAGGGTGACGAGCCCCCGGAGGTTCTCGAGCCGAATGGTGGAGGACTGCGCCCGGCACAGGTGGTGGAAGCGGGAGATGGTGCCCGTGTCCCAGTCAGGACCGCCGGAGCGCTTCTGCGAGAGGCTGCGGACCGCCTGCCCGAGCCCGATTCCACTGCGGTGCATGGGTCCGGGACGGGACTGTTGATGGGTGGCGTAGAGCACGAGGGCGGCATGCACGGCCCGTTCTGCCGGCGATGGGTCATCGCCGTGACCCAAAAGATCGTGGGGGAGCGATCCGAGCGTCAGTTCCCACAAGGTTGGATCCACTCCTGGCGAATTGATGTCGGCGTGCCTGAGGTTCGCCAGGTTGCGTACAGCCGCCGAATCGCGGGGAACCCGGGTGTATCCGCTCTGCAGCGGGATGATCCTGCTCTTCGTGGCCTTGGACACCTCGAGCCATGGTTTGTCCGTCATGAACCCTCCTTCGGGTCGTCGGCCGGATCGCTGCCCGGTGTCGTAGGTTGATCGCGAGGCATTGTGTTGCTGGCTGCCGGTGTCGCCTTGGCCAGTCGCCGGGTGAACCTTCGCCAGGCCTCGGCAGTGTCCATGAGATCTTCGCGCTCGCTGTTGGGGACGGGGACCATGCGTCCTGATTCGGCGGTGGTGCCGGCATCCCGGCAGAGCTGAAGTCCTTCGCGCCTGATGGTCCGCGTGAGTGCTTCCTGCCAGGCACGGGTCGCGTCGTCGTGGTCCGTGGAGCTGGTGAGACGTGCGAACCAGGCACGGTAGACGGGGTCGATTGCGGCGAAGGCCGTCTCCCATGCGTACGCGCGGTCTGCATCCGGTGCAGTTCCACCGGCTCGAGCCAGGTCGCTGGCCAGGTTCGCCAGGCATATCGCGACATCCTGGGCGGTTTGTGCGGCCGCCACGGCAAGGGTCGCCAAAGCGTCCTCGCCGAGGACAGCGATTGATGCGGGGAGGGCGTCGTCGATGACCGATGTGACCACGGCGCTCTGAGGTCCGTACTCCATGCCGACGGTCCGGATGCGGATCATCTGATTGGAAGCGAGGAGACCGGTCTGGCGGGCTTTGGCCAGCCAGACGAGGACCTCGGGGCGGATCCACTCCTTGTCGCCGGGCGACCGTGTCAGGAGTGGTTCGAGACCGCGCCAGATGGCCCGCCCGGTCTGATGGGCCCGGGGCATGTAAATGTTGTGACCGGCCTTCGCGGTCTGCGGCTTGCTGAAGCGCCAGCCCGTCATTGGATCGTTGCCCAGAAGGCTTGCCCATTCAACCTTGTCTCCGTTGCACAACAGGACGTCGTCCACGCGCCTGTCGTGTTCGATGAGCCGCACACGGCGCGACTGCCAGGTGAACAGGTCGGCCGGTCCAGTCGGGGAGGGATGGTCCCAGTCCGCCCCGGCATTCTGGGGTTCACGTTCCCACACCGGCCTGTCTGCGCGGGGGTTCGTCCGCAGCACCAGGTTGAGCAGCAGAGTCTGGAGCAGGGACGTGCCTTCGGCGATGACAAGCCCCATGTTTCCGGTGAGTCCAGTGCCGATCGGGTAGCCCTTTCCGCCCTTGACCCGATCGTCGCCGACTGCACCGGACTTGATGCCGGAGATGTCGAAGGCATGGACGTGGATCAGCCACCGTGCTGCTTCGGCGAGACTGAGGGATTTGATCCCTTCCCCGTCCCTGGTCGTGAAGAACTTCGAGCCGGGCGGCACCTCTGCGATCAGCTTGACCAGACCCGAGGTGCGTCCCTTCTCGGTGTGCAGATCGGCGACCTGCATGAAAGGGGTTTCGGAACCCAACAGAGCGAACCGGCCCATGTATCGGTCGAGGTAGGCGTCGATCTCGGGAAGGGGAAGCTCCTGGGCCTGCCACCAGCTGCCCCACTGTCTCAGCGCATCGTCCTCAGAGCGGCGGGTGGCTGTTGCGCGCATGAGGATGGCCTCCAAGAGGCGAAGGATCGCGGCCGCCTGGGTCGGGATCTCGCCGGCGAGACCCTCGTAGTCGCCAGCTCTGCGGAAGGTATCGCGCAACGACAATTCGTCCACTGTGCCATCGGATTTTCTCACCGCCACCCAAGGGTCATCGAGGAGATTGAATCCAGAGGTCATGAAGCTGCTCCGTCCTGTGCCGATGGATCGACGATGAGTCCGAGTTCAGGGCTGTACAGGATGGGATGACCTGCCAGCGAAGAATGGCCGTTCTCGTCGAGGACGAGTGCCAGTTGTCCTCGTAGCCACGGCGAGGTCTGCCAGCCACTCAAATCGACAGGAGCCGATTCCAAGTCGTCGATGACCCGGTCCACTATCCAACTGCCGGACAGGGAATGGGGGAGGGCCACGGTGCAGGACGCCGTAGCGCGGGCCAAAGCATCATCGGGTGTTCCGAAGAGCGGCAGCTCGGCATTGGAATATTGCCCGATGCCGTTGGGCAAGTGAACCTTGTCCCCATCCTTGACAACGACCACGACTTCGATGGAGTCCTCGCTGTCACGCACTTGGCAGAAGCCCTTGGAATCCTCGGGATCGGAGGCGGGTCCGTCGATGAGTCCGTCGAGATTGCTGGCGTCGATCGGGTCCTTGAGCAGGAATGTCTCGGCGCGTCTGATGGACTCCTCACGCGCGGTCCGCGCCTTTCTCGCAGCAATGTCCGCGGCGGATTTCCACTCCATGGGCACATCTGGTCTTCCCCGGTAGGATCGTGCGACAAGACGCGGAATGTCGGCTGGCAAGGTGATTCCCGTGATGGCGACGTCGAGAAGCACTGCCGCGGAGCGGATGAGGGCATCCTCTCCGTAGACGGCAGTATTTCCCCGAACGAATTCTGGTGGTGCGGAATACCAATCCTCCACGCCCGTAAGATAGCACCGTGGCACCTCCAGACCGGTCGGTCGGTCGCGACGATGCCTGTGGAGCCGACCGATGCGTTGCAACACGAGGTCAGTGGGCGCGAGATCGGTGATCAACACGTCGAAGTCGACGTCCAAGGACTGCTCCAAAACTTGGGTGCCGACCACGACAATGCGCTTCGGTCGCTTGTCTCCGTCACGACCCAGACGGGCGATGAGATCTGCTTCCTTGCGGGCCCGGTGCGGAGCGAGAAATCGCGAGTGGAGAAGCACGACTTCGCAGTCGAGTTCTTCTCGGAGCCTGGAATAGACCTCTTGGGCTCTGGAGACGGTGTTCCGGATGATTCCTGCGCAGCCTCCATGGGCCAGGCTTGTCCGTAGGAGTTCGACGAGGGTATCCAGAGAGTCATCGAGCGGGATGACGGCGACGTGGGTCGATTCCGAACGGTAGGGGATCGGGGTCACCTCAGCTGTGGAGGACGCGGTGGTGAGAAGCGGGTAGGCCTCCTCGGTTTCAGGTATGGTCGGCGAATCTCCGTGTGTGAAGCCCTCGGCGTAGGCAGTGACGAGTTCCTGTCGTTGCGATGGCGGGAGGGTGGCGGACATGAGGATGACGGGAGTTCGATAGGCGCCCAGCCACTCCAGTACCCGCTTGAGATATGTGCGCATGTAGTCGTCCGCGGCATGGACTTCATCGAAGATGACGACTTTGCTGGCAAGGCCCAGATGCCTGAGAACCACATGCTTGGCCTTGAGTCCCGCGAAGAGTCCTTGGTCGATCGTCCCCACGACGTGGTTGGCGAGGATCGCCCGCTTGCGTCCCATGAACCAGGAGTGGACGAGTGCCGCTGCTTCGCGTCGTGAGAGTCCGTCGTCCTCGGTGTCGTCGTAGACGGCGATGTCCCGATTCCACGGCATCAGGCCTTGGTATTCCTCGTTCAGGCCAGCCTTCGAGTGGGCGAGGCTGATGCTCGATGTTCCTTTGGATGGAACCTCGTCCAGCCAGGAGCGGACTCTGGAGAACATCGGGTTCGAGGTGGCCATCGTCGGCAGGCCGAAGAAGACTCCGCCCATCCCGAAACGTTCCGCCACGACCTCTGCTGCGAGCAATGCGGCTTCGGTCTTGCCCATGCCCATCGGTGCTTCGACCACGAGGAGCCCAGGAGTGGACATGGATCGTGCTGCGTTCAGCACTGCGCACTGCATGGCATTCGGACGACCATGTGGAATGGCAGGGAACCTATCGGTGAACAGGATTTCGGCATCTGTAGAGCTGAGTTCCGGTGACCAAGGAGCCGGCAAGTGCAGCCGTGACAGAGCAGATTTCACACGCTGGGAAGTAGTTCCCGGCACTCCGTAGGGGAACAGCTTCTCATCGCTGGCGATCCAGTCCGCCATGATGACCAAGGCCTCGGTGAGCACTTGTATGGTGGCAGGAATCTCTGTTGCCAGCCACTGTCCCAGATACTTGTCTGCGCTGGTGAACTCGGCCATGCGATCACAGATCTCGTCACGGACCTCATGCCACGGCCGTGGCTCGGCGTCGAGCACTTTCTCTGCGTCGTCAATCTGCAAGGAGTTGGGGTTTGCGCCGTGGTGTCCGCCAATGATACAGGTGAGGTGTTCGGCTCGGAATGAGTCTGCGGAGTAACGTCTGTTAAGCCATGACTTGAGGTGAGCTTGGCCAAGGACACCATGGGGTTCGGGATGCGTGATTCTGGCGGGACCGGTGAGGCCGTGTTGGGCCATCTCACCACACAGGTATCCCATTCCCACCGCATCGGCCTTGAAAGCGAAATGCGTCGAAGCCTTGCCCAAGTCATGGACCCCGGCACAGAATGAGACGAAGGCGGCTGCAGAGTTGTTGCTGCCGAAGGTATTGGTGAAAAGTACTCGAATATTTTCAGGCTGCTTCGTCCAGAGTTTCAAGATGACACCAGAGGCGTCCTCAAGGTGCTGGACCAGTGATAACCAGCCACCTGTGTTGGGCTGGGTCTTGCCCCAACAGGACATCGCCGCCGGAGACCAAGTGTTGTACACCGGCACTCCTCTCATGTGAGAGAGAGTATTAGAGGATGGGTATGCTGTCAAGCTCAATACACATCAAATTCAGCGAGGGAGTAGAGCTATCTGTGACGGTGATCTCGGTGCTGTCGGTGTCCTCTGAGCAGTCTGAAGAAAGGCTCGTTGTCCCTCATCGGGAGCCGATCCCGGGGGAACTCC